>JBIJDJ010000191.1:0-5714 GCA_044344175.1 Sulfuritalea sp.
CGCCCCGGTGACATTGGCAGTAGCACCCCAGCCGGTAAGGCCAGCTGCATCCAGTGCCTTCTGGATGTCGGCCGCGCCGGCTTCCGTGGTGGCGGTGCCGACCACGGTGGCGCCCTGCGCACCGAGTTCCAGCGCGATGGCACGGCCGAGGCCGCGCGAAGCGCCCGTCACCAGTGCAACCTGTCCCTTCAAGTCAGCCATGTCATGCTCCTTCAACAGTTGCAAGCGCGGCATCGACGCCGGCCAGGTCATTCATGGCGGCACCATTGAGGCTTTCGACGCAACGCTTGACCAGCCCCGCCAGGACCTTGCCCGGACCGCACTCGAAGATGTGGGTCACGCCTGCGGCCTGCATCGCCAGCATGGTCTCGACCCAGCGCACCGGCGACGCCGCCTGGCGCACCAGCGCATCCCTGATCGCCGCCGGGTCGGCCAGTTGCGCCACGTCGACATTGTTGATTACCGGAATCTGCGGTGCGGCAAAACTCACATCCGCCAGACGCAATTTCAGAGCGTCCGCCGCCGGCTGCATCAATGAACAATGGAAGGGAGCCGACACCGGCAGCATCAGGGCACGCTTGGCGCCTTTGGCCTTGGCCAGTTCCGCTGCGCGCTCGACGGCCGCCTTGTGGCCGGCGATCACGGTCTGTTTCGGCTCGTTGAAATTCACTGCCTGCACCACCTGTCCTTGCGCCGCCTCGGCACAGGCTGCGATCACTGAAGCCGCGTCGAGGCCCATGACCGCGGCCATCGCGCCCTCGCCCGCCGGCACCGCGGCCTGCATGGCCCTGGCGCGCAGTTCGACCAGCGGTACCGCATCCTTCAATTGCAGCACGCCGGCGGCCACCAACGCGGAGTATTCACCGAGGCTGTGTCCGGCAACCAGCGCAGGCTGAGGGCCACCCTTTGCCAGCCACAAGCGATAGACGGCGATGTCCGCCGTCAGCATCAGCGGCTGGGTATTCACCGTCTGGCTCTGCGCTTCTGCCGGTCCGTCGGTCGCCAGTTGCCACAGGTCGCGACCCAGCGCCGCCGACGCCTCATCAAATGTCGAACGGATTACGGCAGCATCGCCGTAGGCAGCGATCATCCCCAGCGACTGGGATCCTTGCCCCGGGTATACGAGTGCGAATTTCATGTCTGTATTCTCAAGTTCAGAACCGGAGCAGGGTCGCGCCCCAGGTAAAGCCGCCACCGACGCCTTCCAGCAGCAGATGCTGGCCGCGCTTTATGCGCCCGGCACGCACCGACTCGTCGAGCGCCAGCGGAATCGATGCCGCCGACGTATTGCCGTGGTCGGCCACGGTAACAATGCAATTTTCGGGCGGAATATGTAGCCGCTTCGCGGTTGCCTGCAGGATTCGCACATTGGCCTGATGCGGGATCAGCCAGTCAACCTGAGCTGCCGTCATGCCGGCAGCGGTGAGCACTTCGTTGGCGACATCGGCCAGCACCTTGACCGCAAACTTGAACACGGCCTGCCCGTCCATGCGCAGGAAGGGGTCGCCGGTAACGGCTCCGCCGCAGACCTGGCCCGGCACGGACAGAATGCCGTGGTGGCTGCCATCGGCATGGAATGCACAGGCCAAAAGGCCCGGTTCCGCGGCGGCTTCCAGCACCACCGCGCCGGCGCCATCGCCGAACAGCACGCAGGTGCCGCGGTCCGTCCAGTCGAGGATGCGCGAAAACACCTCGGCGCCGACGACGAGGGCGCACTTGTGCGAGCCGGAACGAATGAACTTTTCCGCGATGGTCATGGCGTAGACAAAGCCGCTGCAGACCGCCTGCACGTCGAAGGCGGGAGCGCCATTGGTGATGCCCAACTTGTGCTGCAGCAGGGCGGCCGCACTGGGAAACACGAAATCCGGCGTAGACGTTGCGACAATGATTAGGTCGACATCCCCGGGCAGGCGTCCGGCCGCCTGCAGTGCGCGCCGACTGGCTTCCAGCGCCAGGTCGCTGCAGGTGACACCGGGCGCCGCCAAGTGCCGGTTGCGTATGCCGGTGCGTTCGACGATCCATTCGTCCGACGACTCGAGTCCGTGCGCGGCGATCAAGGCGGCGTTGCTGACCGGTTCACCGGGCAGGTAGCTGCCGGTACCGCTGATTCGAGTATGGATCATTCCGGCCTCCATCAATCGCAAAGAGTCGGCGTTGGCAATACGGCAGCCATGCGCGCGGCGATGGCTTCCGGCAATCGCTGCCGCGCCTCCTCCGCCGCCTTCTCCAGGGCACAACGGAATGCCATCTGATCCGCCGAGCCGTGGCTCTTGACCACGATGCCCCTGAGCCCGAGCAGGCTCGCGCCGTTATAGCGCCGCGGATCGAAGCGCTGGCGAAAGGATTTCAGGACCGGCATCGCCACCAGGGCCGCCAGTTTGGTAAACACGTTGCGCGAAAACTCTTCCTTGAGCGCACCGCCGATCATGTGCGCCAGACCTTCGACGGCCTTCAGCGTGACATTGCCGACGAAGCCGTCGCACACCACCACATCGGCCGCGCCCTTGAAGATGTCGTTGCCTTCGACGTTGCCGACAAAATTCAGGTCGGTGCCCCGCAACAGTTCGCCCGCACGCTTCACCGCATCGTTGCCCTTGATCGCTTCCTCGCCGATGTTCAGCAGGCCTACGGTGGGCCGCTCCTTGTGCTCCAGTGCCGATACCAGCGAGGAGCCCATGATGCCGAATTGCAGCAGGTGTTCGGGAGTGCAATCGACGTTCGCGCCGAGATCCAGCACGTAGGTGCTGCCGCGCTCGGAGGGCAGGATGGAACAGATGGCGGGCCGGTCGATGCCGGGCAGTGTCTTCAGCACGAAGCGCGACACGGCCATCAGGGCGCCGGTATTGCCGGCCGAGACCGCGGCGTCGGCAACGCCTTCCTTGACCAGGTCGATGGCGACGCGCATCGAGGAATCCTTCTTGCCGCGCAGCGCGCTGGCGACGGCCTCGTCCATCGCCACCAGTTCGGAGGCATGGCGGATCGACAGGCGCTTGCCGAATTCGCCCGCCAGCCGCTCGACCTCCGGTCGCAGCGATTCTTCGCGCCCAACCAGAATCGCGGCGCAATCGGTGTCGTGACGCAGGAATTCAATGACGGCAGGCAGCGTTACCGACGGACCGTGGTCGCCGCCCATGCAATCCACCGCGAGGGTGATCGTCATCGCTTGAGTGTTCTTGCGAGGCTCTTCATGTAAAAACGGCCGGACGCGCAGAACGCATCCGGCCGGTTTCGGCAATCGGGATTACTCGCCCTTGGCCTTGACGACCTTCTTGCCGCGATACACGCCGGACGGCGAGATATGGTGGCGCAGATGGACTTCGCCCGTGGTCGGCTCGACGGCCAGCGGCGGGTTGGTGAGGAAATCATGCGCACGATGCATGCCGCGCTTGGACGGGGACTTCTTGTTCTGTTGTACGGCCATTTCGCTACTCCTTGCTTAGTTACGGCATGACACCCGCCAGCATGGGCGGACCTGCCCTGAATCCCTGCTTCGACTTCAATGCTTCTTCAGGGCGGCCAGTACCGCGAACGGCGACGGACCTTGTTCCGTTGCATCCCCTGAAGGCAAATCACACTGCCGGTGACGCGGCGCGATGGGCAGCGCCAGCAACACCTCTTCTTCAATCAGCGGAATTACCGCCAAGGCCTTTTCGGCTTCTATGGCATCCGCACCGTCATCGGCCAGATCGTCGTCCGGCCACTCCTCCCCCGGCCCTATCAGCTGCAACCTGCTGCTGATAGCCAGCGGGAACTTCACGCCGCGAAGACAACGCTGGCAGTACAGTTCCGGCTCGCCCGAGATATTCACCTCCAACCACGACCTGCCTTTGTCGTCCCGCCAGCCTTCGAGCCGGACCGACATCAATCCTGTCGTCGTGGCAAGAACGTCGGCCAGGCGCGGCAACTCATCCAGCCTGACGCTACGTTCCAGCACACCACCACTGCGCGCGAACTCGAGTGAATCAATGACTGTTCCTGCAATCAAATCAGACACAGCCATGCGCTCGCGCGACAAAAGCGGCGGATGATATCATGTTCGACTCTGCTTTTTCAAGCCTGAAACATGCCGCGCCTGCTCGTTCTTGCCTCTACCTCGCCCTTTCGCCGCGAACTTCTGGCGCGCCTGCAGATCCCCTTCGAGACCATTGCGCCCGAAGCCGACGAGTCCGCGCTGCCCGAAGAAGTTCCCGCTGCCACCGCCCTGCGACTTGCCGAAGCCAAGGCCCGCGCCGTCGTAAAACGCTACCCCGACGCCCTGATCATCGGCTCCGACCAGGTGGCCGCCCAGGGCGACCATCGCTTCGGCAAGCCGGGGAGCCGCGAGAATGCCATCGCCCAGTTGCGCCTGATGCGCGGAAAAGAGGTGGTCTTCCACACCGGGCTGTGCCTCTTGAACAGCGCCACGGATCGTGCCCAATTGTCCTGCGTGGATACGCACGTAGGCTTTCGCGCCCTCAGCGATGCCGAAATCGGGTCTTACCTCGACAAGGAAGATGCGCTCAACTGCGCCGGTAGCGCCAAATCCGAAGGCCTGGGCATTTCCCTCCTTGCCTATTTGCGCGGCGATGACCCCAACGCGCTGATCGGCCTGCCGCTTATCGCGCTGTGCGACATGCTGCGCGCCGAAGGCGTGGCACTACCGTAAGCCGACCGTGGAGACCTTTCCCCCAACCCCTTTCCCGAGGAAAGGGATGACCAAGGTTCCGTCGCTGCGCGACGTCCGTGTTCTTGACTCTACGCCGCCTTGGGGCGGCCCTGCGGAGGCGTAATGCCCGGCGCACTCTGGCTGCTCCCCGTCGCCCTCGGCGACACGCCCTGGGAAAACTACCTGCCCGCAACGGCGCGCGAGGCCGCCTGCCGGCTGACGCATTTCGTCGCCGAAAACGCCAAGACGGCGCGCGCCGAACTCAAACGGCTCGGCCATCCTCTGCCGCTGCGCGAACTGGCAATCGAGCAATTGCCTGACACGCTCACGCCTGCCGACATCGAGCGCCTGCTGGCGCCCCTGGCTGCCGGCCACGACCTCGGCCTGATGTCGGAAGCCGGCTGTCCGGCAGTGGCCGATCCCGGCGCCTTGCTGGTGCGCCGCGCCCACGAACTGGGGATCACCGTCAAACCGCTGGTCGGTCCGTCCTCGCTGCTGCTGGCGCTGATGGGCTCCGGACTGGAGGGCCAGCGCTTCGCCTTCCACGGCTACCTGCCGGCGCGCGAACCGGAGCGCGGCCGCAGCATCGTGGCACTCGAGGACGAATCGGCCCGCAACCGGCAAACCCAGATATTCATCGAAACCCCCTACCGCAACAGCGCACTGTTCAAAGCCCTGCTGGCCAACTGCCGGCCGAAGACGCGCCTGTGCCTGGCGACCGACCTGAGCCTTCCCGGCGAAAGGATTGCCACGCGCCGGATGTCCGACTGGCAACGTGGCGCGGCACCCGACCTGGACAGGCGCCCCACCGTTTTTTTACTGCTGGCCGACTGAGATGACCCCCGGAATCAAATTGCTGCAGCTTCTGGATTGGGATTCGCCGCGCCAGAAGGCCCGCTTGCGCGAAGAACTGGCAGCCGGCTTGCTGCAGCCGCAGGCGGGGATCGCACCCAAGTTCTTCTACGACCCGCTCGGTTCGCGCCTGTTCGAGGCCATCACCGAATTGCCGGAGTACTACCCTACCCGCACCGAGGCCGCGATCTTCAGCGAGCACCTGCCCGCCATCCGC
>JBIJDJ010000038.1:0-18594 GCA_044344175.1 Sulfuritalea sp.
GGTGGCACAAATGATCGAGGAGTTTTTCGCCGCATGAAGCCGCTCAATGCTGACCTCCACTGCCATTCGACGGTCTCCGACGGCCTGCTGGCCCCGGCCGAACTGGTTCGTCGCGCGCAGGACAACGGCGTCGAACTGCTGGCGCTGACCGATCATGATGAACTCGGCGGTTTGGCCGCAGCACGGGCGACTGCCGACCAGATCGGCCTGCGCTTTGTTGACGGGGTCGAGGTGTCAATTTCATGGGGTGACGACCAGACCGTGCATATACTCGGGTTGGGCGTCGATCCCGCCAACGCCGAACTGGTGGCGGGACTGCATCAGGTCAGGAGCGGCCGCGATTCGCGTGCCGGGCGCATGGCGGCTGAGTTGGACAAGGTCGGCATCCATGGCGCCTACGAAGGTGCGCTGCGCCATGCGGGCAATCCGGCACTGGTCAGCCGCTCGCATTTCGCCCGCTACATCGTCGAACAGGGACATGTCAAGGACGTAAAGTCGGTGTTCGACTACTGGCTGGCCAAAGGCAAACCGGGCTATGTCGAGCACTCCTGGGCCACGCTGGACGACGCGCTGCGCTGGATAGTCGGCGCTGGCGGTACGGCGGTTATCGCCCATCCGGGGCGCTACCGGCTGTCGAAGGCGGAGCGGCAGGAACTGTTCGTCGCATTCAAGGATCGCGGCGGGCGCGGCATCGAAGTCCTGTCAGGTTCCCAGAAGGATGAAGAGGTCCGCGAATTTTCGCGTATCGCCCGCGAGTTTGGATTTCTGGCATCGCGCGGTTCGGATTTCCATGGGCCGGGCGAAAGCTGGATCGATCTGGGCAAAATGCCGGATTTGCCCGAGGATCTGACGCCGGTCTGGTCGCAGCTTTGATCGCTGCACGCTGAAGACATTCATGCCGGCAGGGCAAAGGGCCGGTAAAATTCCGCGCTTCGTCTTCAGTCTTCCGTTCCTGCATGGCCCAGCTATTTCACATTCACCCCGAACATCCGCAGCCGCGCCTGATCAAGCAGGCGGCGGAGATCGCGCGTAGCGGCGGCCTCATCGCCTTGCCCACCGATGCCGCCTATTCCCTGGCCGGCGTGGCCGGCTATGCCCCGTTGCTGGATCGAATCCGCAGCATCCGCGGCGTCGATGAGCGTCACCACTTCACTCTGATGTGTCGTGATCTGTCCGAGATTGCCACCTATGCGCGGGTGGACAACAGCCAGTATCGCCTGCTGAAGGCCACCACGCCGGGCAGCTATACCTTCATCCTGGAAGGCACCAAGGAACTGCCGCGTCGCCTGCTGCATCCCAAGCGCAAGACCATCGGGCTGCGCGTGCCCGATCATCCGCTGGCGCTGGCGCTGCTGGAAGAACTGGATGAGCCGCTGCTGACCTCGACCCTGATCCTGCCCGGTTTCGATGCACCTCTGGCGGACGCCGACGAGATCCGCGAGCATCTGGAAAAGCTGCTCGATCTGGTGATCGATGCCGGCCAGTGCGGTACGGCGATGACGACGGTGATCAACCTGACGGCTGCTCAACCGGAGTTGGTGCGGGCCGGTCACGGCTCGCTGGCGCCGTTCGGGCTGGAATGACCCTGTCTGCTAAAATCAACCCCTCCCATGAATTTCATCCAGACGCTGGCGATTTCCGCCCTGCCGATCATCTTTGCCATCACCCTGCACGAGGCGGCGCACGGCTACGCGGCTCGGCACTTCGGCGATCCGACGGCCTGGCAGATGGGGCGCATCAGCCTGAATCCGCTACGCCATGTCGATATGGTGGGAACCCTCCTCGTTCCGGCACTGATCCTTCTGGTTTCGTCAGGCGGCCTGCTGTTCGGCTGGGCCAAGCCGGTACCGGTGAATTTCGCCAACCTGCGTCGTCCCAAGCAGGACATGCTCTGGGTGGCGGCGGCCGGGCCGGCGGCGAACCTGGCCATGGCGCTGTTCTGGGCCCTGGCATTGAAGCTGGCGATAGGCAGCCCCGGACACGACTATTCGGAAGCATTGAAGGAGATGGCGCGGGTCGGCATCAGCATCAATGGCGTGTTGATGGTATTGAACCTGTTGCCATTGCCGCCGCTGGACGGCGGGCGCATCGCGGTCAGCCTGTTGCCGCCGCGCGCGGCATGGAAATTTTCGCAGCTCGAACGCTGGGGTTTCCCGATTCTTCTGGCACTGTTGTTCCTGGGCTGGCTGGATGACATCCTGCGGCCCTTGCTGCGTTTGTTCAACACCCTGATTCGAACCCTTTTCGGTTTTTGACATGTACGCAGAAAAAGTTCTATCCGGCATGCGCCCCACCGGGCGCCTCCACCTCGGGCACTACCATGGCGTGCTCGCCAACTGGATCAAGCTCCAGCACGAGTTTCCCTGTCTCTTTTTCGTCGCCGACTGGCACGCGTTGACCACGGCCTACGACGAGCCGGGCACCATCACCGATAATACCTACGAGATGGTCATCGACTGGCTGGCGGCGGGCGTCGACCCCTCGCAGGCGACCATCTTCATCCAGTCCAAGGTGCCCGAGCACGCTGAACTGCACCTGTTGCTGTCGATGATGACGCCGCTGGGCTGGCTCGAGCGCGTGCCGACCTACAAGGACCAGCAGGAAAAGCTGTCGCACAAGGATCTGACGACCTATGGCTTTCTCGGCTATCCGTTGCTGCAGGCCGCCGATATCCTGATTTATCGCGCCAACCGCGTCCCGGTCGGGGACGACCAGGTACCCCACGTCGAATTCACACGTGAGATCGCACGCCGTTTCAACCACCTGTATGGCCGGGAACCGGGCTTCGAGGACAAGGCGCGCGAGGCGGTAAAGAAACTCGGCAGCAAGCGCGCCAGGCTCTACGACGAGTTGCGCACCCGCTATCAGGAAAAAGGTGAGGATGATGCTCTGGAGCAGGCCCACGAACTGCTGAACGAGGCGCAAAGCCTGTCTCTGGGCGACCGCGAGCGCCTGTTCGGCTGGCTCGAAGGCACGCGCAAGATGATCCTGGTCGAGCCCGACGCGTTGCTCACCCATGCCTCGCGCATGCCGGGCCTGGACGGCCAGAAAATGTCCAAGTCCTACGGCAACACGATCACGATGCGCGAGGATGCCGACGCGGTCACCCGAAAAATCCGCACCATGCAGACCGATCCGGCGCGCGTGCGCCGCACGGATGCCGGCGATCCGGACAAGTGCCCGGTGTGGCAGTTTCACCAGATCTACTCGAACGACGAGGTCAAGGCCTGGGTGCAGAAGGGCTGTCGCTCGGCCGGTATCGGCTGCATCGAATGCAAGCAACCGGTGATCGATGCGGTGCTGAAGGAGCAGAAGCCGATGCACGAACGGGCGAAGATGTACGAGGAAGATCCGCAACTGGTCAGGAACATCATCGCGGACGGCTGCGAAAAGGCGCGCAAACTGGCGCAGGACACGATGCGCGACGTGCGCGAGGCGATAGGACTCGACTACCCGTGATCGAGAACGCCAGTCCCGAGCAGACCGGCGCGCAGATTGCCGCGCAGGTCGCCGTATTGCCGGCACCAGCGCTCTGCGTCCCGGTGGGAACTCTTGGGGCGGATGCGCTGTTTGCCGAGCATCGGCCGCGGGTCTATGGCGAGTTCATGGCCGAAATGCCGCGCGACCTCTACATCCCGCCGGATGCGCTGGAGATCATTCTCGATTCCTTCGAGGGACCACTGGATTTGCTGCTGTACCTGATTCGCCGCGCCAACATCAATGTTCTCGACATCCCGATGGCGCCGCTCACTGCGCAGTACCTGGTGTACGTCGAGGCGATGCGCAAGGGCAATCTGGAACTCGCCGCCGAATACCTGCTGATGGCCGCCATGCTGATCGAGATCAAGTCGCGCATGCTGCTGCCGCGCCAGTCCAGGGCGGAGAACGGCGAGCCGGAAGATCCGCGTGCCGAACTGGTGCGTCGCCTGATCGAGTACGAACGCATGAAGGCGTCGGCCGCGAAGCTGGACGAGATGCCGCAAGCAGGGCGCGACTACGAATGGATCACCGTGTGGATCGCTGACAAGGTGGTCGAGCGCCAGCCCGAAGTCAGCCTGCATGATTTGCAGGTGGCCTGGCTGTCGCTGATGAAACAGGCCAGGGTGCATCAGCACCACAAGATCCACCGCGAGGAACTGTCCGTGCGCGAGCACATGAGCATCATCCTGCGCCGGCTGCAGGGTGGCGGCTACGTCGTGTTCGATCAGTTGTTCGACCTGACACTCGGCGCACAGGGGCTGGTGGTGAGCTTTCTTGCCATGCTTGAACTGGCGCGCGAAGCGCTGATCGAAATTACCCAGAACGAGGCCCTGGCGCCCATTTACGTGAAGCTACCCGATGCTGCCGCTGTATAAACCCGATGACTACAAGCGTGTGCTGGAAACCGCGCTGCTGGTGGCTGCCGAGCCATTGCCCCTGTCCGAGCTGAAAAAGCTCTTCGATCAGGAGTTCGATGACGATACCTGGCGTACACTGCTGGACGACCTGCGCCGCGACTGGGCCAACCGGGGCGCGGAACTGGTGCAACTGGCGTCCGGCTGGCGCTTCCAGACCCGCCCGGAGTACCAGTCCTACATAGACCGTCTGAAGAACGACAAGCCGCCGAAGTATTCGCGCGCGGTAATGGAAACGCTGGCAATCATTGCCTATCGTCAGCCCGTGACGCGTGGCGACATCGAAGACATACGGGGCGTGGCGGTCTCACCGAATATTCTGAAGACGCTTGAAGGCCGTGGCTGGATCGATGCGGTGGGGCATCGTGATGCGCCCGGGCGGCCGGCACTGTATGCAACGACACGACGGTTTCTCGACGACCTCGGCTTGCGCAGCCTCACTGAGCTGCCGCCACTGACTGAAATTGAAAGGGTGATGGACCTTGGACAATCCGCAATCCCCGAAGCCCCCCCGGTCCAAGCGCGGGCCGAAGAGCCGGGCACCGAACATGCCGGCGACGCAGGATCCGGTCAGCCGTCAGCGCCGCAGCCAGACCACGGCTCAGCCGGACCCGTCGCCGACGGGCAACTCGACCTCACCCGGCCGCAGCCCGAAGGGCCCGCCACAGCGCCAGAACCGCAAAGCTAGTCCCTTCCGCTCGCCACAGGGACCGCCAAGGCCCCAGGCGGACGCTCCGCGCCCGCGCGGCGGCTCCTCGCTGCCGGCCCACGCCAAGCGTCGCAACGACCCCGTCTTCATTGATCCGCCCAAGCTGCACAAGGCGCTGGCCGATGCCGGCTTCGGTTCGCGGCGCGAACTCGAAGAATGGATCGTCGCCGGGCGTGTCAGCGTCAACGGTCTGCCGGCGCACGTCGGCCAGCGCGTCGGCCCAGAAGACAAGATTCGCCTCAATGGCAAGCTGGTGCAACTCAAGTTCCTCCTGCGTCTGCCTCGCGTACTGGTCTATCACAAGCCGGAGGGCGAGATAGTCTCCAAGGACGATCCGGATGGCCGCCCGAGTGTGTTCGCCAGGTTGCCGCGGCTCAAGAGCGGGCGCTGGGTGTCGATTGGCCGGCTGGATTTCAATTCCTGCGGCCTTCTGCTGTTCACCAATGACGGGGGCCTCGCCAACCGGATGATGCATCCGCGCTATGAAATCGAGCGCGAATACGCCGTGCGGGTTTTGGGTGAGGCGACACCGGAAATGCTGGAGCGTTTGCGCGGCGGCATCCAACTCGAAGACGGCCTGGCCAGCTTCAGCCTTATCGCGGAAGCCGGCGGCGAGGGCTCCAACCGCTGGTACCGCGTGGTTCTGACAGAAGGGCGCAATCGCGAAGTGCGGCGCATGTTCGAGGCCGTGGGCCTGCTGGTCAGCCGTTTGATGCGTGTGCGCTACGGACCGGTGCACCTTTCGCCGCGCCTGAAACGCGGCCAATGTCGTGATCTGGAGCAAGGCGAGGTGCAGGAACTGCTGAAGCTGCTGCCACCGGAACGCAAGACCACTCTGCCTGGTGCAGAGGGGCCGTATCCGGATGGCGAAGACGGCTTCGAGCAGGACATTGACGTCGACGGCAAGCGATTTGATTTGGCAGAGAAATGATGCCTCTGCTATAATTACGCGGCTTTGGTTGGCACCGTGTTCTCGGGAGAGAGAAGGAATGGGCTTTTTGGCCCATTTTCTATTTGTGCGATGAGTTTGTGAGTTTTGATGCAACTGCTTGATTTGATTGAGGCGACTGTTGTTGGTTTGGGCTACGAACTGGTTGAATTCGAGACCAGTCCGCGCGCCCGGCTGTTGCGCGTCTTTATCGACAGGCCGCAAGGCGCGCAGACGGAAAAGAGTGGCATCAATGTCGAAGACTGCGCGGCCGTGAGCAGCCAGCTCAGTCGCGTATTTCTGGTCGAAAACGTCGACTATGACCGCCTTGAAGTCTCATCTCCCGGACTCGATCGACCGCTGGTCAAAGCTGCGGACTACAGGCGCTTTGCCGGGCAGGACGTGCAGCTGAAATTGCGTGTTCCCCTGGGTAACCAGCGCAACTTCAGCGGCGTGCTGGAGGGTCTGCGGCAGGAAGATGGAGTTGAAACGGTGTGCCTGCGAATGAATGAAACACTGCATCAGTTCGCGCTCGAGAATATCGATCGGGCGCGGCTGGTGCCCAAGTTCTGATTAATGCTGGAGGACTCACATGAGCCGTGAATTGCTGTTGTTGGTCGATGCCCTGGCCCGCGAGAAGAATGTGCCGCGGGACATCGTCTTTGGTGCGCTTGAACTGGCCCTGGCGTCGGCGACAAAAAAGCGCACCAACGACGAAGCCGACGTGCGCGTGGATATTGACCGCGAAACGGGCGAATATGAATCCTTTCGGCGCTGGTTGGTGGTTGCCGATGACATGGTCGAGAACCCCGAGCAGCAGATCGGCCTGACCGCTGCGCAACAACAGCTTCCCGACATCATGCTCGAAGACTTTATCGAGGAGGGGCTGGAGCCCATCGATTTCGGTCGCATTGGCGCCCAGGCGGCGAAGCAGGTCATCCTGCAAAAGATTCGCGATGCCGAGCGCGAGCAGTTGCTCAATGACTTCCTTGATCGCAAGGAATTCCTCGTCAGCGGCACTGTCAAGCGCATGGAGCGGGGCAGTGCCATCATCGAAGCCGGTCGCATTGAGGCCCTGTTGCCGCGCGACCAGATGATCCCCAAGGAAAATCTTCGTCCCGGCGACCGCGTACGTGCCTGGCTGATGAAAATCGATCGTCAGGCCAGGGGTCCGCAACTGATTCTGTCGCGCACGGCCCCCGAGTTCATCATGAAGCTGTTTGAACTTGAAGTGCCCGAGATCGAGGACGGTCTGCTCGAAATCAAGGCCGCCGCACGCGACGCCGGCATGCGCGCCAAGATCGCGGTCAAGTCGAATGATCCCCGCGTCGATCCGATCGGCACCTGCGTCGGCATGCGCGGGTCGCGTGTGACTGCAGTGACCAATGAACTGTCCGGCGAACGCGTGGACATCATTCTGTGGTCAGCCGATCCGGCCCAGTTCGTCATCGGTGCGTTGGCGCCGGCCGAAGTGCAGAGCATCATGGTCGACGAAGAAAAACATGCGATGGATGTCGTGGTCGATGAGGACAATCTTGCGATCGCCATCGGCCGCGGCGGACAGAACGTGCGCCTGGCCTCCGAACTCACCGGCTGGACCATCAATCTGATGACGATCGAAGAGTCGCAGAAGAGATCGGAAACCGAACACAGTTCGATCCGTGGTCTGTTCGTGGAGAAGCTTGACGTCGACGAGGAAGTTGCCAATATCCTGATCGAGGAAGGGTTCTCGACGCTGGAAGAAATCGCTTACGTTCCTCTTGCGGAAATGCTCGAAATCGACGCCTTCGATGAAGCAACGGTCACCGAGTTGCGTGAGCGCGCGCGCAACGTGCTGCTGACCGAGGCCATCGTTGATGAAGAGCAGTTGGAGAAGGTGGCGGATGACCTGCTGTCGCTCGAAGGCATGGACAAGCCGTTGGCGGCGAAGCTGGCCAAGAACGGCGTCACTGATCGCGATTCACTGGCCGACCTGGCAACCGACGAGTTGATTGAAATGACCGGCATCGATGTCGCGCGGGCGACCGCGCTGATCACTGTTGCGCGTGCCCACTGGTTCGCCGAAGAAGAATGAGAGGTACGGCATGGCTTTGATGACTGTTTCCCAATTTGCTACCGAGCTGAAAATGCCGGCGCCGGCCCTGCTCGAGCAGTTGGCCAAGGCCGGCGTCAGCAAGCAGGAATCCGGTGACACCCTGTCCGAACAGGACAAGACACGGCTGCTTGATTATCTGCGCAAGTCGCACGGCGACACCGTGCCCAAAGCCAAGATCACCCTGACCCGCAAGCAGACCAGCGAGATCAGGGCCTCGGATTCCACCGGCAAGGCGCGGACGATTCAGGTTGAAGTCCGCAAGAAGCGTGTCTTCGTCAAGCGCGATCCCGGCGAATTGGCTGCGGAAGCTGCCGCTGAAGGCCCGGTCGAAAATGCGGTCGTTGAGCCTGTCGTTGCCGTTGCTGCGGAACCCGTTGCCGTCGTTGAGGTGACCCCTGTGGCTGTGGTTCCGGTTCCGGTTCCGGTTCCGGTTGCGGTGGAGGCTGCCGCCGTCAAAGCTCCGGTGGTTGAAGCTTCCGCCGCCATGCCGGCGACAACGTCGAAGTCGGTCATTGATCCTGCTCAGCGTGCATTGCGTGATGCCGAAATCAAGCGGCAGGGCAAGCTGTCCGCGATTCAGGCTGCCGAATTCAAGGAGAAGAACGACCGCGAAGCCAGGGTCCGTGCCGAAGCCGATGCGCGCCTTGCCGAGCAGCAGGCGCAATTGGCTGCTGCAGAAGCCAAGAAGGTCAAGGAGGCCGCAGCTGCCGCTGGCGTATCCGGCACCATACACAAGCCGGCTGCGAAGCCGGATGACGGCAAAGCCAAGCCGGCCAAGAAGGATGCCTGGAAGGATGATGCTGCCAAGCGGCGTGCAATCAAGACGCGCGGCGATGCCGGTACCTCCGGTTGGCGCGGTTCCAAGGGCGGCGGGCGCCATGGTCGCCACAGTCACGCCGAAGAAACACAGGTTCAGCAACCGGTCGAGGCCATCGTTCGCGAAGTGCATGTTCCGGAAACCATCTCGGTTGCCGATCTGGCGCACAAAATGACCGTCAAGGCCACCGAAGTCATCAAGACGCTGATGAAGATGGGTTCGATGGTCACCATCAATCAGGTGCTCGACCAGGAAACCGCAATGATCGTGGTCGAGGAAATGGGGCATCTGGCGTTTGCCGCGAAGCTCGACGATCCGGATGCATACCTTGTTGATGAAGGCGAACACAAGGATGTGGCGCAACTGCCGCGGGCCCCGGTGGTCACCGTGATGGGTCACGTCGATCACGGCAAGACGTCGCTGCTCGACTACATCCGCAAGAGTCGCGTCGCCCATGGCGAGGCGGGCGGCATCACGCAGCACATCGGTGCCTATCACGTCGAAACGCCGCGCGGCATGATCACCTTTCTCGATACGCCGGGCCACGAAGCCTTTACCGCGATGCGCGCACGCGGCGCCAAGGCGACCGACCTGGTCATTCTGGTCGTGGCCGCCGACGACGGTGTCATGCCGCAGACCAGGGAAGCCATTGCTCATGCGAAGGCCGCGAATGTGCCCTTGATAGTGGCCGTGACCAAGATCGACAAGCCCGATGCGAATCTGGAGCGGGTGAAACAGGAGCTGGTCGCTGAAGGCGTCGTGCCGGAAGAGTACGGTGGCGATGCTCCCTTTGTCGGCGTTTCGGCGAAGACCGGAGAAGGCGTCGACGCGTTGCTGGAGCAGGTGCTGCTGCAGGCCGAGGTGCTGGAACTTGTGGCGCCGGTGGATGCGCCGGCCAAGGGACTGGTGATCGAAGCGCGTCTCGACAAGGGCAAGGGCCCGGTGGCGACCATTCTGGTGCTGTCGGGAACCTTGCGCCGTGGCGATGTACTGCTGGCAGGCGCGGTGTTCGGCCGCGTCCGCGCCATGCTTGATGAGAACGGCAAGGCTGTCGATTCGGCGGGCCCTTCGATTCCCGTCGAGATTCAGGGCCTCACCGACGTGCCGGCAGCCGGTGACGAAGGCATGGTCCTCCTTGACGAGCGCAAGGCACGCGAAATTGCGCTGTTTCGCCAGGGCAAGTTCCGCGACGTCAAGCTGGCCAAGCAGCAGGCCGCAAAGCTGGAGAACATGTTCGAACAACTGGCCGAAGGTGAGATCAGAGCCCTGCCGCTGATCATCAAGGCCGACGTACAAGGCTCCCTGGAAGCGCTGACGCAGTCTCTCAACAAGCTATCGACCGGCGAAGTCAAGGTCACGGTGGTTCATGCCGGCGTGGGCGGCATCAGCGAGTCCGACATCAATCTGGCCGCCGCCTCGAAGGCTGTAGTGATTGGCTTCAACACCCGTGCCGACGTCGGCGCGCGCAAGGCTGCCGAAAGTCTTGGCGTCGATATTCGCTACTACAACATCATCTATGCCGTCGTGGATGAGGTAAAGGCAGCCTTGTCCGGCATGCTGGCTCCCGAGAAGAGGGAAGTCATTCTCGGCCTCGTCGAGATCCGTCAGGTTTTCCGCATCTCCCGGATCGGTGCGGTTGCCGGTTGCATGGTCCTCTCCGGCGTCGTCAAACGCAATGCCTCGGTGCGACTGCTGCGCAACAATACCGTGGCACACACGGGCGAACTGGATTCGCTCAAGCGTTTCAAGGATGATGTGCGCGAAGTCAAGGAGGGTTTCGAGTGCGGTTTGAGCCTGAAGAACTTCAACGACATCAACGAAGGCGATCAACTCGAAGTGTTTGAGATCCAGGAAATCGCCCGGGCGCTGCTCTGATCGGCAATGGTTACAAAACGCGGCTCAGGCCATGGATATGCGCGTTCTGACCGCGTTTCAGAGCAGATCCGCCGCGAACTGGCAGATCTGTTGCGTTTCCATCTCAAGGACTTGCGCATTGCGCCCAAGCTGACGCTGGTTACACTGACCGCCGTCGAAGTCACCGCGGACTATGCTCACGCCAAGGTGTTCTACACATCGCTGGCGGACCCGGAAGCCAACGAACTGATCGATCAGGGGCTCAAGCATTCGGCCAGCTTCCTGCGTCGCGAACTGGGTCGCAGGATTCGCATTCATCATATTCCGGAACTGCATTTTGTCTTTGACCCCTCCGTCCAGGAAGGCGCCCGGCTCTCCAGGCTGATTGACGAGGCGGTGGAGTCGGACAAGAAACTGCACGACGAGTGAACGCGCCGCGCAAACCTGCGCGTCGCCGGCTTGACGGCGTGCTGCTGCTGGACAAGGCTCTCGGGCTGTCTTCCAATCACGCCCTGCAGGCTGCGCGCCGCCTCTACAACGCCGAAAAGGCCGGGCACACCGGCACGCTTGACCCTTTGGCGACCGGTCTGCTGCCTTTGTGTTTTGGCGAGGCAACCAAGTTTTCAGGAGAGTTGCTCAATGCCGACAAGCGTTATGTGGCGACGGTGCAACTCGGCGTCACCACCGACACGGCGGACGCCGAAGGCCGAGTGCTGCAGCGTCGTCCGGTAGAACTTGGCCGGCTGGCGGTGGAAGCTGCACTGGCGGCCTTTGTCGGCGAAATCGAACAGGTGCCGCCGATGTATTCGGCGCTGAAGCGCGACGGCAAGCCGCTCTATGAGTATGCCCGCGCCGGCATCGAAGTCGAGCGCGCAGCGCGTCGGGTCAGCATCTACCAATTGCGCCTGCTCGACTCGAGCGGGTTGATCGGTGAGGGACGCTTTGTGTTCGAAGTTCTTTGCAGCAAGGGCACCTATGTGCGCACTTTGGCTGCCGACATTGGTGAGCGGCTGGGCTGCGGCGCACATCTTGCCGGTCTGCGCCGTACCGGCATCGGAGCCATGGATGTGGCGGCAGCGCATTCCCTGTCCAAGCTGGAAGCCATGACGGACGATGCCCGCGATGCCTTGCTGCTGCCGCCCGACGGCCTCCTGGCAAGCTTGGCCGAAGTCCGGCTGGACGCTGCCGATGCTGCCCGGCTTCGGCACGGTCAGGCTGTCCGCTGGTCTGCCGAGGAAGGCAGCCGGCTGCGTGTTTATGACCCTGAACAGCGGTTTATTGGTGTTTGCCGGCAGGCCGCCGAGGGCTGGTTGCAAGCCCAACGGCTGGTCGCCGGCGGCTGAGGGATGAATTCGCTCTTAACGCTTGATTAGACTCCATTCGAAACGCTATAATCCGCGGTTCTCCAAGAGCCCAACATCACAGGATCAGCAAGGAAACCACAATGGCAATTTCCACTACCGACAAAGCCAAGATCGTCACCGACTACCAGCGTGCCCAGGGTGACACCGGCTCTCCCGAAGTCCAGGTGGCGCTTCTTACCGCGCGCATCAACGACTTGACGGACCATTTCAAGGCACACACCAAAGACCACCATTCACGTCGCGGCCTGCTCAAGATGGTGAGCCAGCGTCGTTCGATGCTGGATTATCTCAAGCGCAAGAACGTTGACGGCTATCGATCACTGATCGAGCGTCTCGGCCTGCGCAAGTAGTTTCAACCAAACGCCGGTCCGGGCCATCCCCAACGCGATGCGCTTTGCGCCAGATACTACGCAGGCTTATTGAACAGGCCGGCACAGCCATGAGGGCTGTGCCGGCTTTTAATTTTTGTCGAAAGGAATTTTTGTGCTGAATCCGATCAAGAAAAGTTTTGCCTACGGTGACCATACGATCACCCTTGAAACTGCCGAAATTGCTCGTCAGGCCGGCGGCGCCGTCATGGTTACCATGGATGACACGGTTGTCCTCGCCACCGTGGTGGGTGCGCGCAACGCCAAGTCGGGTCAGGATTTCTTCCCCCTGACCGTCGATTATCAGGAGCGCTCCTACGCCGCGGGCCGTATTCCGGGTGGCTTTTTCAAGCGTGAGGGGCGTCCGTCGGAGAAGGAAATCCTGACCTGCCGCCTCATCGATCGTCCCCTGCGGCCGCTGTTTCCGGAGGCTTTCTACAACGAAGTGCAGGTGGTCTGCACGGTGATGTCGTGCAACCCCGAAATCGACCCCGATATTCCGGCGATGCTCGGCGCATCGGCCGCCATGGCGATCTCAGGCATTCCGTTCAGCGGCCCGATCGGTGCGGCCCGTGTCGGTTACATCGATGGCAAGTACGTGCTGTGCCCGACCAAGACTCAACTGGAAACAGCGCAACTGAATCTGGTGGTTGCCGGTACTGAAGGCGCTGTGCTGATGGTCGAGTCCGAAGCGCTGCAGCTTTCCGAAGAGATCATGCTCGGCGCCGTGGTGTTTGGCCACGACCAGATGCAGGTCGCGATCAAGGCCATCAACGAATTGGTGGAACAGGCTGGCAAGCCCGAATGGGATTGGCAGGCGCCGGCCAGGAATGAGCCGCTGATCGCTCGCGTCGCCGAACTGGCGGAAGCCGAATTGCGCGAGGCCTATCGCATTACCAGCAAGCAGGCCCGCACCATCAAGACCCGCGAAATCACCAAGAAGACCATTGCCGCGCTGACCGAGGGCGTCGAAAACGCGCCGGATTCCAACCTCGTCGGCAACACCGTATTCGATCTTGAGGCGAAGATCGTCCGCAGCCAGATTCTCAACGGCGAGCCGCGTATCGACGGCCGCGATACGCGCACCGTGCGCCCGATCGTCATTCGCAACGGCGTTTTGCCCCGCACCCACGGCTCTGCGCTATTCACCCGCGGCGAGACGCAGGCGATGGTTGTCGCCACGCTGGGCACCGGCCGCGACGAGCAGATCATCGACGCATTGCAGGGCGAGTATCGCGATCGCTTCATGCTCCACTACAACATGCCTCCCTATGCCACGGGCGAGACCGGTCGCGTCGGCACGCCGAAGCGCCGCGAAATCGGCCATGGTCGTCTGGCCAAGCGCGCGCTGCTGGCCGTGCTGCCGTCGCCGGAGGACTTTGGCTACTCGATGCGGATCGTCTCCGAAATCACCGAGTCCAACGGCTCGTCGTCGATGGCCTCCGTGTGCGGCGGTTCGCTGGCGCTGATGGATGCGGGCGTGCCGCTCAAGGCGCACGTGGCGGGCATCGCCATGGGCCTGATCAAGGACGGCCCGCGCTTTGCCGTGCTGACGGACATTCTGGGCGACGAGGATCATCTCGGCGATATGGACTTCAAGGTGGCAGGCACCGAAAACGGCATCACCGCCTTGCAGATGGATATCAAGATTCAGGGCATCACCAAGGAAATCATGCAGGTGGCGCTGGCTCAGGCCAAGGAAGCACGTTTGCATATCCTGGAAATAATGAAGGGCTCCATGACCGGCCATCGCGAGGAGGTTTCCACCTTCGCCCCGCGCATGATCCACATCAAGATCAATCCGGAAAAGATTCGTGACGTGATCGGCAAGGGTGGGGCCGTGATCCGTGGGCTGACCGAAGAAACCGGTTGCGTGATTGATATCGAAGATGACGGTTCGATCACCATTTCGTCGGTGAATGCCGATGCAGCGCAAGTGGCCAAGAAGCGCATCGAAGACATCACCGCGGAAGTCGAAGTGGGTCGCATCTACGAAGGCACAGTGCTGCGCCTGCTGGATTTCGGCGCCATCGTCAGCCTGTTGCCGGGCAAGGACGGCCTGCTGCATATTTCGCAGATCGCCAGCGAGCGCGTGAATGCGGTTGCCGACTACCTCAAGGAAGGCCAGGTCGTGAAGGTCAAGGTCATCGAGACCGACGACAAGGGTCGCGTCAGGCTATCGATGAAGGCGATTGCCGCAGAAGTCGCGGTGCCGGCTCCCGTGGCCGAATAAGGTTCCGTTTGCAGGCAACAAAAAAGGACGCCTCGGCGTCCTTTTTTGTTGCTTGGTGTTTTCCGGGTGCGCGGGGCGCTGCTTACTTGCCGACCTGCTTTTGGCTTCGGCCGCTACGCTTAACGTTCGCTGCGCTCACGTTAGCCTGCGCCGAAAATAGGCAGGAATCACTTCCCGACCTGTTTTTCGCGGTGCTCTTCCAGAGTCTTGCAGTCGATGCACAAGGTGGCCGTTGGGCGGGCTTCCAGGCGCTTCAGGCCGATCTCGACGCCGCAGGAATCGCAGTAGCCGTACTCGCCATCTTCGATGCGGGCAATCGATTCGTCAATTTTCTTGATCAGCTTGCGCTCGCGGTCGCGATTGCGCAGTTCGAGCGCGATGTCGGATTCCTGGCTGGCGCGATCATTCGGATCGGCGAACACGGTCGCTTCGTCCTGCATGGTATGCACCGTGCGCTCGATGTCCTCGCCCAATTCGTCCTTGAGGGAAGCCAGAATGGCGCGAAAGTGAGCGAGTTGTTTCGTGCTCATGTAGTCCTCACCCCTCTTCGGGGTGTAGGGCGGGAATTGCTTTTTGTGCAGCAGATCTTCAGCCATCGCGATGAGTCCGTATTTTCGGAGAACCGGCTTTATAAACGAAACGCGGGGCGACCGCAAGTCAAGGTTTTTAGTTGCGGCCGCTACGCTTAACGCCGATACAGCAGGTGTTAGCCTTCACTGAAACTCCGCTTCGCTCCGTTTTGGACAGGGTTTTTGGTTCAGGTGATTGACCGCTACCCGCGGGGTTCGGTAAAATCGCGTAGTTCGGGGTGTGGCGCAGCCCGGTAGCGCGCTTGCTTTGGGAGCAAGATGTCGAGAGTTCGAATCCCTCCACCCCGACCAACCAATTCAAAGGGTTACAGAAATGTAGCCCTTTTTGGTTTTTGGCAACGTAGCTACATCGTAGCTATGTCACCGCCACCAACCAATTTCAACCGCGAGCCCCGTTCAACATATCCGGCCAAGTGTCCGCTATCGAGGTGCGCATACCGCTGCACCATCTCTGGCGATCCCCAACCGCCCAACTCCTGCAAGGCATACAACGGAGTACCGGCTTGCACGTGCCAACTGGCCCACGTGTGCCGCAAGTCGTGCCACCGAAAATCCTTGATACCGGCAGCGTTCAGCGCCTTCGTCCATGCCTTCGTGTTCACCTGCTTGACCGGATTTCCCCTGAACGTAAAGACGTGCTCTAGGTTCTTCCCGATCTGTTCCCGCACTACTTCGACAGCTTCAACCGACAACGGCACCGGTATTGGCTTCCGCGCTTTCGCTTGATCGGCATGAATCCATGCGCACTTCCGCACGAGATCCACTTGTGACCACCGCAGGCCGGTCACGTTTGCTCGACGTAGGCCGGTCTCCAAGCTAAAACGCACCATCGCCGCGAGATGTACCGGAAGCGCCGCAATTAACCGTTGCGCTTCCTCACGGGTCAGCCATCGAATACGCAAAGTCGGTTCAGGCAACAAGCGAAATACCGGAGCCTTGTCTAGCCATTCCCACTCAGTTACCGCACGACGCAAGATCACCCGAACCACTTGGATGGTGCGATTGACGGAAGCATTTGAAACGCCGCCAGCCTTTCGCGCAGCCATGATGCGGTCAATCAGCGCCCGATTGATATCAGGGAGCAACTTGTCACCCAAGTAGGGATCAAGCCACTTGAGATACAACAAACTCTGCCATTGATTGGCTAGATGCTTGCTCTCTGGAATCCATCGTACTACCGCTTCCTGCCAACTGTGACACGGCTTTACACCGAGCCGCCTTTCATCCCAAAGCTGCGCCTTCAGCTTGTCGTGATACTCGTAGGCTTTCCGCTTGTCGGAAGTCCCAGTGCTTCGCTGTAGAGGTGCTGCACCTTCGAGACTGATTTTGACCCACCAGTACGGCGAGTCCTTACGCTTGTAGAGTGACATGTCATAGCCTCATGGTTGTCACCCTGCAACGCTCGCGAGGGATATTGTGAGCGAATGTACCGCTCAAGGTCAATGCGCAGGAATACCCAACGCTTGCCGAGCTTTGCTCCCGGAACTTCCCCGCTGCGCACCTTATCGCGAAGTGTGACCACATGCATGTGCAGGAAGCGCGCTGCATCCTCGACGTCAAGCGTGCAATCGGCAAGGAATACAGGCGACGTGGAAAGGACAGAAAGCGCAGCATCCATTTCACGAGATCACCAAATCCGAGCGAAACAATAAGCGCATTCGCTCATGTGAAAGCCGGATAGGGAAGGGCAGAGGGCCATGAGCTTACTTTGGCTTGAAGTCGGCTTCGCTGCCGACGATGTTCTGAAACAAGGGAAGCGGAGTTTCGTTGCCAAGCTCGGCTTCGAGTTCCTGGTAATGCTTGTTGGCCAGCCCCTGGAAGCGGCCACGTGCGCCGCCGAGATAGAAGAGCTTTTGTCCCGGCTGACCGATCTGCCGCGCGATCTCGTCGTTATCCTTTGCCGCGACAGTTTCCCCGGGAGCTTCCGGCAGATGCTTTTCCAGATCGTCCAGTGCCGCAGTGAGCAGGTCTGCCACGATCTGGGTGCGGTTCTTCTGCGGATACATCTCGCACAGGGCGGCAATCTTGGCCCCGATATGAACCGGCAGGCGGAAAGAGAACTGCTTGGTCGTCAGCCGCGAGTTATCGGGGCCGGCCCAGAGGTCGTGAAGGTGTTCGGTTTTCATATGAGCGGTCTGTACGTTGAATGAATGACACGCAACATACAGACCGCTCAACCGAATGTCAAATAGTGTTTTTGACGCCTAGCCGCACGCAAATCCCATCGATGAGACTTACCGCTTGCCAATACACGCTTGACCGACTGCTATGCAGCGTCAACGGTCATCGGCGATGCCGTGAGCATGAGATTTGAAAGTCCGGTGTCGACCGTATTGCCGACTTTCGCTACTTCCATCACGAGCATTCGAATCGGAATTATGCTTGAGTGAGGAACAGTCGTTGGTCGATTTGGATGGGCCGAGGCTACGTAGGTTCCGTAGTCTATTGCGGCATTTACGCGTACCAGTAACCATAACATTGGTGCGAGCATTCTTCCTTACCAAGAACAGATATCACGGAGGATGGTTACGCCAGGTGATACGGGGGTTTCGCTATCGGGCTGGAAATGATGAGGTACTGAACGGCGGCTTGCTTAGTTCCCCCGCCGTTTCAGCAGGTTAAATTTGATTCAAGTGGCCCGCCGTGCCGGGCCATCATCAGGCCGCCGCGCTCGGGTCGTTGATGGCTCCCCAGACAATTCCGACCTACCAGAATGAACACGCCAGAATCCTTACCTGCGGCATCCAAATCGAAGTCAGGAAAAAGCCGCGGCCTGCGGACTTTGCTGCTCTGGGTCGTTCTCGCCTCCGTTTTGCCGGTTTTTCTCGCCATACCCGGCCTGACAGCCTATCTCTATCAGCGAGAACGCGCCGACCTGGACCAAGCGCTGCTGCAGACCACACGGGCACTCCTGCAGGCCGTTGATGGGCATCTCATTGCTGCCCAGAATGGTCTGGAACTGTTGGCCGGGTCGGAGGAACTAAGACGAGGTGATCTGGCGCAGTTCTATAAGCGCGGCAACGATTTAGTCAATCTTGGTTTCGTCCACAACGTGGTATTGCTTGATGAAACCGGCCAGCAACTGATGAACACCCTTCAACCTTTTGGTCAGCCATTGCCGAAGACGGGTCATATGGCTAGGTTCCCCCCGCGTCAGAATAGTTGTCGCCCCGATATGATCTTGAACTTGGGGGCGATAAGGACGAAAGATGGCACGGTACGGAGAAGCATTCAGGAACAGG
>JBIJDJ010000073.1:0-13292 GCA_044344175.1 Sulfuritalea sp.
GCCCGCGATTGACCAGGTCGCCGACGAACCAGGCGCGGTCGACGGCGGGATCGAAATCGACATAGTCGAAAAGGCGGCGCAGCGGGTCATAACAGCCTTGCAGATCGCCGATTGCGTAGGTTCCCATGGCGGGCGCGTTCAGTGCGTTGCGGGCCGGTACTCCGGCACCCAGCGCCGCAGCCCTTCCTTGGCCTCCGCCTCGTCGCGCCAAGGCGCGGCCAGCCATTGTTCGAGATCCGCTAGCCACTCCTGGCCGGGTAGCGCCGATGGCTTTGCGATGCGCAGCTTCGGGTGGGGCGTCGGCAAGGTCGACTCGCCGTCGGCCAGCAGCTCTTCGAAGAGCTTTTCGCCGGGGCGCAGGCCGGTGAATTCGATTTTGATCTCTTCATCGGCAAAGCCCGAAAGCCGGATCATGTCGCGCGCCAGATCGACGATCTTCACCGGCTCGCCCATGTCCAGCACGAAGATCCGCCCGCCTTCGTCTTCCCGCGCAGCCATCAGCCCCGCCTGCAAGACTAGTTGCGCCGCCTCCGGAATCAGCATGAAGTAACGGATGATGTCGGGATGCGTCACTGTGACGGGGCCGCCTTTCGCAATCTGTTCGCGGAAGCGCGGAATCACGCTGCCCGATGAGCCCAGCACGTTGCCGAAACGCACAATGACAAAACGCGTCGCCGAGCGCTGCGCCTGCACAGCCTGGCACGCCATCTCCGCCAGGCGCTTGCTGGCGCCCATGACATTGGTCGGATTGACCGCCTTGTCGGTGGAAATCAGCACGAACTCGCGGGTACCGCAGGCAAGCGCGGCGCGCGCGACATTGAGCGTACCCTGTACGTTGTTGCGCACCGCCTCCCAGGCATTGGCGCGCTCCATCAGCGGCACATGCTTGTAGGCGGCGGCATGGAACACCACGTCGGGCCGGTGCTCGGCAAACACCGCGTCCATGCGTGTGGCATCCTTAACGTCACCCATCACACAACTTACCGGCTGCCCGGCAAACTCCTGCTCCATGCTGTAGAGCGCGAACTCGGACTGCTCAAGGAATACCAACTGGCGCGGGCCGAAGCGGATGATCTGCCGGCACAGTTCAGAGCCGATGGAGCCGCCGGCACCGGTCACGAGAATGGCTTTTCCGGCCAGTTGCTCTTTCAGTCCGGCGTCATCGAGCAGTACCTGTTCCCGCCCGAGCAAGTCCTCGAGTTCCACCTGCCGCACCTCGGCGGCCGTCACGCGACCGGACAGCACATCGGCCAGCGCCGGCACGGTCAAGGCCTTGAGGCCGGCACCCACGATCAATTCGACGGCATGGCGGCGGGCCGACGGCGATGCGGACGGCATGGCAACGATCACGGTCGCCACCTGGTGCGCTGCTGCAACCCGCACCACATCGTCCAGCCGACCAAGGACCGGAACGCCCTGGAGCTGCAGACGCAGCTTGGCCGGATCGTCATCCAGCACACCCATTACGCGCCAGCGCTCGCTGGTCGCCATGTCGCGCAGCAGGGCCGAGCCGGCCGCCCCGGCACCCATCACGATCACCGGTTCGGCATCGAAGCGACGCGGCGAAAGAAGATACCCGTCCTTCCATGCCCGATACAAAAATCGGCTGCCGCCCATGAACAGAACCAGCAATATCGGATGCAGCACCAGCACCGAGCGCGGCACATCACTCAGGCGCTGCAGCATCAGCAGCAGCGCCGGAATCGCCAGCGCTACCGTACCAGCCGCCAGCGCGATTCTGCGCAAGTCGGGAATGCTGGCATAGCGCCAGATGCCTCGATACAAACCAAAACCGTGGAATATCACCGCCTGTAGCGGAATAATCCACAGCAAGTTGCGCAGCATTGCATCCGCAAAGTATTGTGGAATGTCAAAGTTGAAGCGCAGGGCATAACCCACCATCCACGCAATGGCCGCGGCGCAAACATCGTGCAGGGAGGCTGTAAGGGAACGGGGGCTCATGATGTCGCAATTCTACCGGCTAGGCCCGCGCCATACGCGACCCGCATCACCTTGCACGCAACGGTTGAGCAGCGAAAGCCGATACAAACGACGTGAAGGCCAGCCCTCACGCAATCCCGGCTTTGAACCGAAGTGCCAACGCCAGAAGCGGGATATAGGCGGCGACCAGCCCGACAGCGCCATCGATGCGCCCCGACGCAATGGCAAGCGCCCAAGGCATCAACCAAAAGATGTTGATCGCAGCAACCGCGAGCGTGACGGGCCTGTGGGCGCCGAGCTCACGAGTGGCATGCTGGTAGGCGTGGCTGCAATGAGCTTCATGGACACGCTCGCCGCGCAGCAGCCGGCGAATCAGCGTCACCGTGGCATCCACGATAAACACCCCAAGCAAAACCAGCCAGGCCCAAAGCAGTACCGGACGAGCCACGGCTGCCTGCAACGAGAATGCACCGAGCATCAAGCCGAGGAATCCGCTCCCGGCGTCCCCCATGAAGATCTTCGCCGGCGGGAAGTTCCAAACCAGAAAACCCAGGGCAGCCGCTGCAAGCAATGCAGGCAACCCGGCTTCGCTTGCCATCGGCATGCCGGCCACCCAATAAACCACCGAACCGCCAGCACCGACTATGAGCGCCTCAACCCCAGCGATGCCATCGATCCCGTCCATGAAGTTGTACAGGTTCAACATCCAGACCAGATAAAGTGCCGCGAGAATCGCGCCCAACGCACCCAAATCAACCGTGTTTCCCATCAACTCCAGGCGTGGCGTCCCCATCCAGTAAAGAATCCAGGCCGCGCAGGAAAAATGCGCCAGCAGGCGCCATCGCGCCGGAATATGGCCATGGTCATCGACAAAACCGATCACCGCCACACCTGCTCCACCAACAAGCAGTGCGGCGATCGCAGCGGTCCCCGTCCCATCCCTCAACACAAGCAGACTGCCCAGAAACGCGATGACGATGGCGACACCCCCACCACGAGGAGTCGGTACCGAATGCGAACTGCGTTCATTGGGCCGATCCATGAGCTGCCGCGACACCGCGTAACGCCGCAACAGTCCGGTCAAAACAGCGGAGAGGATGGCAACAGTAGGAAGCAGCCAGAGGCGATCACTCAAGAAACTGGACACCACACCCCCGAAACTCCGAAATTCTCATCGCCTAAGTGTTACGACAATTTGCCAACCGGGCGGCGGCGGTCAGCAGGTTCATCACGTCGATACCTTTGGCGTGGCCGGACGCATGAGCGCGATCATGGCTCACCAGAAATCCGGCCGAAGCAGCTCTGGCTCGAATTTTCGCGGTGCAAAGCCGAAGTCGCGCACCGCGTCATCGGAATCAAACACCAGATCTTCGTTCATTCGCCGTGCCATCTCTGCATTGAAGTCCCTGAAGCGCGGGATGCGCGACGCACACCACATCGCCACGCGAAATGCGGCCAGAGGCACCGGAAGAAATCGTGGTATCCGCCTCTCCGCTGCAAATATCCTTTCTACCATGTCGCGGTAAGTCAGGGTCTCTCCACCCGCCAGATCGTAGGCAGAGTTGAAGGCCTTCGGCTCGCCGAGCGCGGCGACGCAGGCCGCCGCCAAATCATCGGCATGTACGGGCTGACGCCGTCCCGAGGCAACGCCGAAGAGCGGAAACACGCCGAAGCGCCGGATCAGCCGCGCAATCACCGTGACATTCCGGTCCATACCCGCACCGTAGATCAGCGTCGGGCGAAACACCGTCCATGCCGCATTCGCGGCCGCGCACAAGTCCGCCACCTTCGACTCGGCCACAATCTGCTCCGCCGCAAACGCCTGCTCCTTGGGATCGCCCGAGACTGCCTTGGAATATCGACTGGTGGTTCCGAAGCAAATGACGCGGCGCCCGCCCCTGGCCAGGAATTCCGGTAACAGGACAGGCAGAAGTCGCAAGGGAGCGATATGAATCAGGGCATCGACCGGCGGCCATGTCACGCTGGGTGACGAGACGTCGTCAAGCAGCCACGTCACCCCGCTGGCGCCGTCCCGCCGGCGCCGACTTATCGCGAAGAGCTCATGACCATCGCGCAACAGGCGCGGAATCAGAAATAATCCGATCTGGCTGCTCGCCCCGATCAAGAGCACACGCATTTACTTTCCCGACCGATCAGGTCTTGCGCCAGACCGTGCGATTCACGTAATCCGTGTAGCTCAAGACAATGCGCAGGATCTGCTTCGACACCGGCCCCGCCTCGTAGTCCGCCACGGGCCGCATCGTTCTGACATTGCGATCATGCTGCGCCATGACTATGCGCACGGCGTCGAGCACGCGTTCGCGTTTCAGGCCGGCCATGATCAGCGTTCCGACGTCCATGCCTTCCGGACGCTCGTGGGCGTTGCGCACCGTAACCGCCGGCAGATTGAGAAGTGATGCTTCTTCCGTAATCGTGCCGCTGTCGGAAACCACGCAGGCCGCGTCCATCTGCAGCTTGTTGTAATCGAAGAAGCCGAAGGGCTTGGCAAACTGGACCAGCGGATTGATCGTCCCGGAGTCGAGCGCATCAAGGCGCTTGCGGGTACGCGGATGCGTGGACACCAGAACAGGGAATCCGTAAGTATCCGCAAGAGCGTTCAAGGTGCCCAAAAGGTCGCGCAAGTTGTCCTGCACGTCAACGTTTTCCTCGCGATGGGCGCTCACCAGGAAATACTTTCCGGCCTGCAGCCCAAGGCGCGTCAGGACATCTGACCCGATAATCCTGGGCATGTAGTAATCAAGCACCTCGCGCATGTGCGACCCTGTCTTGATGATGGTCTCGGGACGAACGCCCTCGGCGATCAGGTAGCGTCGGGCATGCTCCGACAGCACCAGGTTGATATCGCTCAAATGGTCCAGCACCTTGCGATTGAGTTCCTCCGGTACGCGCTGGTCAAAACATCGATTGCCGGCCTCCATATGAAACACCGGGATTTTGTGCCGTTTTGCGGCGATAACGGCAAGACATGAGTTTGTATCGCCATAAAAAAGCACTGCATCCGGCGCTTCCTGGCCCAGCACTTCATCTGCCTTGATGATGACCTGACCGATCGTCTGTGCGGCGGTCTCGCCAACGACGTTGAGAAAATGATCCGGCTTGCGAATACCCAGTTCATCAAAAAATACCTGATTCAACTCGTAGTCATAGTTCTGCCCGGTATGGACCAGGACGTGCTGCGTATGCGCGTCCAGTTCGGCAATCACCCGGCTCATCTTGATCAGCTCCGGTCGTGTGCCGACGATGGTCATTACCTTAAGCATTCAGATTTTCCTTGATGAAGTCCAACTTCATGAGCAGGGCCTTGATTCGGGCGACATCGAGCCGCTCGGTATTGTGCGACGTGTAATCGTCAAATGAAGACACCTGGGTCTCCCCTTCGACAAAATACTTGTTGTAGTTGAGGTCCCGGTCATCGGCGGGCACACGGAAATAGCGGTCCATATCCATCGCCCGCGCCATTTCCTCGCGCGAAAGCAGGGACTCATACAACTTCTCTCCGTGGCGGGTGCCGATGATGCGCACCGGCACATCGCTCGCGAACAACTCCTTGAGCGCTTGAGCCAGGTCACCCACCGTCGATGCTGGAGCCTTTTGCACAAAGATATCCCCCTGCCGCCCATGCTCGAAAGCGTGAAGCACCAGATCCACCGAATCTTCGAGCGACATCAGAAACCGCGTCATCAACGGGTCCGTGACCGTCAGCGCCTGGCCATTCTTCATTTGCTTGACGAACAGGGGAATCACCGAGCCGCGCGATGCCATCACATTGCCGTAGCGGGTAGCACAAAGCACCGTCTCGCCGTCTCGTCGCATGCGGGCCTTCGCCACCATCAGCTTTTCCATCATCGCCTTGGAGATTCCCATCGCGTTGACGGGATAAACCGCCTTGTCCGTGCTCAACACGATGACGCGCCGCACGCCGCAAGCTACCGCAGCGTTCAATACGTTTTCCGCGCCCAGGACATTGGTACGCACCGCTTCCATCGGATAAAACTCGCAGGACGGAACCTGCTTCAGGGCGGCGGCATGGACTACATAGTCGACACCTTGCATCGCCTCGTGGATGCTGTCGTAATTGCGCACGTCGCCGATATAGAACTTGAGCTTGGGATTGCACAGGGCGATGCGCATGTCCTCCTGCTTCTTCTCGTCGCGGCTGAAGATGCGGATCTCCTTGACGTCGGTCGCCAGAAACCGGCTCAGCACCGCGTTGCCAAATGAACCGGTGCCGCCGGTGATCATCAGAGTTTGTCCATCAAACATGCCGTCTGGATTCCTTTTCGTGGTATTCATGCATCGTGGCGATCATTTCCGGCCAGGGCGGCGCGCAATACCCCGTCGCCTGCCGGAACAGCGTCGCGTCCAGCGAGCGGTCCAGCGCGAACTGATCGTCCGGTGCTATTTCGATATCGGCCCGATACGTCGCTGCGACCATTCCCAGCAGGTCCGCCTTTGAAATGGCCGGCCCGGCGACATGATAAAGCCCGCTCAGCCGGCTGTCAGGAATAACGATGTCGCGGACGACCCGGGCAAACACCACCGAGGGCAGTCCGGAAAAAATGGCACGGGTGTAGCCCTTGCAACGGGTCTGGGACAGGAACCACTCCAGCAGCCCATGCCGCGTGCCAAGCTCGTGGCCGATGGTCGACGTCCGCAGGGTAAGCAGCCCCGACCCGCTCACCTCGCCGAGGGCCTTGGATCGGCCGTAGATGTCGGCTGCATCGGCCGGGTCGGTCTCTCTGTAGTTGCCCCGGGTCCCCGCAAACACACAATCCGTGCTGACGTGAATCAGTCGCGACCCGGCAATGCGGCAAAGCTGCGCCAGGCGGTGCGGCAGCAGGGCGTTCATCGCGATCGCCGGGAGCGGTTCGTTGCCCGCCGGCAGGTGCTTGGTCAGTCCGGCACAGTTCACCACCACGTCCGGTCGGATCGTCGCAAACAGCCGCGCCAGCATGTCGCCGGCAAGCAGGTCGGTTCCGCAAACCATGCGCTCGGCTATGGGCGCGGGAAAGTGTGCCTTGGCGCTCGCGGAACGCACGGCGCCGATCACCTGCCAGTCATCCCTCTCAGCAAGGACGCGCAGCATCGCGCTGCCGATCATGCCGTTCGCCCCGAGAACCAGAAGCTTCATTGTGTCGCTCCGCCTGCGGCAATCACCGCATCGATATGCCGGACAAGTTCATCCACCAGCCGGCCTTGCTCAAAATGTGCCAGGAAGTACCGGCGGCCATTCTCACCCAGTCGGGCCCTCTGCTCGGCAGGCATGGCGAACAGTTGCAAGACCGCATCCGCCAGCGCCCGGGCATTCTCCGCCGGGCACGTGATTCCTGCGCCGGCATCCGCTATGACCCGGGCCCCCTCGCCGTTCACCGCAGCGATGATCGGCCGCCCCACCGCCAGATAAGACTGGATTTTACCGGGGATCGTGTAGGCAAATATAGCTTCATCCTTGAGCGAAACCAGCAAAGCAGATGCGGCGGAAAATATCGCCGGCATGTCGGTCACCGGCAGCCTCCCCGTCAAGGTCAGGTTCCGCAATTTCCGGCGTTGCACTTCGGACTCCACCCACGCGCTCTCGCTGCCGCTACCCACTAGGAAGAAGTGGATTTCCGGCCGCCCCGCCAGCAGTTCCGCAGCATCGACGATGGTTGCCACCGCTTGCGCCGAGCCGATGTTGCCGGCGAACACGATCGAGAATCTCCGCCGGATGGCCGCAGGCAGTTCACCGCCGCCTTCTCCCTCATCCAATGCCCCGAAAATCGCCTCGGCGGAATTCGGGTAGTAGCGGACCCGCCTGGGATCGAGAACCAGGCGCGCGATCGGCGCACGAAAGCCCTCGGACTGGATCAGGATCGAATCGGTATGGCGATAGATGTAGCGCACCACGGCCTCGACCAGGCGCAGCAGGATCCGATTCCTGACATACCCGGTCGCTGCCAGGCTCTCTGGCCACAGATCCTGCACCCACACGATCAGCGGCGCGCGCCTAAGCCACGCCAGGAAGACGGCCGGCAAGGCCTGCAGCAGCGGGGATGGCGCATACACAAATACCGCGTCGAACGTGCGTCCGTGCAATGCAAGCGGCGCCAGCAGGTAGCCGGATAGAACGAACGACAGGTAGTTGATCGCCAGCCGCAAGCCTGAACGGCGACCGCGCGGCACCAGGGGCAACCGAACGACCTCGGCCCCCTCGTAAACATCGCGCTGCACGCCCAGCGCCCGATAGCCTGGAAAGAGCTTGCCGTCCGGATAGTTCGGCTTCCCCGTCACGACTGTCAACTGATGGCCGGCGGCGGCCAGGTCGCGAACCAGTTCGTTGATGCGAAAGTTCTCGGGGTGGAAATACTGGGAGACGATCAGGAGCCGCATCTCATATACCAGTCTCAGGCTTTCACGATCTGGCGATAGACGTCGAGGACTCTCGCCGCATTGGCGTGTACATCGAAATTTGTCCTGGCCAATCGTTCGGCATTTCGTCCCATTTCCATCCGTTTTCCGGGATCCTCGTAAAGACACATGATCGCATCGGCAAGGGCCGCCGGAGCTCGTGGCTTCACGGTCAGCCCGGTCACGCCATCGACGATTGTGTCCGATGTCGGGCTGGCAATGGCGGCTATGCTGGGAACGCCGAAAAAGGCGGCCTCGAAAATCGGTCGCCCCGGCGCATCGAAGTGGCTGGGGAAGCAAACCACGTGCAGCCGGCGATAGACCTGCTCCAGATCGGTCGTAAACGGCCAGAATTCGATCACTTCGCGCAGCGAAGAGGCATCGATCCGTTCCTGCAACTCTTTCTGGATTTCCTGCGAGAGCCCCAGCATGCGCAATACCGTATCACGGACCGGCGACGGCTTCCTCATGCTTTGGCCGACAAAAACGAAGTGAATATCCGCTCCGCGGTCGCGGCATAGTTTTGCTGCCGCGACAAACTCCAGGCATCCTTTCGCTCGGGAAAGTCCGCCGATCATGCCAATGACCAAGGGTCTTGCGGCAGGTTGCGTCCAGCCGTCTCCTGACCCCGATATTCGAAGGCCATTGTGAATCACCTTGGCATTGAATCGCGGGTCGAGACTTTTTCCGACCGTCTCGTCAATGGCAATCAGCCGGTCGGCACAGCGTTGCATGATTGCGCCCAGCATCCGGCCTCTCGGGCCCGTCAGTGCGTTCTGCACAGAGCGGACATGCACGACAATCGGGCAGGAAAACAGCTTCCTGGCCAGCCAGATCGCCGGAACCAGCGTAAGGTCGTTGATGTGGACCAGGTCCACCTGCCCCCAGCGCCGACGTGCCGCCAGCAATCCGGCGAGCGTGGTTGGCAGGTAAGCAAGCTCTCTCAGCAAGACCAGCCACCGTGCGCCCCGGTAGTGACTGTAGCGAGTGTTGTCGAACTGCGAGATGCCGCCGCAGCCCGCGGCCTCGATCCCCGCCGCTTCAAGAATCGACAGGAACTGCCCCCGCCGGGTCAAAACCAGCGGCTTGACGGTTCCTTCCGGAAAGCTGCGAATCAACTCGAAAAGGCTTCGCGATGCGCCACCAAAAGGTCCGGCATGATGGACGTAAAGAACGCGCAGTAGCCGCATTTCAAGCAGTCTTCACATCGAACCGCTGCATCCAACGCGCGAAGCTGATCATGCGCCAGATGGAAAAATCAAAGGCTTGGCTGCCCCCGATTACCCGCTCTGTAAACGCCAACGCGTCCGGCCGCAGGATGCCCTCAGTTAGCTCGATGGCCTCGGCTACCGTCCCCCGGAACCGTTCCGGCGCCACTTGGCGAACCCAATGTTCTTCGGGCGTGGAAAAGCCCAGCTTGCTCATCCGATCGCGAATCGACTCGGGAAGGACGCCCCTCAGACCCTCCCGCAGCACCCGCTTGGTGACCCCGCGATGCAACTTGTAGGAGTCCGGCAACCCCAAGACGAATTCGACCAGGTGATGATCCAGGAAGGGAACCCTCGCCTCGACCGAATGGGCCATGGAGTCCCTGTCTTCCCAGTGCAGGAGCATCTGCAGATTGGTGCGGGTGAGTTGCTGGTAAGACAATTCGCCGACCGACAGCGACGCGGCGTTTTCGTCGCGCATGGGGTCGCTACCCCGAGCACCCAGGCGTTCCAGATTCAGCCAGGCCGGCGCCGTCTTGTCCTTGCCAGCCAATGCCCGCAGAGTCCGACGCATCGAACCTGGCAACATCGCATCCGCAAGAAACTTCGTTGCCCACAGCGATCCGTGTCCATGGATCGCCGACGTCGCACGCATGTCGCGTGCCAGTTCCAACCAGTGGAGCTGCCGAAACAAGGCGGCAAAATTAGCCCCGTGGTAATGCGGATATCCGGCCAATTGTTCATCCGCGCCCTGACCATCGAGCATGACCTTGACCCCGCTGCCCGCGGCCAGCTCAAATACCGACCATTGCGCAAAGATGCTTGTGGAGCCGAATGGCTCGTCCTGATGCCAGGTGATCTGGTCCAGCCGGTCGAAGAGGTCATCGAGCGCGGGATAGATGTAGTGGGCTTCCACCCCCGTATGCCGAACGACCTCCTCGACATATTCCCGTTCGTCGAAGCGCTTCACCGTGGAGCAGGAAGAAAAGGCGTGCTGCGTCGCTACCGTGCCCTGCCGGCGCAACAGGTCATTGGCCACGCAGACGATCGAGGACGAATCCAGCCCCCCGGACAAACACGACCCCACTGGAACATCGGCCCGCAGATGAGTCTGCACGGCCGCGGCGAAATGTTCCCGAAATCCAAGCGCTGCCGCTTCGAAGTCGCCGTCGAACGGTTTCCCGGCCAGCCGATACCACTTCGTCGACTCCAGCCGCCCCCCCGCCATAACGCCCAAATGGCGGTCCAGATCAATCGTTACCGCGTTTCCCGGAGGAAGTTGATAAACGCCGCGAAACAGGGTTTCGTCGGTGTGATCGAGAATGCTCCAGGCCAAGAAGTCGTAGGCGCGCTGCCCATTGATGACCGGAGCCCAGCCCGGCAACACCGAGAACTGCTTGATCTCCGAAGCGAACGCCAGCATTCGGTCCGGCGATACCCAATAGTACAAAGGCTTGATGCCAAACCGATCGCGCGCGATCAAGGCCCTTTTTGCGCGTCGATCCACCAATACAAACGCGAACATCCCGTCGAGCCGCTCCAGACAAGCGTCGCCCCACTCTGCGAAGGACGCCAGAATGACTTCCGTATCGGAACCGGAAACAAAGCGATGGCCCCGCGTCGCCAGATCCTGGCGCAACAGATCATGGTTATATATCTCGCCATTGAAGACGATCCAGTAACGCCCATCGGCAAAACACATCGGCTGGTGGCCGGCTGGCGAAAGGTCGAGGATGGCCAATCGACGGTGGCCGATCGCGACGGATGCACTCCGGGGCGCCACGGCGGTTTGGCGAGGCGCGTAGGGCAGCGTCGCGGAATATGCTGTTGCCGGCGTATCGGCCCCGCCCCCCGCGACGGCTGAAAAATCATCTCCCGAGAAAGTTGCCCATCCTTCATCGTCCGGGCCGCGATGGCGTATTTGATCAAGCATCGCCGTCAGAGACGGTAATGGAGCGTTTCCATCTCCGAAAAGGGCCGCAAGTCCACACATGGCGTTCTGACGTGAGTACCCTATGCGGACATTGCCTTCGTCATCAGCCGCAAGAGTTCCTCCCCGGATACCTGAGACGAAAGCGCATGCGCTGCGCGGTCGGCATTGCTCTTGAACTGCCTGACCTGGTCTGCCGTAAGACCATTCAGCATTCCTGCCAGGGTCGCCGGCGAAAAATCGGCCGCGACCAGGCCGAGTCCATGCTTGGTAACCAAGTGTGCCATCTCAGGGCTGGGTCCAATGGCAATTCCCAAGCGCCCCTGAACAAACTCGAAGAATTTGTTTGGCAGTGCGTGCATGTTATTGAAGTTGCTGAAAGGCAGGAGATAGACACCCAAATCGTATCGGTTCAGAACCGAGGGTATTTCATGAAGAGGCACTGGCTCGACAAACCTTATACGGGGATTGTGGCGAGCCCGCAAACTTAGCTCCTCGTAGTATTTCCTGTCGGAGCAGACCAGCATCAAATCGAGCGTAAATCGCTCGTCCAGTAAATCGATCAGATCGATCATCCGCTCGATCTGTCGTGATCGATTTATCCCGCCATGATGGATCAGGCGGATCTGGTCGTCGGACACCTCGGATGGTTGCAACTCTCTGTATTCAGACGCATTCATCACAATGGAACAGCTAACGCCGAAATTGCTTGCGTAAGCCTCTGCGATTCCCGTGGAAACAGTGCAAACAGCGTTTGCCTGGGGCAGATACGTACGGCACAGCCATGACTTGTAGCGTTGGAAAAATATCCGCCATTTCCAGCCATCCATTTCTTTCGGCGAATACTCGTGGGCATCCAGCACGACAGGGGCGCTCTTGGCGATCTTGAGAGCCACCGGCAACGCTTCTATATCGTTCGCCAAGACCAGGTCGAATTGCGCCGTAGCAAATATTTTCAGCGCTACGGCCACGCCCGGCTGCCGCCAGTAATGGAACGAAAATGCCCCGAACAAAAGTTGCAACGCCTTGAGGGCTTTATGCACGAGCGTCTGCCCGCCCTCCGGGAAGGTCACCATAGAAACACCTGGGATCTGCAGGTGGCCAAACCCGGCGACCACCAATTCGAACTTGTCCTTAAGAAACACCACCTGACGCCGGACCCGCGGGTCGGTTTCGATCCTTGAGTACGAGATAATCAATACGCGTTGCATGGTGATGGAGAGTAGCGGAATCAACCGGGCCGGAATCTGCGGAGCAGGCCAAGACCGGCCCTTGCCGCTCGCAAGGCAACTGGATGATTATCCAGGGCAGCTCTTACATTTTGTTTGAGATTCTGCGTCTTCCACTTCCTTGCATAGCGTCGCGGCATTTCCTCTTGATATCGCTTAATGACGGCTTCAACGGCAACCGACGGTGACTGGACATTCCGTTGGTCCAGGTTGGCCGCGACCACCCCGATCAAACGCTCCGCCTTTGTCGAATAGCGCAGATCTTTCGAATCCAGGATGGTCGCCCGGCAGTTTACCGTCAGTTGCGTGACTAGGGCGTGATCGCGCATAGCCGCGGCGACAGTGTCAAAGTCCGAAGCGTCGGCGCGTATCGGAATGTAATGTTCCCAAGGACGAATGATGCCGCTGTAATCGCCTTCAACCAGGATCTGGCAACTATTCAAAACCGCGGCCTCGAGCACGCGAGGCGAGATTGCAGTCAATTCATATCTCCCGTCGAGCCCCTTAAAGAACTTCTCCTCGACCTCCTCGAAAGTGGCATTGGGATACTCCTTGAGATATTCCCTCATTCCCCAC
>JBIJDJ010000192.1:0-5695 GCA_044344175.1 Sulfuritalea sp.
TCCAGAACGTGACTTCATCATAAAGACGCATTTGCGTGGTAACGGGATTCAACCGTTGGCTGCATGACCGAGGCGACAACTACCTTGACGTGCGCCGAAGCACTGGCGGAACCAGTAGTACCGTAAGCAACGTATTTAACGCTTCATCCGCATGGCTCTGCACGGACGTGCCATTCATGGACAAGTCGTGAGTCTGGGTATGAAAGATCGGCTTGTTGGTGGCACTGTCAAACGCGAGCGCAGCCTTCCAACGAGCCTGGTATCGCTTGGTTTTCCTGCGCGGATCAGTCATTTTTCTCTCGCCTTGCAATATGTAAAGAATAGCAAATCCAACGGACCTTCGGGAAGTTTGGCTGACGCCGGATACAGCAGTCCAACCAAATTATCACGCGTTCGGCTCTTGCTTCATGCTTCCAATGTCGCGAGCAAATCAGGTTACAAAATGGTTACATTGATGAATAATCTTCAGACGAAAAAAAGGGCTACATCGCTGTAACCCTTAGTACTACTGGTGCCGGCAACCGGAATCGAACTGGTGACCTACCGCTTACAAGGCGGTTGCTCTACCATCTGAGCTATGCCGGCTCGAGGAGAATTATATCGGAGCCGATCCGCTATAAACTCCACTTCAATCACATCCGACGTTGCCCATGGTCGCCAGTTCGCATTCCCGCCAGCCCTTGCACCTGCTTGTTGCCGCCGCGTCGGAAGCCGACTTGGCACGCCTGCTGCCGGTCTTTGCCAGGGCTGACAGGATCCACCGCATTGACAGCGTCGATGGACTGCGCAGCGCACTCGCCGACCAGCCGTGGGATGCGGTGTTGTATCTGCCCGGAGTTGCCGCTTTGTCGTTGCAGGGTGTGCTGCGACAGATCGAGGAACCGGGCCTGGATCTGCCGCTGATCGTGGTTGCCGGCCCCGACGGAGAATTTTCGATGCAGCCGGCAATGAAAGCCGGTGCGCGCGACGTGATCGATGCCGACCGCCTGGAACGGCTGATACCGGCGCTCGAGCGCGAAGTGCGCGAGGCGCGGCATCGGGCCGATCACCGCGCGGCGCTCGAGATGCTCAACGAAAGCCAGGCGCGCTTCGATGCGCTGGCCTCCAACCTGCCGGGCATGCTGTTTCACCTGCGTCGCGACGCGGAGGGCGAATATCGCTTTCTGTTCGTCAGCGAAGGCTGCCAGAAGCTCTTTGGCTTCAAGCAGCAGCACTTGCTGGCCTCGGCCAGCAAGCTGTTTGACGCCCTCGATACCGATAAACGCAAGAACCTCGAAAGCGCGCTGGGAGAATCGGCCGCAAAAGGCACGCTGCTGAACTGGGAAGGCTACACCAGGGGGCGCACCCGGCAAAAGTGGATCAACCTGCGCTCGACGCCGCATCGCTTCGACAACGGCATCGTCGAATGGCGCGGCATCGCCAGCAACGTCACCGAAAGCAAGGAAAGCGAAGCGCAACTGCGCGCTTCGCGGCAGCAACTGGCCGAACTTTCCACTCACCTCGAAGCTGTCAAGGAAGAAGAACGCGAACGGATCTCGCGCGACATCCACGACGAACTCGGTTCGATCCTGGTGTTCCTCAAGATCGAGGCGGCGCAACTGGCCAGCAAGCTGCCGGCCGATGCCGTTCGCCTGCGCGAAAAAGCCCACTCGATCGAACATCTGCTGGACCAGGCCATGAGCACGGCAAGCCGTGTCGCGCGCGAATTACGCCCCGGCATTCTCAAGGAATTCGGCCTGCCCGCCGCGATCGAATGTCAGGCCGAGGATTTCACCCAGCGCTTCGGCATTGCCTGCCGGGTGCAATGCGACGAAGATGCCATCGAGCCGGACCCCGATACCTCGCTGGCGCTGTTCCGCATCGCCCAGGAGGCGCTGACCAATGTCGCCAAGCATGCGCATGCCTCGCTGGTTGTCATGCGTTTGCGGCGCGAACGCGGTAACATCCTGCTTGAGATCAGGGACAACGGTCGCGGCATTTCCGAGGTGGATATGCAGAAACCGAAGTCCTTTGGCTTGCGCGGAATCCGCGAGCGCGTCCTGAGTCTTGCCGGCGAATTTTCGATCGGGCCGGCGGAACACGGCGGCACGCATATCGTGCTGCGGGTTCCGGAAACTGCCGGCAGCGAACCTCCCAGCGAAGAAGAATTGCAACGCAACCTGTTCTGACCATGGCCGACAAGATCCACGTCCTGATTGCCGATGACCATGCCATTGTGCGGCAGGGCCTCAAGCAGATCCTTTCCGAAACCGAGGACTTGCTCGTCACCGGTGAAGCTGATGACGGCGCCGAGGCATTGAACCTGGCCCGGCAACAACCCTGGGACGTTTTTCTGCTGGATGTCTCGATGCCCAACCGCAACGGCATCGATACCCTGAAACAGTTGAAGAAGGAGTTCCCGCGCCTGCCGGTGCTGATTCTCAGCATGCATCCGGAGGAGCAATATGCGGTGCGCGCCCTGAAAGCGGGAGCTTCCGGCTATCTCACCAAGCAAAGCGCACCGGAACTGCTGGTCACCGCGATCCGCCAGGTCGCCTCCGGCAAGAAATACCTGAGCCCTGCAGTTGCCCAGCAATTGGCAGAGGCGATTTCAGACAACTCCGACAAGTCGCCCCATGAGCGCATTACCGACCGCGAGTACCAGGTGCTGGTGATGATTGCTGCCGGCAAGACACTGACGCAGATTGCCGATGCGCTCAACCTCGGCGTGGCCACCGTCAGCACCTACCGCGCGCGGCTGCTGGAGAAAATGGGGCTCAAGAGCACGGCGGAGCTGATTCGCTACGGCCTCGAACACGGGTTGGCGGAATGATCAGACTTGCCTTCGGGAACACCGAAGCCGCGTCTTACTGCACAATAGCGACAAACCATTTGCCAAGGCCCGGCGGGCGGGCAGCAAACGAATAGCACCGGCCGGCTGCAGCCGGCCTGACAACCAGAGGAGGAGTCCCCATGAAAACCTTGAAAAAACTGCTTGACGAGCGCCCCGCGCGTGCGACCCTTTCCGTTTCCCCCGACGACTCCGTGTTCACCGCCCTGGAACTGATGGCCAAGCACGACATCGGCGCCGTCCTGGTCATGCGTGACGGGCAGCTTGCCGGCATCTTCAGTGAGCGCGACTACGCCCGCAAGATCATTCTCCTCGGCAAGTCTTCCAAGGAAACCATGGTGCGGGAGATCATGACCGAGAAGGTGCTCTACGCCCTGCCGACACAGACGACGGACGAAGCCATGGCCCTGATGACGGAAAAACGCATTCGTCATCTTCCCGTGCTTGATGGCGGGAATCACGTGATCGGCATGGTCTCGATCGGCGACCTGGTCAAGGAAACCATTTCGCAGCAGGCCTTTTTGATCAAGCAACTGGAACAATACATCGCCAGTTGATCCGGCTGAAGTTGCGCCATGGCCGCCAATGATGCAAGCGATACGCCCGAAGCTGTGCAGGCCCGCCTGGTTGAGTTGCGTGTCGAGCATCGCGATCTCGACGAGGCGATCAACCGGCTGACGCTGGCGCCGCCGGAAGACCAGTTGATGCTGCGGCGCCTGAAGAAGCGCAAGCTGCTGATCAAGGATCGCATCTCTCAGTTGGAGCGCATGCTCGATCCCGATCCGGACGAATACGCATGAGCGCCGCCGCAACGCCGCCCCAATGCGGCGCAGCCAACAACATGGAGCCGCGCCAGCGGCGAACCGCAATCACCCCCTTCCACGGGGCGCAGGCAGGGTTTCGCGGAGCACTGCTCCGCGCTGCCGAAGCCGGCTGGCTATGCAAAGCCAGCCGTGGGACGGGGGTCGGGGGGATGGCAGTCCAATGACCTACAACTTCGATACGCTGGCCCTGCACGCCGGGCAGGTACCCGACGAGCGCTTCGGCGCGCGGGCGACGCCGATCTACCTGACCACCTCCTTCGTCTTCAAGGATTCCGATCAAGCCGCTGCGCTATTCAACATGGAGCGCGCCGGCCACGTCTATTCGCGCATTTCCAACCCGACCAATGCCGTGCTCGAAGAGCGCATCGCCGCCCTCGAAGGCGGTGTCGGCGCAATCGCGACGGCCTCGGGCCAGGCTGCATTGCATCTGGCGATTGCCACCCTGATGGGCGCAGGCAGCCACATCGTGGCCAGCCGTTCGCTCTACGGTGGCTCGCACAACCTGCTCGATTACACCCTGCCACGGTTCGGCATCACCACCACCTTCGTCGATCCGCGCGATCTCGACGCCTGGCGCGCCGCGATCCGGCCGGAAACGCGCCTGCTGTTCGGCGAGACGCTGGGCAACCCCGGTCTCGACGTGCTGAACATTCCCGAGGTCGCGGCGCTGGCCCATCATCACGGCCTGCCGCTGATGGTCGACAGCACCTTCACCACGCCCTGGCTGATGCGGCCCTTCGATCACGGCGCCGACCTGATCTTCCATTCCGCGACCAAGTTCCTCGGCGGCCACGGCGTCGCAATCGGCGGCCTGCTGGTGGATGGCGGCACCTTCGACTGGGAAGCCTCGGGCGGCAAGTTCCCGACCCTGACGGAGCCCTACGAGGGTTTTCACGGCATGGATTTCAGCGAGGAATCCACCGTCGCCGCCTTTCTGCTGCGGGCGCGGCGCGAAGGCCTGCGCGACTTCGGCGCCTGCATGAGCCCGATGACGGCCTTCCAGTTGCTGCAGGGCGTCGAGACACTGCCGCTGCGCATGGAGCGCCACATCGCCAATACGCGCCAGGCCGTCGCGCATCTGGCGGGCCACGAAGCAGTGGCAAGCGTCGGCTATCCCGAACTGGAAAATCACCCTGACCACGCGCTGGCGCAGGCGCTGCTCCCGCGCGGCGCCGGTTCCGTGTTCAGCTTCACGCTCAAGGGCGGCGCAGTTGGCGCAAGGGCGGCAGGGCGCAAGTTCATCGAGGCCCTGCGTGTGTTCTCGCACCTGGCCAACGTCGGCGATGCCAAATCGCTGGTTATCCATCCGGCATCGACCACGCATTTCCGCATGTCCGATGCCGCGCTGGTCGCCGCCGGCATCCATCCCGGCACCATCCGCCTCTCGATCGGCCTCGAAGATGCCGGCGACCTGCTCGAGGACCTCAATCGCGGCCTGGCTGCCGCAGCCAAGGCCTGATCATGCAGATCGCGATCGACGGCGAGGTGGCCTATGCCTACACCGGCGGCAAGCCCTTCGATACCGCCCTGCCCTGCGTCGTCTTCATCCACGGCGCGCAGAATGACCACAGCGTCTGGGGCCTGCAAAGCCGCTGGTTTGCCCATCACGGCTTTGCCGTGCTGGCGGTGGATCTGCCCGGCCACGGCCGCAGCGCGGGCAAGCCGCTGCCGTCGATCGAGGATCTCGCGGACTGGATCGAATTGCTGCTTGAAAAAGTCGGTGCCGGCGATACGGCAAACTGCGCGGCAAAAAACGTCACGCTGGTCGGCCACAGCATGGGTTCGCTCGCCGCGCTGGAATGCGCTTCACGCCATCCGGCGCGCATTGCGCGCATCGCGCTGGTCGGCACCGCCGTGCCGATGCCGGTCTCCGACGCCCTGCTGGGTGCGGCGAAGGACAAGGAACCCAAAGCCATCAGCATGATCAATACCTGGTCGCATTCACCGCGCGGCACCATCGGCGGCAACACCGTGCCGGGGATGTGGCTGCTGGGCGCCTCGCGCCGCCTCATGCAGCGCCAGCAGCCCGGCGTGCTGCACA
>JBIJDJ010000193.1:0-5665 GCA_044344175.1 Sulfuritalea sp.
CACAGCCGCTTGGCCAGACGCTGGGCAAGAATGCCGAGCAGGGCGTCGGAGAAGTTGAAGGGGTCCATGCCCATGTCGAGCAGGCGAATGATCGATTCCGGCGCGCTGTTGGTGTGCAGGGTGGCGAATACCAGGTGGCCGGTCAGCGAGGCCTCGATGCCGATGCCGGTGGTTTCGGCATCGCGCATTTCGCCCACCATGATTATGTCCGGGTCGGCCCGCAGGAAGGCCTTCATCACCATCGGGAAGTCCATCACCTTCTTGTTGACCTGAACCTGGCGCAGACCCTTCTGGGTGATTTCGACCGGATCTTCGGCAGTCCATATCTTGGTATCAACGGTGTTGAGATAACCCAGCACCGAGTGCAGCGTGGTGGTCTTGCCGGAACCGGTCGGGCCGCAGACGAAGAAGAGTCCGTAAGGCTTTGAAATCGTCGCCTTGAGCTTGGTCAGATTGGTCGGCAGCACGCCCAGCTTGTCCAGCGGGATCGGTTCGCCGCCGGCAAGGATACGCATCACGACGTCTTCGACACCGCCGGTGGAAGGAATCGTCGCCACCCGCAGTTCAATGTCCAGCGGGCCGTATTTCTTGAACTTGATCTTGCCGTCCTGCGGCTTGCGCCGCTCGGCGATATCGAGGTCGCACATGATCTTGAGTCGCGCCACCATGGCGTTGCGGTAGCTGGCCGGGACTTCGATGTACTTCTGCAGCGAACCGTCCCGGCGAAAGCGGATAAGAACCTTGTCCTTGCCCAGGCCCGGCTCGATATGAATGTCCGAAGCACCCATCTGGTAGGCATCGATGATGATCTTGTTGACCAGCTTGACCAGTTCGTTGTCGGACGCGGCGGAAACATCGTCACCGACGCCTTCACTATCCATCTCACCATCATCGAGGGTCGCCAGCATGTCGCCGACCGAACTGTCATCCGTGAAGCCGGGAACACCGCTGGCGCCGAACAACTGATCGAGGGTCTGCGTGTACTCATGGTTGGTGGTCACACGATAGAGCACTTTCGCCCGCGGGAAAATATTATTGACGATACGCGAGCCCTTGACCTGTTCGGGGTCCAGGCAGACAACCATGACACCTTCAGACGTCTCCTCCACGGGCGCCCACTTGCCCTGATCCAGAAAGTCGCGCTTGATGTTCTTGAGCAGGTCAACGGGCTTGATGCGGTCGCCCTTGAACGGTTCGTAAGGCACATTGAAGAACTTTCCCAGCGCAACACCCAGAGCCTGATGCTTGACCTGGAATTCGTTGACCAGAACTTCTTCGATGCTGAGATTCTTCCGCCGCGCGGTGCGGGTTGCCAGTTCCAGTTCCTGCGAGGAAATGACAGCATCGGAGATCAGGAAATCGTACTTTGTCTTGACCACCGCAGCCGGCTTGCTGCGCTGGGTAAAGGCGATCGCAATCGTCTCGCACAGGCCCTTGACGCCTTCCTGGGCGACCGCTGCGAACGGCGTCCCCGCCTTGTTGTTGATGAGTTGGACCACACCGAGCAGTTCGCTGCTCTGCGCATCGACAATCGGCGCCACCAGCATCTGCTTGGTACGATAACCGGTACGCTTGTCGACTTCCTGCAGGAAGCGCAAGGAAGGATTTATCGCCTTGAGTTCCGCCTCGTCATACACGTCGCGGATATTCACGGTCTTCTTGGCCAGCGCGACATGGCCGGCGATACTCTGGTCCGCAATCGGCAGACGCAGATCCTTGAACGAAGTCAGGCCCGTCTTGATTTTTGAAACGATGGAAGCCTTGTCCTCACCGATGGAGTAGATCGTCAGGCGATCGGCATTGAACAGGCTGCAGATCTCGCTGGACAGCTCCAGCATGATTTCGTCGATGTTTGAGGTGGCATGAACCTTGTTGGTGACAATCTGCAGGTTTTTGAAGAAGGCCAGGCGGCTGTCCACATCGGACACGGCGGCTTCGGCAGGCGCGGCAGGAACGGCACTCATTCGCTTGACTCCACGGCACCAGCGCGCGCCCTCATGCCACCATCAAGGAGGGTCGCATGAAGCCCACGCTGGGAAAGCAAAAATGCAGCAGCGGAACTGCGACGTCCCGTCTGACAATAAACAATGTATTCAATTGCCGGATCAAGCGCCGCCGAGGCCGGACGAATGTCGTTAAGCGGAATGTTGATGGCAGCGGGATAACCGTCACTCTGATATTCGGCCGGAAACCGCACATCAATCCATTGTGCCCCGGCAGCAATCCGTCGCTCGGCCTCATCGCCGGTCACTTTCTGCAGCAGCGGCGAGAGCAACAACTGGTTGAAGTCCTGCTTGGACAAGCGCAACAACATGCCGTCCGTATTCATCACCACGGTGGCATTGCGCACCGTATCCGCGACCAGTGCTTCTTCGCCAAAGGCATCACCTTCCTTGATCTCCGCCAGCTGCACCGAAGCACCGGCGACCAGGCGGGAGACCTTGCAGCGTCCGCTTTCAATCAGGTAGTAATAATCACCGGGGTCGCCCTGCCTGATTATCGTCTCGCCACGCTTGGCCGGAACGCGGACGAATTTTCCCAGCAGCGCCTGAATATTCGCCGGAGGCAAGGAAGCAAATGCGCCGACCGTAAGATTATCCACGGCGAACATACTGGACATCATGCGCCAGTCGGTCTGATCGGGAAGGCCCTTCCCAAGAGCACTTGAGTTGGCCAACTGGTTCCAGGTCACTACGATGTCCAGAGGATCCTCCTCCAGACTGAGCAACTCAACATCGGTAATCGCCTTGCTGAAACGCGGAGAGTTTCCGCCACGCGCCACCGGAGCCACCGCCAGATCATGGCCCCCGACCAGCACGCGCGAAGCACCGTCGAGCAATTTCACCAGGAGCTGCCCCCGCACCAGATAGACCACCTGGCCGCTCCAGTCTGTCTTGGCAAACGGATCGGTGGTACGCGTAAAGAGATGGGTGCGGCAGAGGGGCAGCAATTCGGTCAGGCCCTTGCTGCCAAGTGACATAAGGGGTTGCAGGGTGGCCAACAGGTCAATACTCACCGTCGCAGTCATGGTCAGAACTCGAAGAGCTGATTGTTCTGCAGCATTCCGGGACGAAATTCGTTGCCAATGCAGTCTTCGATCTCCTGCATGGTCAATTCGATTTGTCCGGGCTTCAGGTGGGTAATGAATATCTCGGCAGCCCGCTGAAGATTTGCGAGTTCTTCCAGCAGCATGCTCGGGCACAAATGCAGGGACGCCACGGCAAGTCGCTTTTCCCTGTCAGAGAACGCGCACTCGATGATCAGGTAGCGCAGGTTGCGAATCACGTTAACCTGCTTCCACAAATCAGGGCAGGGGCCGGTATCACCGGTGAATACCAGGCTGGCATGCCCGGAATCAAGCTGATAGCCTACCGCAGGCACCGTGTGATTCGCCGGCAGCGGAATCACTTTGCGGCCGTCGATGTCCAGGCTCTCGCCTACCCGTATCGGGTCAAAGCGCATAAAGGGCTTCTCGGGCGACGGAATCACGCTGAAGTCAGGCCAGATGGCCCAGTTGAAAATATGCGTACGGATGATTTCGAGTGTCGCCTCGGTCGCGTGCACAATTACCGGACGACTACGCATGTCGCCGACCGTATCAATCATGAATGGCAGGGAGGCCAGATGATCAAGGTGCGAATGTGTAATGAAGACATGATCAATCTGGGCGAGTTCGGCGATCGCGAGGTCGCCGACGCCCGTTCCGGCGTCGATCAGAATGTCGTTGTCAACCAGCAAAGAGGTGGTGCGCAGATGTCGCCCACCAATACCGCCGCTGCAACCGAGGACACGTACTTTCATTATTCTTATTTCGTCTCAAAAATGGTGACGCCGTCCCAGTTCTCTCCGGGTGGCTCTTTGCGCAGATGTTCAACGCGTTTGACGTACAGATCGTAGAGGTATCGCGGCTTGATGCGCTGCAGATTCATCAGTGTCACTTCGGCCTGATCCCAGTCCTGCCCGCGATAGGCACGCAAGGCCTGATTCCATAGCTTGATCTCTTCCATATCCTCGCGAGCGACCTTGCCTTCCTCGCCGACCGGTTCATAAATTCCGACCGGATCTTCCTTGCCCTTGACGCGTACCCGATCCAGTTCGCGGAAGACGAATTCCTTCTTCAGCAGTTCCCGCGTACTTTCGCCGACGATAAAGCCAACCCCGTATTGTTTGGTAATACCCTCAAGACGCGAGCCAAGGTTGACCGCATCGCCCATCACAGTATAGGACTGCCGCACCGGCGAGCCCATGTCGCCGACCGTCATCGGACCGGTGTTCACGCCGACACCGATCTTGAGTTCAGGCCAGCCGCGCGCTACCAGATCCTTGTTCAGTTCGTGCAACGCGACATGCATTTCCAGTCCGGTAAGGACAGCGTTCCGGGCATGTTCCGGGTCATCGACCGGCGCACCCCAGAAGGCCATGATGGCGTCGCCGATGTATTTATCCAGCGTGCCGCGGTGCTTGCGCACCACCAGCGTCATGGCGCCGAGGTACTGGTTCATCAAGGTGGCCAGTTCGTTCGGCTCCAGCCCTTCGGAAATGGTGGTGAATCCGCGGATGTCGGAAAACAGCACGGTGAGTTCGGCCTTGCGCCCGGCCATGCTGTAGTTTTCGGGATCGCGGCTCATCTCCTCAACCAGTTCCGGCGGCACATATTGGCCGAACAGCCCCGTCAATTGCCGCTTCGTCCGCGACTCGACGAAGTAGCCCCAGGACATGTTCATCGCGTACAGCAGGACAATTGCGATCATGCCATTGGCCAGAGGCAGAACAACATTGGAAACATGCCAGAAACTGAAATTCACGCTGAGTAACAGCAAGAGTACGATCAAGCCGACCACGGTCGCCCGGAACGGCGACAGCATGGGCAACAGGAAGACCATCACCGCGCCCGCAATCAGCACCAGCATGACATCGGCGCCGAGGATGTAGGGCGGTTTGTGCTTGACCGCGCCGTCGAGCATGCCCGCGATCAGGTTGGCGTGTATCTCGACGCCCGGATAGGCGGCGCCCACCGGGGTGGCCCGCAAGTCCATGAGTCCGGGCGCCGTGGTGCCGACCACAGCCACTTTGCCGGCGAGTTGTTCCTTGGGCACCCGGTCGTTGAGCACATCGGTAATCGAGATATAGGAAAAGCTTCCCTGGTAACCGCGGTAGGGAATTAGCGTCGCCGCGTTTTCATCCACTGGAATACGCATCACGCCGCCGCTAGCTGCTTTCAGATCCAGCCACTCCATGGCCGCATACGACGCCGGCGCATTTCCGGGATAACCGGGAATGATCGGCGGATTGCCGAGCAGGTTGCGCACCATCGCCAGGGAGAGGGATTCGTAGTAAGCCCCCTTGTACTCGACCAGTAAAGGCACGCGGCGCGACGTCCCGTCAATGTCCACCAGCGGATTGAAATGCCCTGCCCCGGCTGCGGCCTTCTGGAATTCCGCCAGATTGCCGCCGTAGCTGACCCACTGCGTAAAGCTGATGCGACGGCCGCTGAAGGTGCCGGCCGGGAAAACCGGCTCGGGTGCCGCGCCGGAACTGATGCCACCTTCCTTGCTGGAAAAGTAGTAACCGAGAATGACCGGGCGGTTCTTGATCGCCGCCGCGAAGCGGGCGTCGTTGTCGAGTTGCGGGCGCAACTCGCGTAGCGTCGACTGGAAGCCCGCTA
>JBIJDJ010000132.1:0-8049 GCA_044344175.1 Sulfuritalea sp.
AAGGTCGTCTTTCTTACCAATCAAATTGTGTGCTTCCTCCACGTAAATCACCATATTTTGAGGAACGCTTCCAGCGTTCATGACATCGAACGACCTCGTAAAGATTTGCTCAGCTATTCGCTTTGACAAAACGGATCGAACACTTACAGGGCCTGCGGAGAGATCGAGAATGACGATCTTGCCATCATTGAGATGTCCGATGACTTCATCGATTACATCACCTTGACGGCGTGGTGAGTGATACGGTCGATAATTCACGATCGCTCGATAACCCCCAATGGGTTGGTCCTTTGTGTTGTGTCTAACTAAGAAATTAAGGAAAGACTCCAGCGTTGAATCAACCCAAGGATTTCCAGCAGTACTCGATAAAAGCCCAAGCGCGGGCTGTCCACTTGCCTTTTGGTCTTCCTTGATCAGGAGATTGAATCGTCGAATTGTTTCAAACCAAGCGCTCGCTTGGGGTAAGCCCATGCTGGCATTTAGTGGGATGGTCACTGCAATAGGGGGGTTTTGGGCTGCTGCAAACCGGGATATCTGGTTAGTAAGATTTTTTGAAATTGGTACCGTGACCTGAAAACCATTTGGAGAAGTGAAATCGGCTTTATGCAGGATGCACTGAAAAACTGATTTGAGAACTTCCCAGCGATTGTGGACGCTTCGCTCGGCTCTATCCGGTTCTTCAAGAGTCGCCGACATAAAGTTATCGAGGTCCTGCCCCGAATATGACGGTGACTTTTCTTTGCGAAAGAGTTCCTGAATGAGCATTAAACCAGCGTTTGTTTCCAGAAAAAAATTGGTCCTCAGATCCTCAAAATTCGGGGTGTCCACGGCACGATAACGAATGCAATCATCACCGAACACATCCGCAATCGAGCTTCCGTCATCCTGGTGATTGGCATTGGCGTATTCGCCATTGATGTCAAAAATTATCTGTCCAACCTTTATGCCATCTCTCATAGCCGCCATCGATACAGAGGCAACGGTCGTCTTAACCGTATTCGATTTTCCGGTACGAGTCATACCAAGTACCGCAGTCCGACGTGACAGAAAATCCGACGGCTGAATCATTACGGGCACCTTGGCCTCCCCTTGACCACGATGCAGGCGATCGGTGGAGGTGTACCGAACGGTGCCAATCTCGATGGGTGTCGGAAGTCTAGTAAACCCCGATTTTCTGGCCTCTTCAAGCGCTTTTCGTGCGACTTCTGGATTGATATGGTTGACGATTGAGCTCAACGCATCTGCACGCGGCTTAAAGACCCTTAGCCTAGTTGAGCTGACATAGTTCTCAAGATCACTCCCTAGCCGAAGTTCCCCATTCTCCACGTAAAAAGTTCCAAGAATCCTGCATTTCAGTGCGCCGTACTGTAGCTCGCTATGGGTAACCGGATCGAGGCCGTCTTGGGCGTCTGTCGCGAATAATTCACCGACAACCCGGCGCTGATTGTGTTCAATTCGAGTCTTTAGAAGATCTGTGTCTGACGGTAGATTTGCGGGGCCTAGCACACGAAGCAAAACGACTTCACGATCAAATTCATGCGCTTCGGCAAACCGCTCCGGGTCGAACGCTGCGCCAATTAAGAAACCGTTGTGTGGAATGCCTGCAACCCTTTCCTTCCATGCATCGTTCGTAAGCACACATGCTTCCATGAAATTCATGGAATAAACATAGCCTACGTGACTAGTACCGAAATCCCCTAGTAAGCCAACCAGCGGGTTGGAAGACGACATGATCTGGTTGGCAATGGACATTAGGAGACCTTTCAAAAAAGTCAATTCGGTGATAATTCTGCGTATTCAAAAACTGGGATGCGAAGGGGAGGCTGATTTTTGACGGTTAGCTCAGTAGCTGCTTTTCTCAATGTAAGGCCGATATGCTCAGTGGTTTGTTCAGTCTTGGGAAGACCATTCATGTTGGTGTAAATCAATTCCCGACCGATATAAAGAGCACCGCCTAGCGGGTGGGTGGAATACGTACTATCTACCACCCGCGCCTGGAGTCCTTGCGCGTGATAGAGCTCCCGAATTTCGGAAGTGTCATCGTAGGAAAGCAACCAAGGCTTCTCAAATTGAAAGAGAAAATCGCGAAATTCTTCATGTTCCTTCTTTTTGAAAACTTGGCCGTATAGCTGTTCTGCCTTGTAGTAATAGGGCGGATCTAAATAGAAAAATGGATTCTTGCTTTTCGACATGCGGCTGCAAACTGAACGCCAACTTTCATTGAACACTTCGACGCTATCTGACAACTCGCTCAGCTCAAGAATTCGTTGCGAAAGCCTTTCACGGTTGAATCGAACTGACAGTGTCCGTTTTTTTTGGTCCCAACCCCCGATTGGCCCGGCTTTATGGATGATCCCATTGAAGGATGTTCGGTTTAGATAGAGCCCTTTGAGTCCAGCTTCTCGATAATTGGATGGTTGTAAGGCTTTCTGTTTTTTCCATTCTTCTAGGGTCAGCGGAATCGTTTCAACCTGCCCCGAAAGCCACTTAGCATCTTCGACATTGAATATGCACGCCCAAACTGAAGCAATTAGGGAATCCGCGTCATTAAGTACGACAGATTCGACAATATTATTTTCCAGAAAAGCGATAGATACGCTCGCCCCTCCGCAAAAGGGTTCAACAAATTTTGAGCCATGAATACCATTCATTCTCATAGCTTCGGCTATGAGGGGAGCAAATCTAGCTTTACTACCGGGATATCGCAATACGCTTCTTGTCCTAAGTTGCATCAAATCCTCCAAGCAGTCGATTATGCGGGAAGGCTACGCACATCGGGCCAATAGATTAAGTTTGCCTGTTCTTGGGCGCATAGCATGAGCCAGTAAGGAGCTGTTCTGCAATTGAACTTCACTCTGACCGAACTAGCTATACCGCCGTTTGATCTGGGCTGACTGGGGCTGAAACTTGCGCCTATAGCGACGCCCGCAGACACCCCACCGGGTCACCGTCACCTCAGCCGTCCCGAAGTCGGCCCGCAGCGCCCCAAGGTGGCCCGGAGTGGAGCCACCCGGTACACACTGCAGAGTTCGGAAAGAGAAAAGCCCAGCAAGTCGCCAACTTTGGGATATCGGAACTGATGAGGCAAAGGCCTCACCAGTCGCCAACAACGGAGGGCCCTCTTGCTCGTGGCAGCCAAGGCCACAGTCGAAGTCGCACAAAATGGCCCCCCGCAGACGCCTCGCCGGGCCACCTGAAGGGGTCACCCCATACCAGCCCCCCGGCTGTGCAACGCAGCTATTCCAAAAAGACAAAGCCCCGCAAGTCGCTAGACCTGCAGGGGCTTTGGCATTCTGGTGGCCAGGGACAGAATCGAACTGTCGACACACGGATTTTCAATCCGTTGCTCTACCAACTGAGCTACCTAGCCGGAAAGGCCGCGAATTATAGGCGCTCGAGTCTGCGTCGTCAAAGGGCTTTGCGTATATCTGCGCCACCCATCCTGTCGCTGACGACTCGCTTACGGGCAACGTAAGTACGGCGTAAGAGCCCCGACGCAGAATGCCGCGTTGCATAAACCGCAGTTGTTACCCGAACAATCATTTCCACCTCCGGAGGAAACATGAAGGACGAAGATATTGTCGAACGGATTCAGAAGAATCCGAAATTCATGCAGTTTGTATCCATGCGCAACAACTACTCGATCGTATTGTCGATTCTGATGATGATCGTGTATTTCGGCTACATCCTGCTGGTCGCCTTCAACAAGCAGTTTCTGGGCACCAAGGTCGCCACCGGCGCCGTGATGTCCATCGGCATTCCGATGGGCCTCGGCGTCATCGTATTCACCATTGTCATCACGGCAATCTATGTCCGTCGCGCGAACAGCGAATTCGACGCCATCAAGGACGAGATCGTGAAGGAGGCTTCCAAGTGATCAAGGCCAAACATATTCTCGGCGGCGCAGCCGCCCTGTTGCTGGCCGGTGCGGCCCTGGCCGCCGGTGCCGACCTCGGTCAGGCGCAGAAGCAGGCGACCAACTGGACCGCCATCGTGATGTTCGGCATCTTCGTCGGCGTCACGCTGTTCATTACCAAGTGGGCGGCTTCCAAGACCAAGACCGCGGCTGACTTCTACACTGCGGGTGGCGGCATCACCGGTTTCCAGAACGGCCTGGCGATCGCCGGCGACTACATGTCGGCGGCTTCCTTCCTGGGTATTTCGGGCCTGGTGTTCGGTTCCGGCTTCGACGGCCTGATCTTCTCGATCGGCTGGCTGGTCGGCTGGCCGGTGATCACCTTCCTGATGGCGGAACGCCTGCGCAACCTGGGCAAATTCACCTTCGCCGACGTCGCCGGTTACCGCTTCGATGCGGGCCCGATCCGCACCTTCGCGGCCTGCGGCTCGCTGGTGGTGGTGGCCTTCTACCTGATCGCGCAGATGGTCGGCGCCGGCCAGCTTATCAAGCTGCTGTTCGGCCTCGACTACATCGTGGCGGTGAGCATGGTCGGCATCATCATGATGACCTACGTGCTGTTCGGCGGCATGACGGCAACGACCTGGGTGCAGATCATCAAGGCGGTCATGCTGCTGGTCGGCGCCACCTTCATGGCTCTCGCGGTGATGTTCCAGTTCGGCTTCAGCCCCGAAGCGATGTTCGCCAAGGCCGTTGAAGTGCACGCCAAGCACGATGCGATCATGAGCCCGGGCGCGCTGATCAACGATCCGATTTCGGCGATTTCGGTCGGCATGGCACTGATGTTCGGTACCGCCGGTCTGCCGCACATCCTGATGCGCTTCTTCACGGTTCCGAGCGCCAAGGAAGCCCGCAAGTCGGTAGCCTGGGCGACGACCTGGATCGGTTACTTCTACATCCTGACCTTCATCATCGGCTTTGGCGCCATCACCAACCTGATCCCCAATCCGGCGGACTACTTCGTCGGCGGCGACCTCGCCAAGGGCTTGAAGGGCGGCGGCAACATGGCGGCGGTGCATCTGGCCAAGGCTGTGGGCGGCGACCTGTTCATGGGCTTCATCTCCGCCGTGGCCTTCGCCACGATTCTGGCGGTGGTGGCGGGCCTGACGCTGTCCGGCGCATCGGCGGTGTCGCATGACCTGTACGCATCGGTGTGGCGTCATGGCAACGTGGATTCGGCGACCGAACTGCGCGTGTCGAAGATCACGACCGTCTGCCTCGGCATCTTCGCCGTGCTGCTCGGCATCGTGTTCGAGAAGGAAAACGTCGCCTTCATGGTGATGCTGGCCTTCGCCGTGGCCTGCTCGGCCAACTTCCCGGTGCTGTTCATGTCCGTGCTGTGGAAGGATTGCACCACCAAGGGTGCGGTCGCGGGCGGTACGGTCGGCCTGATCTCCTCCGTGGCGCTGACCATCATGTCGCCCGCCGTGTGGGAAGTCTCGCTCGGCCATGCCAAGGGGTCGGCAATGTTCCCCTACGCCTCGTCGGCGATCTTCTCGATGACGGCGGCGTTCGCGGTGATCTGGATCGTGTCCCTGCTGGACAAGAGCGCCCAGGCGGCCAAGGAACGTGCCCTGTTCCCGGCCCAGCTGATCCGCTCGGAAACCGGCGTCGGCAGCTCCAGCGCCTCCGGCCACTAAGCAGTACAGCTGCAAAACAAGAGGCCAGCCTTCGGGCTGGCCTTTTTTCGTCTACCAGACCGCCGGTCGTCGCCGGAATCCGGTTGGCCGGCCCGGTCAGGACACGGGTGCCGTGAACCTGCGCCCCGGATCGCCTTCGCCGATCCAGTTCTGCTTCCACCACGCATCTATCTGGGCACGCGTCCACGGCTTGTGCACCAGCACCCCGTCGAGGATGCTGGCCACTTCCGCGATGCTTTGCGGGCGCGCCGCCGGGTCTTTTTCCAGGCAGCGGCCGATCAGCGCGTCGAGTTCCGCCGGCACCACGAACGGCGAGCATTCCGAAGCAAGGCGGGGCACGGTATGCAGGACGTGGTAGGTCAGGTCGTGCTCGGTTTCTGTTTCGAACAGGCGCTTGCCGGTGAGCAGGAAAAAGCCGACCGCGCCCAGCGCATAGATGTCGGCGCGACCGTCCGCGTCACTCGGGTTGCGGATGCGTTCGGGCGACATGTAGAGCGGCGTGCCGAGGATGCGCATGGTGCCGGTGAGGTCGCGCGTCTGGTCGCCCGAGATCTGCTTGACCAGGCCGAAATCCAGCACCTTGACGAAGTCGCGCTCGCCGCGGATCTCGCACAGCATGATGTTCTGCGGCTTGATGTCGCGATGCACCAGGTCGCAGGAATGCGCCTCCCACAGCGAGGCGCAGGCCTGGCGCAGAATGAACGCGGTGCGCGCCGGCGGCACCGGGCCGTAGCGTTCGACGAGGTCGGCCAGCGAGAGGCCCTCGAGGTATTCCATGGCGTACCAGAACTCGCCGCCCGGGCCCAGGCCGTAGTCGTAGATGGTGATGGTGTTGGGATGGTGGAGCGAACTGGTCAGCTGGACTTCGCGCTGGAAGCGGGCAGTCCATTCCTCCTTGGTGCTTTGCATCTTGAGCACCTTGACGGCGGCCGGGCGCTTGAGCATGCGGTGCTGCGCCAGATACACGTTGCTGATCGCGCCTTCGCCGATCTGCCGCAACAGGCGGTAGGGCCCCATATGGCGCGCCCGGCCGTCGCGCCGCAGCAGGCCCGCCAGAGTTGCCGGCGACAGGAAGCCGGACAGCCAGACACCGAAGAGCAGCACCAGCACGACACCGAAGCCGATCTGCAGGTAGGTCAGGGGTGCGTAGGCCTCGCTGGCCTCGAGTTCGATCGCCACGCCGATATCGTGCTCGCGCAGCCAGCGCCAGGCGCCGACGACATCGCGGCCGAGATAGTTCGGGTAGGGTGCCAGCAGGATGCCCTCGCCGCCCTCGCCGCGCCTGGCCACCGCCTCTTTGGCCAGCAGCGTCAGGCGCTCCGGTTCGCCGTCAGGCAGGGCCAGGCGCGGCGCCAGGCCGCGCTGCTGCAGATCCACCGCATGACGGCTCGGCGACAGCAGCCAGCCCTCGGCATCGAAGACCAGGGCCTCGCCGCTTTCGCCGGGACGCGCTGCCATGAACAAGCCGGCGAAGCCCTTTTCCACCGGCGAGCCGAGCGCCAGCGCAGCGACGATCCCGCCGTTCGCCGCCCGGATCGGCGCCGCCACCCAGGCACGGCCGATTTCCCGCGTTCCGGCGACGCTGCCGGGTGTGCTGTACGGCCGCACGAAGGTCGAGCGGCCCTTGAATACCGGCGCCAGATGCGCGAGAAAGTCCGGGCTGACAGTGCGCCCGGTGCGCTGCGTCTCGCTGGCGGCGAGGATGGTTCCGCGCGGATCGATCACCAGCACCGCGGTAACGCCGATGGCGGCCGCCTTGCCGAGGGCAGCGTCGACGACAGGCCTGCCGTCGCCCGCCCGACCCGAGGCGAGCCTGACGATGCCGGCATTCAACTCGGCGTCGGAGGCCAACTGCTCTGCTTCATTGCGCCGCTCGGCGATCCACTGCTCAAGGGTACCGACCTGGGTGTTGAGCAGGGTCTGCATGCCGGTAGCGCGGATCTCGCGCAAGGATTCACCGACGCCGCGATAAGCCCAGACACCGATGCCGAACAATGCCGCAAGCAGCAGCAGCAAGGCCAGGCGCGTTCGGTCGAAGTTGGGGTTCACAACTCCGGAGTGTAGATCAGTCCGCGCGGCGCCCGGCGAACATCTCTAGGCAACAGGCTCGACCCGGCGCCGTCCTATCTCAAAAACACTGCAGCATGTTGGCTTCGCAGTAAAGCCTCTTCAGATAGGCCAGGCCGATCCAGCACCAGAACAGCAGGGCGAAGGCAACGAAGGGCAGGTGCTTGTCGATGACTTGCGGTGGCGTAACGACGCGCACCGCTTTCAGCACCGGTGCGGTGACGATCAGGAACAGCTTGTACATGGTGTTGTCGTGACGGCGGCCGCCCGCCAGCAGGGCCAGCAGGCCCTGACCCAGAAGAAACAACATCGCGACTTCGGCCAGCGCGCGCAGCACGCCGAGGATGAGCAGTTCAGGGTGGCTCATGGTATGTTTCGGTCTCCATTTTTAGTTTGGTCAAGCGCATGAATTACGATCACTGGCGG
>JBIJDJ010000039.1:0-18455 GCA_044344175.1 Sulfuritalea sp.
ACTTCCAACGCAGCCTGAACCACCGTCCCGCCGGCGCCGACTTTCCTGTCACGGCCCCAACACACGGTTCTGCCGCACCTTGCACGTATGTAAACCATGGATTACACTTCGTCCATGCTCGAAATCGTCAAGAGCGACATCTATGAACAGTGGTTCCGCAAGCTGAAGGATAGGCAGGCGCAGGCCCGCATCAATGCCCGAATTCTCCGGGTTCAGCAGTCCGGCCACTTCGGCGACGTGAAACCGGCGCGCGATGGCGTCAGCGAAATGCGGATTGACCATGGCCCCGGCTACCGGATTTACTTCATGCAGCGCGGTTCCGTCGTTGTAGTGCTGCTGGCCGGCGGCGATAAAAGCACGCAGGATACCGACATCAAAACGGCGATCAAGATCGCCAAGGAATGGAAGGACTGACCATGACCGAGAAATTCACCCGATGGGATGCCGTTGACTACCTCGAAAGCGAAGAGGACATGGCGCTCTATCTCGACGCCTGCCTGGATGAAGATCCCGGCGACGGTAGTCTGGTGCGTGCCGCGCTCAACGACATCGCCAGGGCGCGGGGAATGACCCAGCTTGCCCGCGACACCGGCCTTACGCGCGAGGGGCTTTATCGCGCGCTCTCGTCCTCTGGCAATCCTGAATTCTCGACCGTGCTACGAGTCATAAAGGCCCTCAAGATCAAACTGCATGCCGCGCCGGCAACCCCGCCCAAGCCACGCCGCGCGCCGCGCAAGAAATCGGGGGAACGGGCGGCGGCTTGATCTGATCTACCTTGCCGGCAGCCTCGCCGACTTCAAGCAAGTCCCGCTCGCCGTCCCGCCAGCGCCGACTTTTCTATCACGGCCCCACCGCTGCACAAGCACCGCTCAAGCCAGAATAATCATTGCAGACGGAAGCTCACCGGAAACAGGGTCTGGCGAGGGTTGCCGGGCAGGGCGCCGATGTTGCGCGCGGCATCGAGCGCCGCCTGGTCGAGCAGGGCATGGCCCGAACTGCGGGCGACGGCAGCGGAAACCAGTTGGCCGCTTTCCGTCAGGGCCAGCAACAGGATGACTTCCCCTTCCAGTCCCATCGCCACGGCTTGCGGCGGATAGAACAGGTGTTTCGACAGTGCGGCTTGTGCACGGCGCAGCGAGGCACCCTTCAAGCTGCGGGGCCGGGCATCCAATCGCGGGGGGATGGTGTCGGTGCTGCTTGCTTCGGTGCTGACGGCTTCGGCCATCTCCTCGGGGACGGGGCGCGGAAGCAGTCGCGCTTCGATGCCGGGCGGGGGTAAGGGAGGCGGTTTTGTTGCCAGCCAGATCGGGCCGATGATCAGGGTGGCGTGCAGGGCAAAGCTCAGCAGCAGGGCGAGGTGGACGGGCATCGGACGGATTTTATGTCCCCTGAGCCTGCGATGGGGACGGTATCCCATGGTCGGATAGGGGCTTTGGCATCATTCCGACTCGCTGTCGCGCCAGTGGGCGCCTGCCCGTCGCATGACGCCTTGGCATGCCCGGCGCCGCCTGCCGCTGCGAAGGTGGCCGACGTATACTTCGGCCCATGAAAAATTTCGTCTTTGTAATTGCTCTGTTTCTGGCGGCATGCTCCGCGCAGGCACAGACCCTGCCCGACCCGGTCAGGTTTTCCATTGTCATCGAGCTAGGCGATGTTTCGACTGCGCGTGAGTGGCTGGACGCCGGCCTGCCGCCGGATTTCGAAGGCAACGTGATCGGCACCGGTGTCATGATCGGCGCCTGGGAAGGGAACATTCCGATGATGGAACTGTTCGTCTCGCGCGGCGCCGACATCAACAAGGTCAATTCGCACGGCGAGCAGGCGCTGCTGCATGCCGCATTGAAAGGCCGGCTGGAAGCAGTTCGCTGGCTGGTCGAAAACGGTGCGCGTTTGAATCGGCAAGGCAAGCAATGGGCCGCCCTGCATTACGCGGCCTTCGGCGGCCACGCCGAGGTGGTGGCCTATCTGCTCGAGCGCGGTGCCGACGTCAATGCGCTGTCCACCAACGGTTCGACGCCGCTGATGATGGCGGCACGCGAGGGCAGGGAATCCATTGCCAGGACCCTGCTGGCATCCGGCGCCCGGACCGATATCGTCAACGAATACGGCGATGACGCGCTGCGCTGGGCGATGCGCAACAACAACCTGAAGATCGCTCAGGAAATCGCCGGCCAGGAGAAGTTTTCGGCGCTGGTCGCAAAGCCGGCAGCCTCCTGGGGCCAGCCCGTGCGTTCGCTGCCGGTGCCGGATCGTGCCGACATGATGCTGGCCCAGGCGCGCAAGATGGAAGCGGCCGGACGGCGCGATGAAGCGCTGACGCTCTATCGCGCGGCGCTCGCCGCGATCCGCCAGTCAGGTACGGCAGCGAATAGAACCTCCACGGCGACTCGCGCCACGACCGGGATGGTGATTACCGCGAAGCGGGGCAAACCCGGCGAGCAGACGGCGGCGCTGAACTACGCCACGCCTTCGACCGAGAAAGTTGCCGAAGGGACGCACCGCGCCGGCGCCGGCGAGACGGCGAACAGCGCGGCGTCTGACATCGCCGACGACTGGTTGCGCCGCGCCCGCGAGTTCGAAGCGGCAGGCCGCAGGAAGGAAGCCCTGCAGGCTTATCGTCAAGCCGCCGCCGTCCTGCGCGGGGGTGGCCAGGCCGCGGCCTATTCGCCTGCAAATCCGTAAGTCCCGCTGGGACTGCGCGACGATCGAAGCTTGACAGTTAAAGTTGTTATGCGTTACGATAAGTAAAACATGATTACGAAACAGTGAAATTTCGACCATCAATAAGGAGTCCCGATGAACCAGAAAAAATTTGCCTCCCACGCCGACCTCGAAGACAAGAAAGTCAGCTTCGAGAAACTGTCCGACAACGTCTATGCCTACACGGCCCAAGGCGATCCCAACACCGGCGTGATCATCGGTGACGACAGCGTGATGATTTTCGACGCCACGGCAACTCCCGTGATGGCGCAGGATGTGGTGCGCTATGTGCGCGAGATCACCGACAAGCCGATCAAGTATGTCGCGCTTTCCCATTACCACGCCGTGCGGGTGTTGGGCGCTTCGGGCTACAAGCAGCACGGCCTGCAGGAAGTCATCGTGTCGAAGCCGACCTACAACCTGATCGTCGAGCGCGGCGAGCAGGACATGGCGTCTGAAATCGGCCGCTTTCCGCGCCTGTTTCGCGCCGTCGAGAGCGTGCCCGGCCTGACCTGGCCGACCATGGTGTTCGAGAAGGAAATGACGGTCTGGATGGGCAAGCTCGAAGTCAGGCTCATGCATCTGGGTCGCGGCCATAGCGGCGGCGACACGGTGGCCTGGATTCCGTCGCAGAAGATCCTGTTTTCGGGCGATCTGGTCGAAGTGGGCGCGGCCTGCTACACGGGGGACGCCTACCTGGCAGACTGGCCGGCGACGCTGGATGCGGTCGCCGCGCTGGGCGCGGAGAAGATGGTTCCCGGTCGCGGTTCGGCGCTGATGAATCGCGCGGACATCGACCAAGGGCTTTCCTACACCAAGGATTTCGTGTCCACTCTGTATCGCTGCGCGCGGGAAGCTGTCGCGCAAGGGATGGATCTGGCCGGTGCCATGCGTCACACGCGCAGCATCATGGACCCGAAGTTCGGCCATGTCTTCATCTACGAGCACAGCCTGCCGTTCGACGTCTCGCGTGCCTTCGACGAGGCATCGGGCATCCGCGATCCACGCATCTGGACCGCGGAGCGTGATCAGGAAATGTGGCATTCGCTGCAGGCCGCTTAAAGACCAGCCGGAGGGGGCATGCTGAATACCTATACCTATCCGAAGTTCGAGTACCGGACACCGCCGGAAATTGCCAGCGGACAGGTCTTGAAAGTCCCTGTGGTGGTGGTGGGCGCCGGGCCGGTCGGCCTGGGCGCCGCCCTCGATCTGCAACTGCAGGGCATTCCCGTGCTGGTGCTGGATGAAGACGATACGGTGTCGATTGGTTCGCGCGGCGTCTGCTACGCCAAGCGCGCTCTGGAAATTCTCGACCGCTATGGCGTGGGCCAGCAAGTCTGCAACAAGGGCGTAAGTTGGAACGTCGGTCGCACTTTCTTTCGCGAAGAGGAAGTCTACAACTTCAACCTCCTGCCCCAGGCCGACAATCATCGCCCCGGCATGGTTAACCTGCAGCAGTACTATCTGGAAGAGTATCTGGTGACCCGGGCGCAGATGCTGAAGGAAATCGACCTGCGCTGGCGCAACAAGGTCGTGTCGGTTGCTCCGGGCGCTATGGGGGCGACGCTCAAGGTCGCAACGGAAGACGGCTTTTATACCGTCGAAGCCGACTGGTTGATCGTCGCCGACGGTGCCCGCAGTCCGATCCGCCACATGCTCGGGCTGGAGATCGAGGGCAAGATATTCATGGATCGCTTCCTCATCGCCGATGTGGCGATGAAGGCCGATTTTCCGGCCGAGCGCTGGTTCTGGTTCGACCCGCCCTTTCATCCCAACCAGTCGGTGCTGCTGCACAAGCAGGCCGACAATGTCTTCCGCATCGACTTCCAGCTTGGCTGGGACGCCGACCCCGAAGAGGAGCGCAAGCCGGAAAAAGTCATCCCGCGCATCAAGGCCATGCTCGGCGCATTTGACGGCGAAGTTGACAAACCCGAGAGGGAGTTCGAACTGGAATGGGTCAGCATCTACACCTTCCAATGTCGCCGCATGGGCAGTTTCCGCCATGGTCGCGTGTTGTTCGTTGGCGATGCCGCGCATCAGGTCTCGCCTTTCGGCGCGCGCGGTGCCAACTCGGGCCTGCAGGATGTCGATAACCTGGGTTGGAAGCTGAACCTGGTCATTGATGGCAAGGCGCCCGATGCGCTGCTCGATTCCTATTCGGAGGAACGCACCTTTGCCGCCGACGAGAACGTCCTGAATTCGACGCGCTCAACCGATTTCATGACGCCGAAGAGCACAGTCAGCAAGAATTTCCGCAATGCCGTGCTGGATTTGGCCAAGGACCATGCCTTCGCCCGCACCCTGGTGAATTCAGGGAGACTGTCGGTGCCTGCCTTTCTCACCGATTCCAGCCTCAATACTCCGGACCAGGACAGCTTCCTGGGCCGCATGCTGCCCGGCGCACCGATGGACGACGCACCGGTTAGTGAAAATGGAGATGAAGGCTGGCTGCTGAACAAGGTCGGCCAGCAGTTCGTCGCCCTGTACTTCGCCGATGATCCGGGTGCGCTGGATGTCGCAACCGTTTCGGCCCTGTCGAAGCTGTCATGTGGCGGCATTCCTGTACAACCCATGGTGATTTCGCGCAAGGCCGGCACCGTCGCCGGCGGCATCCGGACTCTCGAAGATCCGCGCGGCATCGCCGCTCAGCGTTACGACGCAAAGTCCGGCACGGTCTATCTGCTGCGTCCCGACCAGCATGTCGCCGCGCGCTGGCGCGCGTTCGATGCGAGACAAGTCATAGCAGCTGTCGCGACAGCGACATGCAATGTCCCAAAGGAGACACCAATATGAGCCCCCACGCTCGAAAGTTCAACTCGCTGCCCCCAGCCGGGGCGTACGCCTTCCTCGAGACGGCTCTGCGGGAGGTGTCATGGCACTCAATCTGAATCCGAATTTTTCCGAAGCCGGCAAGCGTTACTTCAACGCCTATTCGCCCGGCGACGACTTCTATGAAATGCTGATCAAAACCCACCGTGATCTGTCCGACGAGCAATCGGAACAGCTCAATGCGCGCCTGATCCTGCTGCTTGCCAATCATATCGGCGACATGGATACGCTGCGCGAAGCCCTCGGCGCCGCTCGCGCAGGAGTCTGAAAATGGCCGGGACCCTGATCAGGAAAGTCCATCACGTCGCCTACCGCTGCAAGGATGCGAAGCAGACCGTGGAGTGGTACGGCAAGTACCTGGAGATGGACTTCATCCTGGCCATTGCTGAGGATGCGGTGCCCTCGACCGGAGAGGCCGATCCCTACATGCACGTGTTTCTCGATGCCGGCGGCGGCAACATCCTCGCCTTCTTCGAACTGCCGACCCGGCCGGAAATGGGGCGCGACCCGCATACGCCGGCGTGGACCCAGCATCTGGCGCTGGAGGTGGGCAGCATGGAGGAAATGATGGCAGCCAAGGCCAGGCTCGAAGCCGACGGCATCGAGGTGGTCGGTCCGACCGATCATGCGCTGTTCCAGTCGATCTACTTCTTCGACCCGAGCGGTCATCGCCTCGAACTGGCGGTCAACACCCACACGCCGGAAATGATGAAACGGCTCGATGAGGTGAAGTGGGACATGATCAACGAATGGGCGGCCACCCACAAGGCGCCGCAGCACGCCCGCTGGATGCACGACGGCAGCTACAAGAACTGGGGTCGGTCGTGAAACTGGCGACGCTCAAGGAAGGCGGGCGCGACGGCACGCTGGTGGTGGTCAGCCGTGATCTGACGCGCTGCCAGCCCGTCGCCGACATTGCGCGAACCCTGCAGCAGGCGCTGGACAATTGGGACGGAGTGGTTGCCGGACTCGAACGGGTGTACCAGTTGCTCAACAACGGGCATGCCCGCCACGCGGTTGCCTTCGATCCGCGGCAATGCCACAGTCCCCTGCCGCGCGCCTACCAGTGGGCCGACGGCTCGGCCTACATCAACCACGTCGAACTGGTGCGCAAGGCCCGCGGCGCGGAGCTGCCGCCCGAGTTCCATGTCGATCCGCTGATGTACCAGGGCGGTTCCGACAGCTTCGTCGGTCCCTGCGATCCGGTGCTGGCCTGCGACGAGGCCTGGGGCATCGATTTCGAAGCCGAGGTCGCGGTGGTGACCGGCGACGTGCCGCTCGGCGCCACGCCCGAACAATGCGCGCAGCGGGTCCGCCTGTTGATGCTGGTGAACGACGTCAGCCTGCGCAACCTGATTCCGGCCGAACTGGCCAAGGGCTTCGGCTTCGTCCAGTCCAAGCCGGCCTCGGCCTTCTCGCCGGTGGCCGTCACACCCGACGAACTCGGGGTGGCGTGGAAAGACACGAAACTGCATCTGCCGCTCGAGGTCGAGTTGAACGGCAAGCCCTTCGGCAAACCCGACGCCGGCGCCGATATGACTTTCAATTTCGCCCGACTCATCGCGCACCTGGCGAAGACCCGTGAGCTCGAGGCGGGCTCGGTGATCGGTTCGGGCACGGTGTCAAACAAGCAGGGTGGCTTGTTCGGTTCCTCCGTGGCCAATGGAGGTGTGGGTTATTGCTGCATCGCCGAACTGCGCATGTACGAAACCATCGAAGAGGGAAAGCCAAAAACTCCCTTCATGCGCTTTGGCGACCGCGTCAGGATAGAAATGCGGGATGGCGAGGGCCTCAGTATTTTCGGCGCCATCGATCAGTTGATCCAGCGTCACGTTCCAGGCAGCTGAAAAGCACCTAAGCCCCGACCCGGAAAATACTGCGGGCTGACTAAGCCTGGCCGTCCTTGAGGATTTCGACCAGAAACAGGATTTCCTCGGCGACCGACTGCGGAAATCCGGCACGCGCACCTTCGCGATTGTCTTCCAGGAGGTGCCGCAGGTAAGTGATGCACTCCTCCGGTTGCGCCCAAGTTTTTTGCACATGTTCGGATACGCGCGAGAAATTTTCCAGCGCTGGCGCTTCGGCCTCGGCAGGCTTGCCCCATTCCTCGGCCTGGATGTTGAAATGCGTGCGCAGTTTCTCGGCGGTCTCCACGAATTCTTTTTGCAGCCCCCGGCTGTGATAGATGCCGAGCAGCTTCAGCCAGTGGTAGACCGCATGGCGCGGGTTGGCCTCGATGTACTCGATCAGCGTCTGTGCCGCACCCTGCTCGAGGCCCATTGAAAGCATGATTTCGGCAAGTTGCAGAGTGGGTTCTACATTGGTTTCCTGCGGAGTCTGTGGTGGCTTGGGAGCGCTGACGGCGCGCGGCACCAGTAATCTTGCATTTTCGCGAGCCACCACTTCTGGGTCGGCTTCTTCCAGCGAAAAATCGATCATCATGGCTTCGTTCGCCGCAATCGCCTCGGATGGCTTGCTATCCGGCGGATTGAACGAAGCCGTCGCGACCGGTTCAGCTGATTTAACCGGACCCGGACCCGGATCAGGTGCAGCCGCGGGCGCTGTGCCGGCCGCGCCAGGCGCACTGCGCGGCGCATCATCGGCGGGTTTCGTCGGAGTCACGGCGATCGGCAGTTGCGTTGCAGCTGACGAAACATTGGGCGGCGTTTCCGCAGGCGGCGTGCCGGCCAACGCTGCCGTTGCCAGTGTTCCCGCGACCGGAGGGGTCGCTGGCGGTGAAGCGGCGTCCGGCGGGGCGTTTTCCGGCGCGGATGCCGGGCCTGTTTCAGGTCGGGTGACGGGTTTGCGCCGGCGGAACCACCACAGGGTCACCAGGGCAAGCGCAGCCAGATTGGCCACCATCAGACGCACGTCGAAGCCGTCCGTGGCGGGAACTTGTGCGGCAGCAGGGACCACCGTAACAACAGGGACTGCCGCCGCAACGACGGGGTTCTGCACCGGCATGTTGCGGATCAGGCGATTGACCTCGCTTATGCTGGATTCCAGGCGCCGCAGCTTGTCGAGCATATCCTGGACGCTGCGCGTCTCTTCCACGCCTGCCAGCCCGGCGCGCCACTCGATGCGCAAAACGGAACGTTCATCCTCCGACACCTTGCCCAACCGACGGACATCGACCTGATCACTGCGCCGCAATGTCGGGTCAGGGTTGGCGGCAAAAGTCACGGAAGGCAGAAGAATCGTGGTCGCCAGGACGGCACAGAACCCGCCGATATGCAACTGGCAACTGGAGGCAGTGGCGGCCGCAGGCTTTGACATTGAATTGGCGAGGGCTATAGTCCGCTGATTCTAGTCGCTGTGGAGCATGCACGCTTTGCGCGAGCAGCGACGGGCAAGCCCTCCAAATTGGTTTTTTACAGGACAGCCATGAAGCTCTACAACTATTTTCGCAGTTCCGCCAGTTTCCGGGTGCGCATAGCGCTGGCGCTCAAGGGCATCGCTTACGATTATGCGGCGGTGCATCTTTTGCAGGGAGGCGGCCAGCAGTTTGCCGCCGGGTTCAAGGCGATGAACCCGGCCGCGCTGGTCCCGGTGCTGGACGACGACGGTACCGTATTGACGCAATCCCTGGCGATCATCGAGTACCTTGACGAGACGCGGCCGCACCCCCCCCTGCTTCCCGCTGCGGCGGCTGACCGGGCGCGGGTGCGGGCGATCGCGTTGGCGATTGCCTGCGAGATCCATCCGCTCAACAACTTGCGGGTGCTGGGATACCTCAACAAAACGCTCGGTATTGCCGAGGAACAGAGGAACGACTGGTATCGCCACTGGGTCGAGACCGGCTTGGCCTGCGTGGAGGCGATGCTGGCCGGAGACCCGCGCACCGGCGTCTGCTGCCATGGCGACACGCCGACCCTGGCCGATGTCTGCCTGGTGCCGCAGATCTTCAACGCCCAGCGCTTCAAGGCCCGGCTCGATCACGTGCCGACGGTAATGCGCATCCATGAACACTGCCTGACCCTGCCGGCCTTCGCCAGGTCGGTGCCGGCGCTGCAACCCGACGTCGAATGATCAGCCTTTGAGTCGCCCGGCAAATACCTTGCGCAGCTTCGCCGCCTTTGGTGCCACGACCGCCTGGCAATAGCCCTGCGATGGATTGTTGGCGTAGTAGTTCTGGTGGTGATCTTCGGCAGGCCAGAAAGTCGGCGCTGGCGATACGGCGGTGACGATGTTTCCGGGCCATAGTTTCGCCGCAGCGAGTTCCGCAATCAGGGCGCGGGCGATCCTTTCCTGTTCATCGCCGTGAGTGAAGATAACCGAGCGGTATTGCGAGCCGACGTCATTGCCCTGGCGGTTGGGCGTGGTCGGATCGTGGATCGCGAAGAAGGCTTGCAGCAGGGTCCGGTAGTCGATCAGGGCGGGATCGAAGCGCACCTCGACTACCTCGGCATGGCCGGTCCGGCCGGAACACACGCCGTGGTAGTCGGGGTTCTCCGTGCTGCCGCCGGCGTAACCGGAAACGACGGATTCGACGCCGATGAGTTGTACGAAAGCCGCTTCCAGGCACCAGAAGCAGCCGCCGCCCAGTGTGGCAACTGAGGTGGCAACCCCGGCAGAAAGTCCGCTGCTTTTGTCGATGTTCATTCGATTCTCCCGCAGCGCAAGGTGATGGGCCAGACAATGGTTTTCGGGGTTTCCGGTATGGGCCAGACTTCTTTCAGGCGGTCCCCCAACGCAATGCAGGGATCGACACCGGTCTCCATTATGCAACGCTGCGTCGACGACCATGTGCGCAGATAGGCGAGCACATTCTCCAGCGTCAGGTCGAGCCGGATCTCGAAATCCGGCGTCTCGATGTCGGCACACGGAAAGGGCATGTCGCGGTAACCGAGGTCGACCCAGCGCCGTTCGGGCGGCCAGTAGGCCCCGACCGTGTTGATCGAGTAATCCCTGACGATGGCGCTGAGTTCGGGATCGCCGTGCAGCAGCGTATAGGTCCAGGCGGCGAACAGGCCTCCCGGCTTGAGTACCCGCCGCACCTCGGCGAAATAGCGCTCGTTGCAAAACCAGTGCAACGCCTGCGCAACGACTACCAGATCGCAACTGTCATCGGTCAGGCCGCTGGCTTCCGCCGGCGCCAAACGGTAGTCGATACGGGGATGGGGCTTGGCCTGGGCCAATTGCTCGGCGGAAAAATCCGTGGCGTGAATTCGCTTGAAATGTTCCGTCAGCGCCAGTGCCGCCTGGCCGTTGCCGGTGGCGCAATCCCAGGCCATGTCCCGCACCGGGCATTGCCGGGCCAGCCAGGCGAACAACCCGGGCGGATAGGTCGGCCGATGGCGCGCATAGTTCGCTGCATGGGCCGAGAAATGATCGGTGACCATTGATTCCGAAGCGAAGTTACCGGAGTCCTATACCCGCTCGATAATGATCGCGATGCCCTGGCCGACGCCGATGCACATGGTGCACAGCGCATAGCGGCCGCCTGTGCGATGCAACTGGTACGTCGCGGTGGTCACCAGTCGCGCACCGCTCATGCCCAGCGGATGGCCGATGGCAATGGCGCCACCATTTGGATTGACGCGCGCATCATCGTCGGCCAAGCCAAGATCGCGGGTGACCGCCAGCCCCTGGGCGGCAAAGGCTTCGTTGAGTTCGATGACATCCATCTGGTCGAGCTGCAGCCCGGTTTGCGCCAGCAGCTTCTTCACCGCCGGGGCCGGCCCGAAGCCCATGATGCGCGGCGCGACGCCGGCCGTGGCCATCGCCACGACGCGTGCCTTCGGCGTCAGCCCGTGGGTTTTGGCGGCGGCTTCCGAGGCAATCAGCAGTGCGCAGGCGCCGTCATTGACGCCGGACGCATTGCCTGCGGTGACTGTGAGCTCGGGACCGTTGATCCCTTTGAGTTTTGCCAGTTGTTCCAGGGTAGTGTCAGGACGCGGGTGTTCGTCGGTGTCGAAAATCTTTGGCTCGCCCTTCTTCTGGGCAATTTCGACCGGGACTATCTCGTCCTTGAAGCGGCCGGCGGCCTGGGCAGCGCCCCAGCACTTTTGCGAGCGCAAGGCAAAGGCATCCTGCTCGGCGCGCCCGATCCCGAATTCCGCGGCGACGTTGTCCGCGGTTTCGGGCATGGAGTCCACGCCGTATTGCTGCTTCATCAGCTTGTTGACGAAGCGCCAGCCGATAGTGGTGTCGTATACGGCGTTGCTGCGCGAAAAGGCGCTGTCGGCCTTGGGCATGACGAAGGGCGCGCGACTCATGCTCTCGACGCCGCCGGCGATCATCAGAGCGGTTTCACCAGCCTTGATGGCGCGCGCGGCGGTGCCGACGGCATCCAGGCCGGAGCCGCAGAGCCGATTGATGGTCGCGCCGGTTACGGCGACCGGCAGTCCGGCGAGCAATGCGGCCATGCGTGCGACGTTGCGATTGTCCTCACCGGCCTGGTTGGCGCAGCCGTAGATGACATCCTCGACTCGCTCCCAATCAACCTTGCCATTGCGCGCGATCAAGGCCTTGATCGGCAGCGCGCCCAGATCATCGGTGCGGATGCCGGACAGCGAGCCGCCATAACGCCCGATGGGTGTGCGTACGGCGTCGCAAATGTATGCCTGTGTGTTCATGAGGTTTCGCTTTCGTCGAAAAAGTGTCCCTTGATGCGGGTGGAGCGGCCGCGAAACAGGGCAATGGTCTTGCCGTCCTGGTTCGTGACCTCGATGTCGTAAATGCCGCTGCGGCCGCCCTGGTGGCGCGCACCGCCGGTGGCTGTGAGTGTATCGCCGAGATGGGCGGGAGCGATGAAGCTGATGTCGACGCCGGCAGCCACGGCGCGGTGGTTGAAGCTGTTGCAGGCATAGGCGAAGTTGGTGTCGGCCAGGGCGAAAATGAAGCCGCCGTGACAGATGCCGTGCCCGTTCACCATGTCCTGGCGTACCTTCATGTTGACTGTGGCGCCGCCGGGAGTGGTGCTGGCGATGACGATGCCCAGACCGCGCGCGGCGTGGTCGTCCGGCCACATGACCTCGGTGCAGAGCTCGGCTACCTGCTGTGCTGTCAGTCCCATTACTCGCCCTTGAAGTTTGCGCTGCGCTTTTCCATGAAGGCGGCAACGCCTTCCCGGTAGTCGTGGCCAAAGCCCAGTTCCTGCTGGCTGGCCCGCTCCAGTTCGAGCTGCTGTTCGAGGCTGTTGTTGCTGCTGGCGTAGAGCGCCTGTTTGGTGCGTGCCAGGCCCTTGGTCGGCGCGGTGCTGAAGTGGACGGCCAGTCTTTCGGCTTCCGCCATCAGTTTGTCGTCATCGAGACACTTCCAGATCAGGCCCCAGTCTGCCGCCTGCTCGGCGGAAAGCTTGTCGCCGAGCATGGCCAAGCCCATGGCGCGGGCGGTGCCGACCAGGCGCGGCAGGGCCCAGGTGCCGCCGGCGTCGGGGACCAGGCCCAGCTTGCAAAAGGCCTGAATGAAGGATGCCGAGCGCCCGGCAAGCACGATGTCACAAGCCAGTGCGATGTTGGCGCCGGCGCCGGCGGCGACGCCATTGACGGCGCAGATGACAGGCATTTCCAGGGCGCGCAGTGACAGGACCAGGGGCTTGTACCAGGTCTCGATGGAGTAGCCGAGGTCGACCGGTTCGCTGCCGGCGGAGACGTTGCGGTCGGACAGGTCCTGTCCGGCGCAAAAGCCGCGTCCGGCGCCGGTCAGCAGCAGCACACGGGCGTGCCCGTCGCGGGTCCGCGTCAGTGCGTCACGCAGTTCCAGATGCATCTCGGCGTTGAAGCTGTTGAGCCGGTCCGGGCGGCTTAACGTGATCCGCGCGATGTTGCTCTCGAGCGAGAAGATGATGTGTTGGTAGCTCATGGGCGAGTGTCTCGGGTCGATCATTCGGGTTTGGCGGGGACGCTGCGCTGGCGAAAGTCCTGATCCTGTTGCTGCATGTATCGCTCCACGATGTGTGCCGGCACCCTGCACCCGGACTATAGAAGCATTTCGCAATCTGCAGCAAAGGGATGCAGGAGCAATAATAGTTGACGCCTAAATAGTATTGATTTAATTATGACACAGATTGCTCCTGCAATGTACAATGAAAATGTATCACGTTACCGTCCCCATGAAACGGTGAGGCGTTGAACCCGCCAGGGAAAGGGCCACGGTGCTTTGCCGACCGCTTTCCATCCGCAAATCGTCTTAAACCAATAAACAGCAAACCCCCGGAGGACCAAGATGTCGCATCCAATGTTCGAGAAACACCAGGCCCTGCTGCAGCAGGCCGTTGCCGCGATTGAAGCGCGCGGCTACTGGAGTCCGTATGCCGAGGGCCCGCGCGCTTACGGCGAAACCGCCATTGAAGACGGGCGCAAGGCCTTCGAGGCCTATCGCGGCGCGCAGTTCCCGCTGGATCAACCGGGAGTGGTCGCCCACGGCGGCGCGGAGGTTTCGCCCTTCGGCCTGCCCCTGAACATCTCGTATCCGCGCTGTTCCGCCGACGCCCTGATCGCGGCGGCCAAAACCGCCATGCCCGGCTGGATCAAGGCCGGAGCCGACGTCCGGGCCGGGGTTTGCCTGGAAATCCTGGCGCGCCTGAATGCCCGCAGTTTCGAGATGGCGCATGCCGTGATGCACACCACCGGCCAGGCGCTGATGATGGCTTTTCAGGCGGCTGGCCCGCACGCCCAGGATCGCGGCCTTGAAGCGGTGGCCTGTGCCTGGCGCGAAATGAAGCATGTGCCGGAAACAGCGCTTTGGGAAAAGCCGCAGGGCAAGAATCCGCCGCTGAAAATGGAAAAGAAATTCACCGTCGTGCCGCGCGGCGTGGCGCTGGTGATTGCCTGCTCGACCTTTCCGACCTGGAATGGTTACCCCGGCATTTTTGCCAGCCTGGTCACTGGTAACCCGGTCATCGTCAAGGCGCATCCGACGGTGATCCTGCCGCTCGCCATCAGCGTCGCCGTGGCGCGCCAGGTGCTGCAGGAGGCCGGCTTCGATCCGAATCTGGTGAGCCTGTTGATCGATGACGCGGCGGCGCCCGTCGCCAAGGATGTCGCGATGAATCCCGAGGTGCGCCTGATCGACTACACCGGCGGCCCGGATTTCGGCAACTGGCTGGAAACAAATTGCCGTCATGCCATGGTGTATACGGAAAAGGCCGGCGTGAATTGCATCGTGGTCGATTCGATCGACGACTACAAGGCGATGCTGAAAAACCTCGCCTTCACGCTGTCCCTGTATTCCGGCCAGATGTGCACCACGCCGCAGACGATTTTCGTGTCGCGCGAGGGTGTGAAAACACCGGAGGGGGTGATTCCCGCCGGGCAGTTCGGACGCGATCTGGCCGATGCGGTCTCGAAATTCCTCGAGGATCCGGCGCGTGCCGTGGAAGTGCTCGGTGCCATCCAGTCGCCGGCGACGCTGGCGCGCCTGGAAGCGGCCCATGGCCTGGGCGAGGTGTTGCGCGCGTCAAGCGCGATTGCACACCCGCAGTGGCCCGAGGCCCGCGTGCGCAGCCCGCTGATCCTCAGGGTGGCCGTGGCCGACGAGCGCGCCTACACGGAAGAGCGCTTCGGTCCGATCACCCTCGTGGTCGAAACGGCGACCACGATGGATAGCCTTGCCGCGGCCGAACGCGTGATCCGCGAGCAGGGCGCGATCACCTTTGCCCTGTATTCGACCGACCCGCTGGTGGTGGAACATGCCGAGGAAGCGGCCTTGCGCGTGGGCGTGGCGCTGTCGATCAATCTCACCGGCGCCGTCTTCGTCAACCAGTCGGCCGGCTTCTCCGACTTTCACGCCACCGGCGCCAACCCGGCGGCGAATGCCTGCCTGACCGACAGCGCCTTTGTTGCAAATCGGTTCTTCGTGGTGCAGAGTCGGCGCCATATTTAACCGGAGTCCGGCGGCGGGACGAGGAATGGAGAGAACCTGAATGAAAGTCTACGCGATCGACGGCATCGTGCCGGTAGTGGATCCGACAGCCTTTGTCCATCCCTCGGCGGTCCTGATCGGCGACGTCGTGGTCGGACCGGGAGCCTATGTCGGGCCCTGCGCCAGCCTGCGCGGCGACTTCGGCCGCCTGTTCATCGGGGTGGGTGCCAACGTACAGGACTGCTGCGTGATGCACGGCTTTCCAGGCAGCGACACCATCATCGAGGAAAACGGTCACATCGGGCATGGTGCCATCCTGCACGGCTGCATCGTGCGACGGAACGGCATGGTCGGCATGAACGCGGTAGTGATGGATAACGCGGTGGTCGGCGAATCGGCCATTGTCGCGGCGCAGAGTTTCGTCAAGGCCGGCATGGAAATCCCGCCGCGCATGCTGGTCGGCGGAGTACCGGCCAAGGTGATGCGCGAACTGACCGAACTGGAAATGGCCTGGAAAGTCGAAGGCACCAGCGTCTACCATGATCTGGTCAGGCGCTGCGCTGGCACGATGCGTGAAGTCGAGGCCCTGACCGCGGCTGAGCCGGATCGCCAGCGGCTCAAATTGCCCGAGTTGAAAACCCTCCAGGAAACCCGGCAGGCCGGCAAGTGAAAAGTCGGTGCTGGTGATACGCCAATATCAGGCAGTAGTCTGCACCACCGCATGTTCCCAGCGCTGCATCAGTTCCTTGGCGCGCTCGCGTGACATGGTGGGATGAAAGGTCCGTTCCGCCTGCCAATGCGTGGCGAGTTCGTCGAGCCCGGCATACACGTCACAGGACAAGCCGGCCAGACAGGCGGCACCCAGCGCCGTGGTCTCGATGACTTTCGGTCGTACCACGGGGATGCCCAGGAGGTCCGCCTGAAACTGCATCAGCAGATTGTTGACGCAGGCGCCGCCATCGACGCGCAATTCCGTCACGCCTTTGCTGTCTGTCAGATCGCGGCTCATGGCCTGCAACAGCGCTGCGCTCTGGAAGGCGATGCTTTCCAGCGCGGCGCGGGCGATGTGCGCCACGGTCGTGCCGCGGCTCAGGCCGAGGATGGCGCCGCGTGCGTCGGGCTTCCAGTAGGGTGCGCCGAGGCCGGTGAAGGCCGGCACGAACACCACGCCGCCGCTGTCGGGCACGCTTTCGGCCAGATTTTCTATGGCCGCGCTGCCCGGGATGGCCTGCAGACCGTCGCGTAGCCATTGCACCACTGCGCCGCCGATGAACACGCTGCCTTCCAGTGCGAACCCCGGTTGCACGGTGACTTGCGCAGCGCGGGTGGTGATCAGCCCGTTGCTGCTGGCGAGGCAGCGTTCGCCGGTATGCATGAGCATGAAGCAGCCGGTACCGTAGGTGTTTTTGGCCAGGCCGGCGCTGAAGCAGGCCTGGCCGAATAATGCGCTTTGCTGATCGCCGGCGATGCCGCCGATGGCGATCGGCGTAGCGAACAGTTCGGCCCGGGTATGGCCATAGACATGGCTGGAGGCATGTACCTCGGGCAGCACTTCGCGCGGGATATCCAGCAGCGCCAGCAATTCATCGTCCCAGCAGCTGCGATGAATGTTGAACAGCAGAGTGCGCGAGGCATTGCTGACATCCGTGGCATGGACGGCACCGCCCGTCAACTGCCACAGCAGCCAGGTATCGACGGTGCCGAAGGCCAGTTCGCCGCGTCGTGCCCCGTCGCGTGCGCCGGGGTGGCTGTCGAGGATCCACTTGAGCTTGGTGCCGGAAAAGTAGGCATCGATCACCAGACCGGTTCTGTCGCGCACCATGGCTTCGCAGCCGCGCTCGCGCAACGCGGCGCAGACGGGTTCGGTACGCCGGTCCTGCCAGACGATGGCATTGCACAAGGGCTCGCCCGTACGGCGGTTCCATAGCAGCGTGGTTTCGCGCTGGTTGGTGATACCGATGGCGGCCACATCGGCGGCGGCGATATTGGCCGTGCGCAAGGCTTCCTGCGCGGTGGCGAGTTGGCTGCTCCAGATTTCCTGCGGGTCGTGTTCGACCCAGCCGGGCCGGGGGAAGATCTGGCGGAATTCCTGTTGCGCGACCGTCACGATACGACCCTGCGTGTCGAACACGATGCTGCGTGAGCTGGAAGTGCCCTGGTCCAGGGCCAGCAGAAAGCGGGGGCGGGTCATCAGAGTCTCCGGCAGATAAGGGGACATGCACCACGCGAGATTGAACGGGAAACCATTATGCCGGGTGCCGGCGCGGCAACCGGCAATTCCGGACGAGGCGCCTGTAAGCTTCCATTAAGTACGCTTATGTTAGTATTTCGCGCCGCAACAACCGCACCACGACTTCATTTCCTGTCCTTGCGGCGGCGCACAACTACTTCGGAAACAGCCCGTCGATATGGTACACGCTGGTTCTGCGGCAACATGACTGGCACTTGAATCAAATTCGGATGCCGGGCCCCGATCAACGCACCATATACAACAAGGAAGACGCATGAAGATCCACGAATATCAGGGCAAGGAAGTCCTGAAAAAGTTCGGCGTGGCGGTTCCGCGCGGCAAGCCGGCTTTTTCCGTCGATGAAGCGGTCAAGGTTGCCGAGGAACTCGGTGGCAAGGTTTGGGTGGTCAAGGCCCAGATCCACGCCGGTGGTCGCGGCAAGGGCGGTGGCGTCAAGGTCGCCAAGTCGATCGACGAGGTCCGGACTTACGCCGGGCAGATTCTCGGCATGCAGCTGGTGACCCATCAGACCGGGCCCGCGGGTCAGAAAGTGCGGCGGCTGCTGATCGAGGAAGGGGCCGACATCAAGCATGAGTACTACCTTGCCGCGCTGACCGACCGCGTCACGCAGAGGGTCGCCATGATGGCGTCCAGCGAAGGCGGCATGGATATCGAGCAAGTCGCTCACAACACGCCGGAGAAAATCATCAAGGTCTTCGTCGATCCGGCGACCGGTCTGACCGATGCACAGGCGACCGAATTGGCGCGGGGCATCGGCGTTCCGGATGGATCCGTGGCACAGGCGGTGGACGCCTTCAAGAAGCTGTATACCTGTTACATGGAAACCGACGCCAGCCTGGCGGAAATCAAACCCCTGAGTCTCGAAGGC
>JBIJDJ010000194.1:0-5629 GCA_044344175.1 Sulfuritalea sp.
AAGCCCTTCCAGTTCTTCGCATCGCGGTTGGTCTTGTGCTTGTTGGCCAGCACGATGGCCTGGCCGTTGATGTTCTGGATGGTCATCACGCTGGTGGGCGAGGCGTTCGAGCCGATCCCCATCGAGATCGACAGCGGCATCGGCGCCAGCATGTGCGAGGCGTCGTATTCCTTGTTCAGAACCTTGTCGCGGATCAGCGCCCAGCCGGCGGTCTTCATCATGCTGACGTTGAGGCCTTCCTTCTTGTAGAAGCCCAGCGGCTCGGCCATGATGAGCGGGCTGGCGCAGGTGATCGGGATGAAGCCGACCTTGAGGTCCTTCTTCTCCAGCGCGCCCTTTTCCTGGGCCATGGCTTCCAGCGTGCCGAAGGGGATCAGCGAGGCGATCGCCGCCCAGGCAGTCGAGGCGCCGACGGCGGAGAGGAAATGCCGCCGCTCGGCATCCTGCGGGAACAGCGCGCGCATGACGGCTGTCTGCACCACGCGACTGTTCAGCGCATCCACATCGCCGGCGCCCACGGCGATGTCGTGCTGGGTCTGCGAGGCGTGCTGTCCGCAGCTGCAACTGCTCATGGGGGTGTTCGGATCGAACGGATCATGCAGTGCCATGGTGCTCTCCCGGTAAATGGTCTGAGCGAATGACTGCAGACTCCGTGCCAGCCACGACAAGGAGCTGATTCAGCGGGAATATTTCATTATTCCTGGGCGCAACGAGGCAAGGAAGCGGTGCCGCCGCGTAGGCGGCGCACCATCAAGGGGCAAGCGTCCGGCCGCTATTCGCCAGTTTGGGGCATTTCGGGCACCGGCGCCCCGCGCGTCAGGCCTCCCCGACGTGCACGGCTGATTGTCGGGCGCCCGACCCCAGCAGCGATTTGCGGATTCGCTCCAGAGACGCCAGCGCGGCTTGCGGATCGTGATCGAAGTGGGCGCGGACGATGGCACCATCGACGGCCAGCGCCAGGTCCATGGCCAGTCGCTTGCGTTGCCGCGACGCGGGCAGCAGTTGCGCGATCGCGTCCGCCATGTCCTGCTTGTGGCGGCGCGTGATTGAGACGACTTCGGGCAGCGTTTCGCCCAGTTCGCCGACGCTGTTGATGAAGGCGCAGCCACGATAGCTGCCGTTGCCGAACCATTCGCCGAGGACTGGCACCAGTGCCTTGCTGTCGCCGCCGTGGCGCTGCAGGGCGTCCAGGAACCAGGTCATCCAGCGCCGGTGCCGGTACTCGAGGAACTCAAGGACGAGTTCGTTCTTGCTCGGGAAATGGCGGTAAAAGGTCAGCTTGGCGACGCCGGATTCGGCGATCACCCGGTCGATGCCCGTGGCGCGGATGCCGTCGCGATAGAACAGCTCATGCGCAGTGAGCAGGATGCGCTCGCGTGCGCCGGGAGGCGGCGCAGTGGGGCCAGTGGTCGGGTTTGCGGCGCGCATGCCTGCATTGTAGACAGATCTGTCTACCTTGTATAGACTTCCCCGTGCAATTGGAAGCGTCCACCCGAATGCCTGCCGAGGAGCCGATCATGGAAACCAAACCCCCCGTCCCGCCGTTCACCCCGGAAACCGCCGCGCAGAAGGTGCGCATGGCCGAGGATGCATGGAATACCCGCGACCCGGACCGTGTCGTGCTGGTCTACACCGAGGACACGCGTTGGCGCAACCGCTCCGAATTTCCGGTAGGCCGCGAACAGGTGCGGCAGTTCCTGGTGCGCAAATGGGCGAAGGAACTCGACTACCGCCTGATCAAGGAGCTCTGGGCCTGCGCCGGCAATCGCATCGCCGTGCGTTTCGCCTATGAATGCCACGACGACTCGGGCAACTGGTACCGCGCCTATGGCAACGAGAACTGGGAGTTCAATGAGCGGGGCTTCATGATGCGGCGCTTTGCCAGCATCAACGACCTGCCGATCAAGGAATCCGAGCGGAAATTCTTCTGGCCCCTGGGCCGGCGGCCGGACGATCATCCGGGCTTGAGCGACCTAGGGCTTTAAGGCCGGGCGCTAACGGGTTCGGCCACCCTGACCGCCACGCAGGCGCCGTGGCGCCAGCGCCGACTTTTGTGCCGGCTTCAGTCACGCTCAAACCCGCAAACGACACGGGGCGTCCCATTCCGGGATGCCCCGTGTTTGTCATGCGGCAAACTACAGGCCGCGCCGGTGCACCTCGCGCAGGCTGGTGCTCATGCGCGCGCCGACGAATGCGAGCAGGCGCAGACCTTCCTGGACGCCGGGGTCGCTGATCAGCTTCAGCAGGCCGCCGAGTCCGCCGCCGAGGGGCGGAGCGGTTGCCAGCTCGCGGCTTGCCTGGGTGAAGGCATTCGACATGCAGATGATGAAGCGCTGGTTTTCCGGCCGGTCGATTTCCCGCAGCAGGTGTGTCAGTCCGTCATTGCGGGTAAGGCGGTCGAGCAATGCGATGCCTTCGGACATGGTCGACGCCAGGCGGTTGACCATGTCGTCCGACATCGCGTCCTGGGCCGAGGTGACAAGCTGGGCGAATTCGACGAGCCGCTGCAAGTCGTTTTCACTGAAGGGCGAGGCGGGGGGTGATTGTGTCTGGTTGGTCATGATGTCATCTCTTCAGAGTAGTCCGCGGACGCTGGTCCAGTACATGTGGTTGTATGAAATCTTGAACCAGTGCATGGGTTTTGAAGGCGGCTTCAGGTCGGGTGGATTCAGGTAGTTGAACATCGCGTAGGTCGCTTTTTCATGGCCGGCTTCGATAAAGCAGTAAACCTTGCCATCGTAATCCCGTACCGGCTCGCCGATCTTGATGATCGAGGCGATATTCTCGCAGATGGTTTCCGCCTGGAAGTGCGCTGCCGAGCCGGTCTTGCTCACGGGCAGGTTGGTGGTGTCGCCCACCACATAGACGTTGTCGTGGCCGTTCATCTTGAGGCTGTAGCGGTCGGTCGGGATCCAGCCGCCTGATCCGAGATTGTCGCGTTCGATCACTTCCATGCCGCGGTGCGCCGGAACCACGATGAGCAGGTCGTACTCGACTTCGGTACCTTCCTCGCTCTTCATGATCTTGTTCCTGGCGTCAATTTCCTTGATGTTGAACAGGGTCTCTGTCTCGACGTTGATGCGCTCGAACTCGGGCTTGGCCCACTTGGCGACGTTCTCGATGGTATGCAGGCGACCGATCGGGTAGTGGTACTTGAGCTGGACCTTGTCACGAATGCCGCGCGCCTTGAAGAAGTCATCCAGCGCGAACATGACCTCGACCGGGGCAATCGGACACTTGTGCGGCACGCCGACTGCAACCATGACTCTGCCACCCTTGAATTCCCTTAGCTTCTTGTACATCTTGACGGCGGACGCTTCGGTATAGAAGAACTCGGCGCCCTCGGTCATTCCGGGAGTCTCTTCGGGCACCATGCGCGAACCCGTGGCAATCACCAGTATGTCGTACTCATGTGTCTTGCCCCCCTCCGTGACGACCTTGTTCTTGTCGAGCTGGAATTGCTTGACCGGGTCGACGTGAAATTCGATGGTCGGTTCGAGCAGGCTGGCCTGATCGCGATAGAGCTGATCAGGCGTCATCTGTCCGAAGGCAACGTAAAGCAGGCCGGGCTGATACATGTGCCGGTCGGAGGCCGACAGCATCGTGATCCGCACCTTGCCGGCGCGAATTTCGCCTGTCAGCCGGCGCGTGAGGTTGTTGGCGACGATGGTACCGGCGGTGCCGCCACCCACGACTAGGATTCTCATTTCATTCTCCCTTATTTGGCCTTGCGGACCTTGATGTGCCAGACATTGCCGACCTGCTCGCTGCCGACGATCTCGTGGCCGACTTTTTTCACCCACTCGGGGATATCCGCCACCGATCCCTGGTCGGTCGAAAGCAGTTCGATCACGTCACCGACACCGACGTGCTTGATGTGGGAGATCAGTTCCATCAGCGGTCCGGGACAGAACGTGTCACGCGCATCGATTACCTTGGTTTCACTCATTTTATTTCACTCCTTCTGGTTTTCTGGATCGATCCTGCTGGCTAGAACGTCAGGATTTGGGCGCCTTCGGCGTCGCTCAGGAAGCGTGTCAGCCCCGTCGGCGGACCGAAAGCGGGGTCGAGGTCGTCTTTGGTGATCTTCAGCAGGTCCAGCGCCATCGAGCAGGGCAGCAGGGTGGCGTCGCCCAGTTCGGCGGCCATCTGGAACAACTGCCTGAAGGGCGGTACGCCCTTGTTCTGCATCATCAGCGTGCCGAACTCGCCTTCCACCGGCGGTTCCGCGCTGCGGCCGTTGATGAAATACAGCAGGGCATTCATCGAAAAGAACACCGAAACCTCGTCGCCCAATGTGGCGGCGACCGATGCCATCATCGATGCCATCTGCAGCTTCTCGCGCGTGCCGGAAACGCAGACTATGTGGATCTTCCTTGACATTGAGCGATTGCCTCCGTTATAGCCGCAACGCAAGTGCACTGCGGGAACTGCTTTTCGCGAACGCCTGCTATTTATGCCAGCTGTAGCGCTTGATCAGTGCCAGGCAGATGCTGTCGAGCACGTAGCCGACGGCACCGATGACCAGCAGCATCGCCATGAGCTTGTCGTACTCCAGAGATTCGCGTGCGTCCTCGATGGTGTAGCCGAAACCGGAAGTCACGCCGAGGAACTCTGCCGGCACCAGCACGATCCAGCCAACGCCCAGGGCGAGCCGGATTCCGGTAAGGACGTCGAAGGCGATTGCCGGCACGATGATCTGCGTCACGACATGCCAAGGCTTGGCTCCGAGGTTGCGCGCCACTTTGAACCAGGCCGGGTCGACCTTGGACAATCCTGCCGCAGTGGAAAACATTACGGGCCAGATCGCCGCGATGGCGATAAGAAAGACGATCGCCTGATCCCAGCCTGCAAACATGATAACGGCGATCGGTTCCCAGGAGAGCGGACTGATCATGCGCATCAACTGGAACGGAGAGTTGCTCAGTTCGCGAAAACGCCTGCTGCGACCGATCAGGATGCCGACCGGCACGCCGACCCCTATGGCAATGGCCAGTCCGGCACCGAGGCGAGCGCCGCTGGTTTGCAGGGCTTTGGGGATCAGCCCGTTGCTCCACAGGTGGCCGATTTCCTTGAAGGCCGGGCCGGGACCGAAGTTGGCGAAGTGCGCCATCGCCGGATTCAGCGTGGTCACATAGATGGCCAGCCACCACAGGGCGAAGAGAATTGCCAGGCCGCCAAAAAAATTCCACGCCCAATATACGGTACCGCTGAAGGCGGCGGCGGATCGCGACTGTCCTGAAGCGGCCGTCGCGGCATTTCCCGCGACAATTGCGGTGTTCTCACTCATCGCTCAAGCGTCCCCGCGATGCCAGCTGAAGCGCTTGATCAGTAGCGCGCAAATGGTGTCCAGCGTGTAGCCGATGATGCCGATGGTAAGTACCATCGCCGTGAGTTGGTCGTAAGACAGGGTTTCCCGCGCATCCTTGATGGCGTAGCCGAGACCGGAGGTCACGCCCAGCAGTTCGGCCGGGACCAGGACCACCCACGCTACGCCGAGGGCGAGGCGGATGCCGGTGAAGATGTCGAAACTGATCGCCGGAAGGATGATCCGGGTCAGCATCTGGATCGGCGTGGCACCGAGGTTGCGCGCGACCTTGAACCAGGCCGGATCGACCTTGGACAGCCC
>JBIJDJ010000040.1:0-18274 GCA_044344175.1 Sulfuritalea sp.
TGCTGCAGAACCTGCTTGACGAGGGCGTGAATATTCGTGACATGCGCACCATCATCGAGACCCTGGCGGAACACGCGCTGCGCACGCAAGACCCGCTGGAACTGACCTCGCAGGTGCGCATTGCGCTTGGTCGCGCCATCGTGCAGCAGCTCTACCCGACGGGCAATGAAATGCAGATCATGGCGCTGGACCCCGGACTGGAACGGATCGTCGGCCAGGCGTTGCAGGGCGGAGGCGATGCCGGCGGCATCGAACCGGGCCTGGCGGATACCTTGCTGCGTGAGACTGCCGCCGCCGCGCGGCACCAGGAAGACCTTGGCCTGCCGCCGGTGCTGCTGGTTCCGGGGCCGCTACGCTGGCTTTTGTCGAGATTCCTGCGCCGCGCGGTGCCGCAACTCAAGGTGATTGCCAATGGCGAAGTGCCTGACTCGAAAATAATCAAGGTGACGTCCATCATCGGAGCAAGTAAATGACCGTAAAACGCTTCGTCGGCGCTACCGCGCGCGACTGCCTGCGACGGGCAAAGGAAGAATTCGGCCCTGATGCCGTAGTCATTTCCAACAAAGCCGTGGGAAATGGCGTGGAGATCGTCGCCATGTCGCCGGAGAGTCTTGATGCCATCTCGCGGCAGGGCCGTCCGGCGGGGATTTCACCATCTTCTCCGTCGGCCGCGCCGCCCGTCGCGGCGCGGCCGACGGATGACGACTACACCGTCACCCTGTCTGCGGCAAGACGCGAAGCCCTGCGCCAGGAGCCGGCGGTGCGTTCGTGGGCTCCCCATGGCAATGTCGATGTGGCGACAAGGAAGCCTCCGCCGCTATCGGAGCAGAGGTGGGACGGTTCGCGGCAGCAACCACTGCCGCCACGCAATTCGCCGGACAGCGCGCTGCGTCCGCCGGCCACCATTCTTTCGCCACCACCCATGGGCACTTCTCCGCGCGTGATGGGCGCCGAGTTTCTATCTTCCCCGGCGAGCAATGTTTCACCGCAGACGGAGCAGTTGGTAGACGAGATGCGGCTAATCAAGGCATTGCTGGAGCGCCAACTTGCGGGTTTCGCCTGGGGAGAGATGGCGCGGGAAGCGCCGACGCGTGCGCTGCTCCTGGGCGAGATGCTCGAGGCGGGGTTTTCAGGCAGCCTCACGCGCCGCCTGGTGCAGGAGATGGCCGCAGATCTGAGCCCGAACGATGGCCGAAAATGGCTCACGGCCGCCGTCAATCGTCGCCTGCGTACCTTGTCGTCCGAGGCCGACTTCATCGATCGCGGCGGGGTCTATGCGCTGGTCGGACCGACCGGCGTGGGCAAGACCACCACCACTGCCAAACTGGCCGCCCGCTGCGTGGTGCGCTATGGCGCAGAACGTCTGGCGCTGCTGACCACCGACGGTTATCGCATCGGCGCTCACGAGCAGTTGCGCATTTATGGCCGCATCCTTGGTGTTCCTGTATTTGTGGTGCGCGATGGAGAGGATTTGCGGCGCACGCTGGCCGACCTGAGCGACAAGCACTTGGTGCTGATCGATACCGTGGGCATGAGCCAGCGCGATCGCATGGTGGCAGAGCAGACGGCGATGTTGACCCGTTCCGGCGAGGTCAATCGTCTGTTGCTGCTCAATGCCGGCAGCCGTGGCGATACGCTCGACGACGTGGTGCGTGCGTATGGCGGCGAAGATCTGGCGGGCTGCATCCTGACCAAGGCGGATGAAGCCAGGGCGCTGGCCCCTGCGCTCGATTGCATTGTGCGTCACGGCCTGACGCTGAGCTATGTCGCCAATGGCCAGCGCGTGCCGGAAGATCTCCATGTGCCGAACCGCAACTATCTGCTCCACCGGGCCTTCAAAGTCGGCGCTGAGGCGACGGTGCACACCTTGCACAAGGAAGAAATCGCGTTGACCTATGCGAAGAATCAGTCCATGACACCGGGGGTGGCCGTTGCTTGATCCGATCGGCAGTACCGCGACAGACCAGGCTGCCGGGCTGCGGCGCCTGTTCAGAGCGCGGACGGCGCGGGCGATTGCGTTTGTCTCCGGGCGCGAGGCGTGCGGCCGCACCACGCTGCTGGTGCGCACGGCCGCTGCGCTGGCGAAGGCCGGGCAGGGCGTGGTGATCATTGACGAGAATTCCGGTGCGAACAACGTTCACTCTTTGCTGGGCGTGAAGGCGCGACACGATTTGCTGGATCTGGTGCAGCGTGACTACCCGCTCGAACGCCTGGTGCAACCCGTTGCGCCCCTGCTCAGCGTGATGTCCGCCGCGCGTCTGGCGGCTGATGCGCGCCGGGTCGATAGCTCAGTTGCGGCGCGGATCGACGCCGCCCTCAGGCGGTTGCAGGAAGGCAGCTCGTTTGTACTGATTGACTGTGCCGCGCGCAGCGGCCAGAGTCAGTCGACGCTGGCGTTGGCCGCACCGCACATTGCCGTGGTGGTCGCGGCGCAGAGTTCGGCAATCACCCACGCCTACGCATTGATCAAGCGCCTGGCGCGGGAGCGCGGGCGCGACGGATTCAATATCGCGATTACCAAGGCGCAAACAGGGCCGGCGGCGCTGGCAATTTTTCACAACATGCGCCACACTGCCCGCGATCATCTGGACGTGCGTCTGGACTATCTGGGCAGTGCTCGCGTACCGACGGCAGACCATCTCGCTGGCGCCTTGCAAAGCCGTCTTTCGCTGACATCCGAGGGCGCAGACTGGTTCGGGTTTCTGCCCTGTACAGCAGGTGCCGTTTCCTTGACGGCAGGCTAGCCGCCTCCAAAATCGCTGTTGCACAGGCCTTCGGCCCCGGGCTTTTCTCAAGCCGGCGCGCCCTGGCGTCCCCTGTCGCTGTTGCCGGGTCATAGCCTGGTTCGATCCCGTTGAAAACTGTTCGACGGAATCGGCGTGAGTTCCCGCGATCCTCAAGCGAAGGATTCATGCCGCCCGCAGCGACGAAAAGCGGGCCCGGCGCCGAACTACGTAGATACCGCAGATGGCCGCGTAATTCACGGATAAACAAAACGTTGCGCCTTTGACAGTATCTCTCCATGGGATGCGACTTCTGGCTGATGTGTCGGGCAATTGGGGCGCGACGGTTTGCCGCATTCATTACAGGGACAGACACAATGAGTACAACCATGCTGGAAGGGACCTCGGCGACGAAGCTGCCGCGCCGTCCGGAACCTGGCAGCAGGAACAGCCTGCGGATGCGCGGGACCGCAGGCATGGGGCTCAATGCCTGAGCCGTATGCGGAATTGTCAGTCATAGGCAGCGGGAACGACACGACCGATGTACACCGCCCAAGGCGTGCTTGCCAAGGATCAGCAGGTTGCCCACTATGCACCGCTTGTCAAGCGTATCGCGTTTCTGCTGATGGCCAAGCTGCCTGCCAGCGTTGACGTCGATGATCTGATCCAGAACGGAATGATCGGTCTGCTCGACGCCCTTGGTCGCTACGAAGAAGGTCTCGGCGCCCAGTTCGAAACCTACGCGGTACAGCGGATACGCGGTGCCATGCTCGATGGCCTGCGGGAAAATGACTGGTTGCCGCGCAGCGTGCGCCGCGATATGCGCCTGGTCGAGGCCGCGATCCGCAAACTGGAGCACGAACACGGTCGCCCGCCTTCCGAGGGTGAATTGGCGGTCGCACTGGACATGTCCCTGGCGGATTACCAGAAGATGCTGCTCGAGGCGCGCGGCCATCAGCTGGTCTATATCGAGGACATGACCGATGGCAGCGGCGACGATTACCTCGAGCGTCATGCCCCGGCGACCAGCCTCGACCCGCTGGCGCTGCTGGAGGAGGCGGATATGCACGCAGCGCTGACAACGGCAATCGGGGCGCTGCCGGAGCGGGAAAAGCTGATGATGGCGCTGTATTACGAACAGGACTTGAATCTGCGCGAAATCGGCGAAGTGCTGGAAGTCAGCGAGTCGCGAGTCTGTCAAATGCATAGCCAGGCGGTTGCCCGTTTGCGTGTCAGCGTGACTGGCGAAGGCAAGCCGCTGGGTGCAGTGCGGCGCAAGCGCGCGGCGGTCAGCGTCGGCCACGAATGAAGATGGACAAGATCAGTTTCGCGGGTTTGCTGATCGGCCTGGCCGCCATCGTCGGCGGTCAGCTGCTGGAAGGCGGTCACCTTGATTCGCTGCTGCAGCCGACCGCGTTTCTGATTGTTGTCGGCGGTACGCTGGGGGCGGTGATGTTGCAAAGTCCGCTGCGGGTTTTCAGGGACGGCATGAAAATGGCGAGATGGGTATTTTTTCCGCCGGTCATCGAGTCGCAGAAAGTCATTGCCGACATTACCCGCTGGAGCCAGATTGCGCGCAAGGAGGGGTTGCTGGCGCTGGAAGTCCAGATCGCTATCCAGCGCGACCCGTTTGTCGCCAAGGGCTTGCAGTTGCTGGTCGATGGCGCCGACCCCGAGAGCATGCGCCAGGTGCTGGAAGTGGAACTCAGTGCATGGGAGTCCAATCTCAAGGCCGCCGCGAAAGTCTGGGAGTCGGCAGGCGGGTATTCGCCGACGGTAGGCATCCTGGCCGCCGTGATGGGACTGATTCATGTCATGGAAAATTTGTCCGACCCATCCAAGCTGGGCAGCGGTATCGCCGTAGCTTTCGTTGCCACCATTTATGGTGTCGGTGCGGCCAACCTGATTTTTCTGCCGATCGCCAAAAAATTGCTGGCGAACATTATCCGTGTCGTTACTCAGCGCGAGATGCTGGTGGATGGGCTGGTCGGCATTGCCAACGGCGATAATCCGCACATCATTGAAGTCCGTTTGAAGGGCTATTTCGTCGATGGCGCGCTATAGCCGCCGCCGCCGTCGGCGCGAGGCGGACGATCCGGAAAACCACGATCGCTGGCTGGTGTCCTATGCTGATTTCATCACGCTGCTGTTCGCTTTTTTCGTCGTGATGTACGCCATTTCATCGGTTAGCGAGGGCAAGTATCGCGTCATGTCCGATTCCATCGTCTCCGCATTTCGCAGCGTGCCGGGTTCGACCTCCGGGGCGATGGTGGCGGTAAGTCTGGGCGATCCCGCGCCGATTGCGATTCCGCTGCGCCGCAATCCGGCCAGGATCAAGACCGAGGAAAGCCAGCCGTTGAAGAAGGAGCATTTGCGCAGCCTGGCGAAGGACATCAATCAGGCATTGGCGCCGTTGATGGCGGAGGGCAAGGTCAGGGTTACCGAGGGAGCTCTGGGCATTACCGTGGATATCAATGCGAGCGTCCTGTTTGCGCCGGGCGAGGCGCGGCTCGATCTGGGCGCGGTGCGGGCGCTGGGCACCGTGGGGCGGGTTCTGGCGGCAACCGATTTCCCGATTGTGGTCGAGGGGCATACCGACAACATTCGCATCAGCACGCCGCAGTTCCCGTCAAACTGGGAACTGTCTGCCGCGCGGGCGGCCAGCGTGGTGCGGCTGTTTATCGATACCGAAGTGGATCCGCGGCGCCTGACGGCGACGGGCTATGCGGATCAGCGACCGGTTGCGGACAATGCCACGTCAGAAGGGCGGCAAAGCAACCGTCGCGTGGCTATCACGATCGAGTCACGCGCCACGGACCAGCGGGTGGACGTGCCTCTCCAGGACTGAAATCCCCTGGAACGAGCGGCGTAGCGGGGCAGATTCACGCACTGCCCAGCGGTCGCCGGCCAGCCCCGGTCTGGCGCTGACCATCGGCGCCATAAGTGCCGGCATCGGCGACTTTGCCCAGGAGCGCGTCGAGCGCTTGCTGGTTTTGCTGGAGACCTGCGGCAATCAGCTTGCCATTGATCTCGTTGTCGCGCTTGGCTTTGCCCGCCAGATCAAGGTAGAGCTTCCAGACATTGCGTGGGGAGCCTGCAGATGCAGCCGGGTTGGCTGCCAGCCAGGCGTTGACGCCTTTCAGTCCGGCGCCGAAGCCGGCGGCGCCAAGTGAGGCATCGCGTTGCGATTCGAGAACGGCGATACGTGTCGCCAATGCGGATTTTTCCCCGGCGATGGCAGGCAGTTGATCAACGTCGCCGGAAATGAGAGCGCTGCGCTCGGCGGTGATGATGTCAATGAAACGTTTCAGGTCGGCGACCGTCTGTTCCAGCAGAGTGTCGATTGCGGTCAAGACGATGAGTCGTTCAGGCGGTCGGACGGTCTTTCGCCAGCAGGTCGCGCACATCATCAATCAGGCGACTGGCGATTTTTTCGGCGTCGATCTTGAAATGGCCTTCGGCTATCGCTTGCCGGATTTCCGCCACACGCTGACTATCGAAGGGAGCCGTTGCCGCGCCCAGCGCCGAGGTCTGTTGCAGGTGCATGGATACCGACGCATCGCCGGCGGCCGAGGAAGCCGGCGTTGTTGCAGCACTCGACGCAGCCTGATTGCGGGCCTTCAGGGGCGTGGCGGGCGAGGGTATCGAGGAGTTGATTTTCATGGAATGCACCTGCTAAGGTTTTGAGCTTGCCAGACTTAACGGCCCGAGACGGCCGGACTTTAGCATTTACCCGAAAATTTTTCCTGAAATCGCCAGAAAAGCGAAGAACCATTCAAGAGCGGGCGCTGATGTGGTGAGGCGGCAGATCAATTGGCCACCCCGACCGTGCCGTCGTTTCGCGCGATGCCTCTGATGACTTCTCCCGAGGCGAGGCGCACCTGGACGACCTGGCCCGCCGCGGCGTTGTTGAGCGCGCGCCCCTCGCTGGAGACCTGAAACCCGGCTCCTGCAGCGACTACCTTTACGTTCTGGCCCTGTTTTACCACGAGCGGCTGATTCAGCATGGCGGCGCGCAGCGGTCGATTGGCGGGCAGAGAAACATTGGCGGACTGACCCAGCGCCTGGGCCGGGTCCGTCAATACGTCCGCCGGCAACTCGGCCAGGTCACCCTGGCGGCGGGTGATGTCGGCCTCGGCGATCAACTGACCGGCGCGCAGAGGGCGGGCGCTGACCAGATAGTCGACCGCGACATGAATCTGCACCGGGACATACAGGCTCCATGTGGCCCCTTCGGTGCAGCGTACCTTGACATGAGTGCGTCCCCACGGCCGGGCGGCGGCATCCATCGACACGTCGACGTTTCTACAGCCGGCTGACAGGCTGCCGGCATTGATGGCGCCGACATCGGAGCGTGCCTTGCCCGGCAAGCTCTGGTTCTGGACTTGCAAAAACTCCGCGATGGCTCGCTGGATGGGTTCCACATCGGCCGCCCGCGCTGCGCCTCCGATCAAAAGGAACAGCGAGAAGAACGTTGAGAGGAGAGCGGCGACAGGCATGTGCATGGCTTAAGAATACAGCACGATGCCTTTGTCACGGATCCATTCGGGCAGATTCCGGGGCACATCTCGTTTCAGGCGGCAACTTTTGCCGTGTCGTTGTCACGCATTTGCCACGGCGAGGGTGACTCTTGCCGGCAGTGGTCGTCGTGAAGCCCGGTTTGTTGCTGGCAGAAGGGATATCGGTACATGGCATGGATGCTGCATAGACCACGCTATAAAACTTTTTTGAGCACTTTGCGACCGATATCATGATCGACCGGATTGGCGACAAACTCAGGGTTCAGCATGCCGCACTCGACGTGCTGGCCCATCGGCAGGAACTCCTGGCTTCCAATATTGCCAATGCCGACACACCGCACTTCAAGGCACGCGATATCGACTTCAAGGATGCGCTGGGTGCGGCGCTTGCCGGACGGCGGAGTGGCGATGTCGGCATGCTGGCAACATCGCCGCGGCATCTGGGAGGCGCAGCCGGTTCGTCCTTCGCCGGCGCCGTCAAATACCGCACGGAATTTCAGCCCAGCGTCGACGGCAATACCGTGAATATGGATATCGAGCGCAGCGCTTTCGCCGAGAACTCGCTGCGAATGGAGGCCGCTCTGACATTCATTAACAGCGATTTCAAGACCTTGCAACTGGCGCTGAGCCAGTAAGCGCCATGAGCTCATTCAGCATCTTTTCCATTGCCGGTTCCGCGCTGACTGCGCAATCGGCCCGCCTCAATGCAGTTGCAAGCAATCTGGCCAACGCCGACAGCGTGGTCGGGGCCGATGGCCAGCCGTATCGCGCCAAGCAGGTGGTATTCAAGGCGACGCCGGTCGAAGGTGGCGGCATCGGGGTGCGGGTTACGCGAGTGGTCGAGAGCGCGGCGCCGCTGCGCAATATTTACGACCCGTCGAACCCGGCGGCGAACGATCAGGGCTATGTCGCGATGCCGAACGTGAACGTGGTCGACGAGATGGTCAACATGATTTCCGCATCACGTTCATACCAGAACAACGTCGAGGTGCTGAACACTGCAAAGTCCTTGGCGCAAAAAACGCTGGCGATCGGGCAGTAGGCCATTTAAAAGGAAGATGAGATGACAACAACCGTAACTGCAGGGGTCTCCGGCGTTGCCCAGACGCTGATCGATTCAGTCAATGGCGCGGCAAGCACGAAAGCCAAGAGCACCACGAACGAGGCGCAGGATCGCTTCCTGAAACTGCTGACGACCCAGCTCAAGAACCAGGATCCTCTGAACCCGATGGACAACGCCCAGATGACTTCGCAACTGGCGCAGATCAGTACCGTCGATGGCATCGAGAAATTGAATGCAACCTTGCAGAAGCTGCTGTCGAGCACCGTCGATGGCGAGGCCATGCAGGCGGCCGCGCTGGTAGGGCATCAGGTGATGGTGGCCGGCAGCGGACTCAAACTGACGGACAGTGGCGCGGCGGGTGGCGTGGAATTGACTGCGGCGGCGGATCGGGTGGTGCTGACCATAAAGGACCCCAACGGCCTGCCGCTCAAAACCATTGACCTTGGCGCCCTCGACGCTGGCGCACACAACTTTGCCTGGGACGGCAAGACCGATTCCGGCGCGCAGGCGGTAAATGGAACCTACAGCATCTCGGTTGCCGCCAAGCGGGGGAGCGAGACGGTGGGTGCATCACCTCTGGAACTTGCCGGAGTGGTGAGTGTTAACCGAAGCAGCCAAGGCGTGACGCTCGATCTCGGGCAACTTGGACTGGCAAGAATGAGCGACGTCAAACAAATATTCTGAGCGGGAGAAAAACATGGGCTTTCAACAAGGTTTGAGTGGTCTTAGCGCGTCTTCCAAGGCGCTTGATACCGTCGGCAACAACATCGCCAACTCGGCAACGGTAGGCTTCAAGAGCGGTTCGGCACAGTTCGCCGACGTTTTTGCGGCATCCCTGAGCGGTGCCGGCGCCTCCCCGGTGGGGATCGGAGCCAAGGTGGCGGCCATCGTTCAGCAATTTACCCAGGGCAATATTTCCGTCACCAACAATCCGCTGGATACGGCGATCAATGGTGGCGGATTTTTCCAGATGGACGATGGGGCCGGCGGAACGGTCTACGGCCGCAACGGCCAGTTTCAGCTCGACAAGGATGGCTTTATCGTCAGCGCCCAGGGCTTGCAACTAAAGGGCATCGCGGCCGTCAATGGCGTGATTGCGGCCGGCTCGCCGGCGGTCCCGCTGCGCCTGTTCGACCCGACGCAGAGTTTGTCCGGTACGCCGCAAGCGACGGGTGGCAGCACGTCGGCGGCCGGAATTCAGGCCAACGTCAACCTCGATTCGCGGCTGGCTATCCCGGTCACCGCGCCATTCGACTTTGGTGATCCCACCTCATACAACCAGTCGACGGCGACGACCATCTATGACAGCCTGGGCAATCCGCACACGTACTCGATGTATTTCGTCAAGGGTGCGGTTGCAAATACCTGGAAGGCCTATGCGACGATCACGAACCCGCCTGGCGCAGTACCGACGTTTCTCGATCTGTCCGGTGGCGGCGTGACCGCTCTTGGGACCTTGGCCTTCGATACATCGGGCGCGCTCACCTCGCCGGCGCTTGCCGCATCGCTCACCGATGCGCAACTGGGTTATACCGGAGCGGTTACCTCGCCGCAGTCATTCCCGGTGGATTTCAGCGGATCCACCCAGTACGGCGCGCAGTTCGCGGTGAACGCCATGGTTCAGGATGGATACGCTTCGGGTACGCTGGCCGGCTTCAATATCGGCAAGGATGGCGTGGTGCTGGGTCGTTATACCAATGGCCAGACCAACCCGGTGGGCCAGGTCATCCTTGCCAATTTCCGCAACCCGCAGGGTTTGCAGCCCTTGGGCGACAACCGCTGGGCGCAATCGCCGACGAGCGGCGATCCGATTATCGGCGTGCCGGGATCCTCCGGCCAGTACGGCGTGCTGCAGGCCTCCGGACTTGAAGATTCCAACGTGGATCTGACGGCCGAACTGGTCAACATGATCACTCAGCAGCGGTCCTATCAGGCCAACGCGCAGACCATCAAGACGCAGGACAGCATCCTGCAAACCCTGGTCAACCTGCGCTGAAAGTCGGCGCTGACGACACGGCGAACCAAGAGACGAACCGGGCGGCGACATGGACAGACTGATCTACACGGCAATGACCGGTGCCAGCCAGATGCTGAACCGGCAGGCGGCGGTGGCCCACAATCTTGCCAATGTCAATTCGACCGGGTATCGGGCCGAGGAACACCAGTTGCGCGCTGTCCAGGTGCAGTCAACTGCCCAGCAGAAGGGCCTCGCGACGCGCGCTTTGACCGTCGATGCCAGCACCCACACCAACTACAGTTCCGGCCCGATGATCACCACCGGTCGGCCGCTGGACATGGCCGTGCAGGGATCCGGCTGGATTGCCCTGCAATTGCCGGACGGCAGCGAGGCCTATACCCGCAACGGCAGCCTCGAACTCAATGTCCTGGGAATTGTCCAGACCCGTAGCGGCTTGCCTGTGCAAGGCGATGGCGGGCCAATCGCCATCCCGCCGGAGCAAAAAATCAGCGTAGGCGACGATGGCACGATCTCCACGCTGCCGGAGTCGGGCGTCCAGAACACGGTAAGCATTATCGGTCGGGTCAAGCTGGTCAATCCGCCGGCATCCGATCTGGTTCGCGGCGAAGATGGCCTGTTTCGTCTGCGCGACGGCTCGGCTGCGCCGGTTGATGAGGGCGTCAAGGTCGCGACTGGAACCCTCGAAGGCAGCAACGTCAATCCGGCTGAACAAATGGTGGCAATGATTTCGCTGGCGCGGCAGTTCGAGATGCAAATGAAACTGCTGTCGACGGCCGACGCCAATGACCGGGCCGCAACGCAAATTCTCTCCTTGCGCTAGGAATACGCCATGAGCCACGCTTCCCGAATTGCCAGGATCGATCCGAAGGTGCAACAGACACCAGGGAGATCTGAATCATGAGCTTTGCATCGAGCCTGAGCGGACTGACTGCCACCTCAAAAGCGATCGACGTCATCGGCAACAACATTGCGAATTCGCAAACCATCGGCTTCAAGAGCTCGAAAGCGCGCTTCGCCGACGTGCTCGCCGCCGCGGCATCCGGCGATCCGTCGGGCGGAGCAGCAAGCGGCGGCGTCAGTGCGGACATCCTCAACCAGAATTTCGATCAGGGAGTTGCGCTGCAAAGCGACAACCCGCTCGATATGGCGATCACCGGGCCGGGGTTCTTCCGCTTGAACAGGGGTGGCGAAATTACCTATACCCGCGATGGCCAGTTTCAATTGACCTATGACGCCAGCACACCGAACCAGCGCGCTGTCGTCAATCGCAGCGGTCTCAATGTGACCGGGTATGCGGCCGACTACAGCACTGATCCCCAGGGCGTGATTGCAACGACGTCGGCGCCACAGAATATTTTCATTGATCCGGTCATGCCTGCCGCCGCCACCAGCAGAGTGTCGGTCGGTGCCAACCTGGACGCGCGGGCCGCTCCCCCGACGGTCGCACCTTTCGCCGCGAACAATGCACTGAGCTATAACCATTCGACGGCGCTCGCCGTGTTCGATGCGACGGGCGCCACCCATGACCTGAGAATGTACTTTTCAAAATCGTCGCCGGGGAATCTCTGGGATCTCCATACCACGCTGGATGGCGCCTCCCAGACCGGGCCGGTGAGCCTGAGTTTCGATACCGATGGCTTGATGACGACCGCCATGCCCCTTGCAGCGCAGACCTACGCCCTGGGTGGTGGCGGCAGTTTGTCCGTCACCCTTGATCTGGGTGGATCCGTTCAGTACGGCAACCCGTTCGGTGTCAGCTCGATGACCCAGGATGGCTACGGTGCAGGCGCGATTGATGGTTCGGTCGGCATCCGCGTCGGTACCGATGGCGTCATTAGCGCGTATTACTCCAACGGCCAGTCGCGCAAGGTGGCGCAGGTCGTGCTCGCCAATTTCGTCAATCCCAATGCGTTGATCAGCCTGGGGGACAACCAGTGGTTGGCGAATGCGGATCCGGTGAAGGGTACCGGCGCGGAACTTCTGGACACGCCAAGAGGGAGTCGCGGATTTGGGCTGGGCAGCATTCAGGGATCCGCCAGGGAGCAATCCAATGTCGACCTGACGACCGAACTGGTGGCCCTGATCGAACAGCAGCGCAACTATCAGGCGAGTGCTCAGAGCTTGAAGATTCTTGACCAGGCTCTGCAAAACCTGGCGCGAGCCACCTGAACCATGACCGCAATCAAACCTTTTCCGCTTTGTCAGGAGTAACTCACGATGATGTATTCCCTCTGGACTTCCAAGACTGGTCTGGATGCACAACAGATCTCGATGGATGTCATCGCCAACAACCTCGCCAACGTCAGCACCAACGGCTTCAAGCGCTCGCGTCCGGTGTTCGAGGATCTGCTCTACCAGACGTTCCGGCAGCCTGGAGCGAACTCTTCGCAGTTGACCCTGGTTCCATCCGGCCTGACGCTCGGCACCGGTGTGAAAGTGGTATCCACCGAACATATCTTCATCCAGGGCAGCCTGCTGAAGACCGACAACCCGTTCGATCTGGCGATTCAGGGCAACGGCTTCTTCCAGTTGGAGATGCCCGACGGAACGCTGGCGTACACGCGAGACGGTTCATTCACCAAGGACGCCACCGGCCGGATTGTCAACGCCAACGGCTATCCACTGAGCCCGGCCATCACTATTCCGGCCAGTGCCACCAGCGTGACCATTACCCGTGATGGAATCGTTTCCTATACCCAGCAGGGATCGACCACGCCGACCCAGGCCGGGACGATTCAACTTGCCAGCTTTGTCAATAACGGCGGCTTGCAGGCTAGCGGGGAAAATCTGTTTGTTGAAACCGCTTCATCCGGAACGCCGACGCCGACGACCCCGGGTACCAGCGGCACCGGTTTGCTCAATCAGGGTTACGTCGAAACATCCAACGTGAACGTGGCCGAGGAACTGGTGAACATGATCGTGGCACAGCGCGGATACGAGATGAACTCAAAAGCCATCACCACCGCGGATGCAATGCTGGCGCGACTGGCCCAAATGTAATGGCAGCGTGATGAAGATCGGAGTGCATCATGAATAAATCATCTTACTGGCTCGTGGTCGGCCTTTCGTTGGCCGGTTGCGTGACGACCGCACCGTCGACAGCGGTGCATCAGCCGATGACGGCCCGGCCGGGTATTGCCATCCCCCCGAGCGCCGGCGCGATTTTCAATGTTGGCTCGGCGCGGCCCCTGTTCGAAGACCGGCGTGCCCACTTTGTCGGCGACACGCTGACCGTCAACATCCAGGAGAAGGTGCAGGCGTCGAAGACGTCGGAGAACAAGACCACCCGCAGCCAGACGGTCGATATGAGCGTGCCCAACATGAAAAACCTGCCTTTCAAGGGCGTGGAGCACACCACTTTGTCCGCCAACGACAGCAACAACTTCAATGGCAAGGGCCAGAACACCTCGTCCAACGATTTCACCGGCACGATTACCGTGACCGTGATCGAGGTCTATCCCAACGGCAACTTGCTGGTGTCGGGCGAAAAGCAGATTGGTCTTAAGGAGGGCGAGGAGTTCATCCGTTTCTCGGGGGTGGTCAACCCGAATACGATCACCTTCGCCAATACCGTTGTTTCAACGCAGGTGGCGGATGCGCGCATCGAGTACAAGGCGAACGGCTTTATAGACTCGGCTCAAGTCATGGGATGGCTGTCGCGCTTTTTCCTTATTATTCTGCCATTTTGAGGAGCCTGACATGACACGGATTGAAAAGGGCTTTCTGATGTTTCTCTGGGTGCTTATGACGCTGCTGGTCATGGACACGGCGCGTGCCGAGCGCATCAAGGATATTGCATCGATTGCCGGCGTGCGAAATAACCAGCTTGTCGGCTACGGCCTGGTGGTTGGTCTGGATGGCAGCGGCGACCAGACCACGCAAACGCCGTTTACCGTGCAGAGCGTCATCAACATGCTGTCCGCGATGGGGGCCAATCTGCCGCCAGGTCTGTCGCTGCAATTGAAAAACGTCGCCGCCGTGATGGTAACGGCCAACTTGCCAGCCTTCGCTCGTGCCGGACAACTGATCGATATCACCGTCTCGTCGATTGGCAACGCCAAGAGTCTGAAAGGCGGCACGCTGATCCTCACCCCGCTGAAAGGGGCGAACGGACAGGTCTACGCGATGGCGCAGGGCAATCTGATGGTGGTTGGTGCAGGCGGCTCGGGTGCGGGTTCCAAGGTCACCATAAACCACTTGTCTGTCGCCCGTATTCCCGGAGGTGCGTCGGTCGAACGTGAAGTGCCGATGCCGCTGGGACAGGGTGACTTCGTCTATCTGGAGTTGAATGCGACGGACTTCGGCACGGCGCAGCGGATGGCCGCTGCCATCAACCGGGTGGTGCCGGGAGCCGCCACGGCGGCGGATGCCCGCCAGATCCGGGTACGCGCGCCGACCAACCCGGATGAGCGCGTAAGCTTTCTCGGTCAGATCGAGAGCATCGAGGTGACCCCGGTCAGAATGGCGGCAAAGGTTATTGTCAATAGTCGCACCGGCTCGGTGGTGATGAATCAGGATGTGCTGCTGGACAATTGTGCCGTAGCGCATGGCGCTCTTTCCGTTTCGGTCACCACCGAGAATTCGGTGAGCCAGCCGGCTCCGCTGTCCGGAGGGCAGACCGTGAGCGTGGCAACTTCGCAGATCGAGATCAAGCAGGAAGGCAGCTCACTGATCAACGTCAAGGCCGGCGCCAATCTTGCCGACATCGTCAAGGCATTGAATAGCCTGGGTGCCGGTCCGCAGGAGCTGACGGCCATTTTGCAGGCAATGAAGTCGGCGGGCGCCTTGCGCGCCGAGCTGGAAATCATTTGATTGTCGTGGTCAGGGAAATGTTTGCCGTCTTGCTTTGGCGACTGATTCTGCTCCAGTCATGAGAACCTGACCATTACCATGACCACCGCTAACAACATAGCCCCGATGTCCGCGCCTGTGAACGTTCTCGATGTCAACAGCCTTGCCACGCTCAAGCGTCAGGCGGGTAAGGGTGATCCGGCGGCGAACAAGGAGGTCGCCAGGCAATTCGAGGCGTTCTTTTTGCAGATGGTCATGAAGTCGATGCGGGATGCCACTCCGCGCGAAGGAATGTTCGATAGTGATCAGACGCGGATGTATGAATCCTTGCTCGACCAGCAACTTGCCCAGGTGCTCGGCGGTGGCAACCGGGGTACAGGCCTGGCGGCAATGATCGAGGCGCAGTTGGCGCGCCAGAATCTGGAACCCCGGCCTTTGGAGGGGCCGTTGCCGTTGCAACCTGCCGCGCCCGCTTTTCGCTTGCCACAGGAGAACGCGCTGCCCCTGCGGCGCGATGCCGCACCGGCCTTTGTTCCCCTGCGAAATCTTCCCGCCACTGCTACCGCCGTTCCGCCGGCGCCGACTTTTGCGCCGGGTGCGGCTGCGGCTACGAGCGCGCAACGCGCGTTCGTCGATCGTTTGCTGCCGGTGGCGGTCGCCGCCGAGCGGATCACCGGCATTCCGGCGCACTTCATGGTGGCGCAGGCGGCGCTGGAAACCGGCTGGGGCAAGTCCGAACCACGCCGTGCCGATGGTAGCCCGAGCTTCAACAGCTTCGGCATCAAGGCCGGCGCCAGCTGGCGCGGCCCGACGGTGGACGCGACCACCACGGAAGTGATTGCCGGCCTGGCGCAGACCCGTGTCGAACGTTTCCGTGCCTACGGTTCCTACGAGGAAGCGTTTGGCGACTACGCCAATCTGCTGGTCAGCAACCCCCGCTACGCTGCGATTCTTGGCGCACAGGAGCCGGGCCGCTTTGCCCGCGGCTTGCAGGCCGCCGGGTATGCCACCGACCCGCAGTACGCGGCCAAGCTCGAAAGCATCATTGGCGGCACGACGCTGAGGCAGGCCCTGGCTGGCTGAACGGCAGAGGCCGCGGCCAATGCGCCCGAGGCGCCGCTGCAATTCCGTGGCTTGGTCCCTGTAATCCGAAGGCCTGGCACGCCGGTTGCTCCATTCCTCCTGAACCCTCAACTCACGGCAATTTTTGCCGTTATTCAGGTTCCATCGTGGAGCGATCATGAGCATTAACAGTATCGGCATCAGCGGGCTCAATGCGGCACAGGCCGGGATGCTGACGACCAGCCATAACATTGCCAATGCCTCGACTGCGGGTTACAACCGGCAGCAGATCGTCCAGGGGACGAATACCCCCATCTTTACCGGAGCGGGTTTCGTCGGGCAGGGCACGCATGTGCAGACCGTCATGCGGATTTATGACCAGTTTCTCGGTCGTCAGGTACTGAGTGCGGAAGCCGGCGCGGCGGAGATGGACGCCTATCGGGCGCAGATCAGTCAGATCGACAATCTGCTGGCCGACCCCAGCGCAGGGCTGTCTCCCGCGCTTTCCGCCTTCTTCAAGGGTGTGCAGGATGTCGCCGCCAACCCGGCCTCGATTCCCGGTCGCCAGTCGATGCTCTCCGCCGCGCAGGCTCTGACGGCGCGGTTTCAGGCGCTGGATCAGCGGTTCGCAGAAATCCGCGATGGCATCAATCAGCAGATTGCCGGGCAGGTCACCCAGATCAACACGTACAGTTCGCAACTGGCGGAAATCAACCAGCGCATCATCCTGGCACAGGCGAGTGGCGCCGATCAGCCGCCCAATGATCTGCTCGATCAGCGCGACCAGATGCTGAAGGATTTGAACGCGCTGGTGCGGGTCAGCACGGTCGTCCAGGGAGATGGCAGCTTCAACGTCTTCGTCGGCAACGGACAGCCCCTGGTGGTGGGCAATCAGTCCTATCAGTTGAAGGCGGTACAGGCGCCCGATGATCCTGAGCGCACCAATGTCGCCCTGGTCGGCGTTGGCGGCACGGCGCTGACCTTGCCCGAGTCACAGATTACCGGCGGCAGTCTCGGCGGCTTGCTCAACTTCCGGAGCCAGACTCTGGATGGGGCGCAAAATGCCCTCGGCCGCATTGCACTGACCCTGGCGCAGAACTTCAACGACCAACACCGGCTGGGACAGGATTTGACTGGAGCGCTTGGCACGAATTTCTTCAATGTTTCAGCGCCAACGGCAAGTGCAAGTAGCCTCAATGCCGGATCAGGGGCGCCTACAGTGACTATCGATGCACCGACGATCCACAGACTCACCAGCAGCGACTACCAGCTCGCCTTTGTCGGCGGCAATTATCGCCTGACGCGCCTTGCCGACAATCAGGTACAGAACTTTGCGACGTTGCCGCAGACGGTCGATGGCATCACGATCGCGGTCGGGTCGTGGCTGCCCGCCGCCAATGACAGCGTGTTGATTCAGCCCACCCGCAGTGGCGCCGGAAGTATTGCCGTTGCGTTTTCCGATGCACGCCAGATTGCCGCTGCCGCGCCGATTCGCACGGCAACGGCGCTCATCAATACCGGTACGGCGAGCATCAGCGCGGGGACGGTGAAAGCGCCGCCGCCAACCGACGCAAGTTTGCAGCACAAGGTGACGCTGACCTTTACCAGTGCGACGACATTCGATGTGCGCGATGTCACCACGGCGACCACGCTCGCCAGCGGCGTTGCCTACGCCAGCGGCGCCGATATCCCCTACAACGGCTGGGCGACGCAGATCTCCGGCAACCCGGCGACCGGCGATACCTTCACCATCGAGGCCAATACCGGTGGCGTTGCCGACAATCGTAACGCCGCGCTTCTGGGAGCCTTGCAGACGCGCAGCACCATGATTGGCAGCAGTACTTCAGGACCTACCGCGTCCTATCAGTCGGCCTATACGCAGATCGTCAGTGCGGTCGGCAGCAAGGCCAACGAAGTGGCAGCGATTGGCGCCGCCCAGCAAGGGTTGGCCGATCATGCCACGCAGGCATTGCAGTCACTCTCCGGCGTCAATCTGGACGAAGAGGCAGCCAACCTGTTGCGTTATCAGCAGGCGTATCAGGCATCGGCCAAGGTGCTGCAAATTGCCGGCAAGGTGTTTGATGAAATTCTTGCCCTCGGCCGATGATCTGGCATTGATAGAAGGAGAACCCCATGC
>JBIJDJ010000196.1:0-5581 GCA_044344175.1 Sulfuritalea sp.
TAGCCTAAATAACCTCGCTGCGCTCTACCGCGTCCAAGGCCAGTACGCGCAAGCATTATCTATGGCGCGAAGAGCCAGCGCAATCTATAGGCAGCGTATCGTCACCGGTGGTGCAGATAATGAGTCTGTTCGAGAGGCGTCAAAGAACCGGCCCGGATTTACCCGCCACTTGAGGCTCCTTGCGGCTAATCCAGATAAGGAACCTTCTGAAAAAATTGCCGACGAAGCTTTCCAGATCGTGCAACTCGAACAGGCCTCCGGTACGGCTTCCGCCATCGCCAAAATGGCCTCCCGTTTCGCCAGTGGCGACGACGCTTTAGCTGGTCTGATCAAGCAGAAACAGGATGCCGGCGAACGTCGCACCGCCAGAGAGACACAACTGGTCGCTGCGGCCAGCAAGCAGCCACAGGAGCGAAAAACTGAAAGCGAACAACAACTGCGCGACGACATCGCTCGCGCAGGAAAAGAAATAGAAACGATAGACGCGGAACTGACTCGTCGCTTTCCGGAATATCAGGAACTCACCCGCCCCGAACCTGCGACCGTCAGCCAGATTCGTGCACTGTTGAAACCGAGAGAGGCGATGCTGGTCTATTCACTCGGCAATAGCGGTTTTCTCTGGGTGGTCAAACCGGACGGGGCAGTGTTTATACCTCTCCCGGTGAGCGTCAAGGATGTGGCCGCAAAAGTGGCAACCATCCGTGCCGCGATGGAGTTTGATGGAACCGACCAATCCAGACGTGTCGACGTTGGGCTTCTGCACGAGCTTTACCAGCTTCTCTGGGCCCCCGCCGCGTCGCTCCTTGTCGGAGTTAAGCATGTGATGGTGGTACCCTCCGGCCCGTTGCAAAGCCTGCCGTTCGGCATGTTGGTGGCTTTGTCTCCGCCAGTCATCACTAGCGATGCCGACTACCGTCAGGTTGATTGGCTCGCCAAGCATTACGCTTTCTCGGTACTGCCGTCCGTGAGTTCGATTCAAGCGTTTCGCCAGTTCGCCAAGGCGGGTACTTCTCAGGAGCCGTTCGCTGGATTTGGCGATCCGTTGATTGGTGGAACAGGAGGTACGACCCGCAGCAAACGCGCCAAGCTAGATGTGGCGACGGTATTTCGCAATGTGACGACAAAGACAGATGCTCAGACCGGGGCACCGGCAACAGAAATCGCAGACGTCGAGGCGATCCGCAGCGCACCGCGATTGCCGGAAACCGCCGACGAACTACGGGCCATGGCCAAGGCCCTCAAGTCCGATCAGAAGTCACTCTGGTTGCAGGAGAACGCCACCGAGACCAAGATCAAGCAGCTGGATTTGTCCAAATACCGAACGCTTGCCTTTGCCACTCACGGCGTGATGGCCGGCGAGATCAAGGGTGCAGGGGAGTCAGGCCTGATTTTGACACCGCCGCAGCAAGGCACCGCCGAGGACGATGGCTATCTGTCGGCGGGTGAAATCGCAAAACTGAAGCTCAACGCGGATTGGGTCGTCTTGTCGGCCTGCAATACGGCAGCGGCGGACGGCACACCGGGCGCCGAAGGACTGTCGGGGCTGGCCAAAGCCTTCTTCTATGCAGGGGCGCGGTCCTTGCTGGTATCTCACTGGCCGGTAGCGTCAGAGGCCACGGTGCCACTCACCACGGGCATGTTGAAGGAGTATGAAACCAATCCCGACCAAGGCAAGGCTGAGGCGCACAGGAAGGCGATGATGGCGCTGATGGCTACACCGGATCACCCGGAATACGCTCACCCAATCTTCTGGGCACCGTTCGTGGTTGTAGGGGAGGGCGGTGAAGCGCGTGGAGCAATCGAGGCGCGGTAGCCGAGTTGACTTTTCCTGCTCCTAAGTCGCTGTAGCGGCTCCGGTGCCGAATGCTTGTTTATTGTGTGGGCGAGGCCACATCGCCGACTACAAATATAGCCTCTCCTAGGCCTGACTCATGGCACACTGGCGGCACACTGCCTACCAAAAAGCTGCAGTTACCCACAACCATCGAAAACAAAGTGTCACCCGGAAAGGCAGGCTGTAATTGAGTTTAGTTGTTGTAACTTATTGTTATTAAATGATAAAGACCGACTTAAAATCCCTCGGCGCAAGCCATACCGGTTCAAGTCCGGTTCCGGGCACCAGTCACTCAAACGCGTGATAGTCCTCAACCTTCTCTGCGACCGGGGGCACCGCTTCGAAGGCTGGTTCGCTTCAGGCGAGGCGTTCCGCGATCAAAGCCAGCGTCATCTGGTGCATTGTCCGCAGTGTCAGACTTCGGGCGTCAGCCAGCTGCCGTCGGCGCCGCATGTGAAGCGCGGTGCGACAGAGGGCGTGACCCCGGAAAAGGCGGCGATGCCCGTGCTTGCGCCGGCCATGGCGCAACTGCACCAGGCGCTGGCAAACATGGCGCGACAGGCGGAAAACGTCGGCGAACGCTTTCCCGAGGAGGCGCGGCGCATTCACTATGACGAGGCGCCGGCGCGCAGCATTCGCGGCGTGGCAACGGTGGATGAAACGCGCGAACTGCTGGAAGAGGGTATTGCCGTGCTGCCGGCGCCGGTGCCGCCCGACGAAGAGTTACACTGAGTCCTGAGTCCGGTTACGACTTTGCCAGCTTGTGCAACTGGTAGAGCTTTTCGAGCGCCTCGCGCGGGCTGAGTTCGTCGCAATTGACATCGCGCAGGGCGTCGAGCGCCGGATGCGGTGGCTCGGGCAGCGGCGGGGCGCTGGCGAACAGGTCGGGCTGGATCAGCGAGCCGACTTCGCGGTTTTCCAGAAGTGTCAGGCGCCGCCGCGCTTCGCGCACCACGGCGGGCGGCATGCCGGCCAGCGCCGCGACCTGAACGCCATAGCTTTGCGAAGCCGGACCTTCCTCGACGGCATGCAGGAACACGATCTTGTGGCCGTGCTCGACGGCGTCGAGATGGACGTTGGCGCACACGGGGTAGTCCTGCGCCAGCCGCGTCAGCTCGAAATAGTGCGTGGAAAACAGCGTCCAGGCGCGGTTTTTCTCGATCAGGTGGCGGGCGATGGCAAAGGCCAGCGCGACGCCGTCGAAGGTCGAGGTGCCGCGACCGATCTCGTCCATCAGCACCAGCGACTTGTCGGTCGCGCCGTTCAGAATTGCGGCCGCTTCCGTCATTTCGACCATGAAGGTGGAGCGCCCGGAGGCGAGGTCGTCCGATGCGCCGATGCGGGTGTAGATCGCATCGACCGGTCCCAGGCGGCAGCGCGTGGCGGGAACGAAGCTGCCGCAGTGGGCAAGCAAGACGATCAGCGCGGCCTGGCGCATGTAGGTCGATTTGCCGCCCATATTGGGGCCGGTGATCAACAGCATGCGGCGAGCCGGTGACAGGCGCGTGTCGTTGGCAATAAAGCTGTCGATCTGCCGCTCCACCACCGGATGGCGACCGTCCTCGATCTCGATGGCGGCATCGTCGCAGAACTCGGGCGGGCGGTAGTCGTGGCGCACGGCGGCGGCGGCGAAAGCGGCGAGGCCGTCGAGTTCGGCAATCGCGCGGGCGATGCGCTGCAGCACAGGGATATGGATCGCCAGTGCGCCGAGCAGTTCGTCCCAGAGCGACTTTTCCAGAGCAAGGGCGCGTTCGTTGGCGGACAGGGCCTTGTCCTCGAAACTCTTGAGTTCCGGCGTAATGTAGCGTTCGGCGTTCTTCAGCGTTTGCCGGCGGCGGTAGTCGTCGGGAATCTTCTCGACGTTGGCGTGGGTGACTTCGATGTAGAAGCCATGCACCTTGTTGTACTCGACCTTGAGGTTGGCGATGCCGCTGCGGGTCCGTTCGCGCGCTTCGAGCTCGATGAGGAAGGCGCCGCAGTTGTGCTGGATGGCACGCAATTCGTCGAGGTCGGCGTTGTAGCCAGGGGCGATGACGCCGCCTTCGCGAATCAGCGCGGCCGGCTCAGCCGCGACGGCCTCGGTCAGCAGGCTGACGCAGGCTTGCGGCGTAGCGAGTGCGGAGGCGAGTTCGGCAAGTCGCGCCGCCGTCTCGCCAGCGCCGACTTTTTGCCTTATGTCATCGAGACGTGCCAGGCTGTCACGCAAGGACGAAAGATCGCGCGGCCGGGCGCTCTTCAGGGCGATGCGTGCGGCGATGCGGTCGATGTCGGCAAATCCGGAGAGCGCCTTGCCCAGCGCCGCGAAAGGTCCGTTGCCGCCATCGCCGACCAGTGCCGCAACGGCTTCGTGCCGCGCGCGCGGGATGCTGCGCTCGGTCAGCGGATGGTGCAGGCAGTGGCGCAGCCAGCGAGAGCCCATGCTGGTGGCGCAGGTGTCGAGCAACGAAAGCAGGGTGGGGGTTGGCTCGCCACGCAGGGTCTCGGATATTTCCAGGTTGCGCCGGGTTGCGGCATCGAGGCGCAGGAAGGCGCCTTCGTGCTCGACCGTCAGTTGCGTGACATGGACCAGCGCCTGCAACTGCGTGGCCTGCGCATAGCGGTAGAGCGCGCCGGCGGCGGCCAGCGCGAGTTCCTCGTCGTGCACTCCGAAGCCGGCCAGGTCGCGGGAGCCGAAGTGCTCGGCGAGCGCGTTCGCCGCAGCACGTGCATCGAAGTGCCAGTCCGGCAGGTACCGGCTGACGGCGCGGTGCTCCGGCACGCCGCTGCGCAGCGCGTCGGGTAGCAGCAGTTCTGCCGGGCGCAGGCGCTCGAAGTGGGCGGGCAGGGCGTCGAGCGAGGTTTCCAGCAGGCGCAGGTCGCCGTTGGCGAGGTTGAGCCAGGCCAGGCCCGCGCGCTGGCGGTCTATGGTCAGTGCCAGCAGCAGGCTGTCGTTACGGTCGTCGAGCAGGTTGGCGTCGGTCAGCGTACCCGGCGTGACGATGCGCGTCACGGCGCGCTCCACCGGGCCCTTGGCCAGCGACGGATCGCCGATCTGCTCGCAGATGGCGACGGAGATGCCGAGCTTGACCAGCTTCGCCAGGTAGCCGTCGACGGCGTGGTAGGGAATGCCGGCCATCGGGATCGGCTTGCCGGCCGACTGGCCGCGCGCGGTCAGCGTGATGTCGAGCTGGCGCGCCGCCTGCACGGCATCATCAAAGAACAGTTCGTAGAAATCCCCCATGCGGAAGAACAGCAGTTTGTCGGTGTGCTCCGCCTTGGCGCGCAGCCACTGCTGCATTACGGGGGTGTGCGCCGCCAGTTCGGCGGCCGTCAGGGCGGCCGGCATCGGGCTCGGGTCAAGCCTTGAGTTTTGCGGTCAGATGAGGGGCGATGAGTTGCAGCAACTGTGAAAATATCTTCGGGTTGCCGCCGATGATGTTGCCGGTCTGCATGTAGTTGGCTTCACCCGACAGATCGCCTACCAGGCCGCCGGCTTCGGTGATCAGCAGGCTGCCGGCGGCCATGTCCCAGGGCGACAGGCCGAGTTCCCAGAAGCCGTCCATGCGGCCGCAGGCGACCCAGGCCAGATCCAGCGCCGCGGCGCCGGGGCGGCGCATGCCGGCGGTGCGCTGTGCGACGTCGCGGAAGATCGCCAGGTAGGTGTCGATGTGGTCGAACATGCGATAGGGGAAGCCGGTGCCGATCAGCGCTTCGTCGAGGCGGAAACGTTTGGCGACGCGGATGCGCTTTTCATTGACGAAGGCGCCG
>JBIJDJ010000195.1:0-5581 GCA_044344175.1 Sulfuritalea sp.
CGACCTTGAGCAGGGTGCGCCGGCCATCGCGCAGATCCTCCATGAGGATCATGCCCGGGCGCCAGACGCCAGATTCGTCGGGCTGGGGATCGCGGAAGGTCTGGCGCCTGGCCAGGCGCCCTTCGCTGTCCCGGTAATCGATCCGGCTGATGAACAGGTTGTCCTTGCGCAGATAGATCCGCCGCTCGCGATATTCCGTGGCCCGCGCGACAGTTTCGTCCGCCGGCAGCACCCGCAGGACAAAATGCGGCACCCGGTCAAGATCATGGTCATCATCGCGTTCGTAGGTGAAATTCCGAACCTGTTCCGCTTCCAGGTCGGACACCGAGAAGTTGGAACCGAATATGGGGCTGGAGGCTGCCGTGCCGCGGCGCGTGCCGCCGGTTGTTGCGCGTGCCACGTAGATCGCCGTTCCTTTCGATTCCGCGGGTGTTTCCATCACCAGCAGGTCGGTGTTGCCGTTTGCGTCATGCCGCGCGTAGCGGCGTGCGGTGCGCACGGTGTAGTGGCCCTGGGAATCGGTCAGCACCAGTGTCTGCTCCTCATACACCGAGGCGGGCGGCGCATGCCGCCGCAGCGATTCCTCGATCAGTTCGCGGCCGCTTTGCGACCTGGCTGTTGTGGCGAGGCAAGCCGTCAGCAGCAGCAGGGCCAGCGCGGCGGGTTTCATGAGCCGCCTGCCGCACGTGAGCGGATGCTGTCTGCAATGGCTCGGGCCAACTCGCCGAACACGGCGCTCATGGCGCCGACCAGCGCCTCGTAGGCGTCCTCATCGACCGGGGGGCCGGTGAATGACGCCTCGGGGCTGGCCAGCAGCATGCCGTCCGGACCGCGGGTGAGCCACCAGCGTGCAGCGAGCCTGACGGAACCATCGGCTTCCCGCTCAAAGCGCTGCACGTCGACCTCGATGCGGTAATCCGGCTGCAATGTCGTGTGGATGGGCGCGGCGAGCACGCGGTCGCCCGGCAGATGTCGCCCCAGGTTTTCCGCCAGGACGCGCGTCATTTCGTCGCGCAGGTTGCCGCCCCATTGCTGGTGTTCGGCCATGCGCAAGCGGCGGTCGCTGCCGCGGGTGACGATCTGGGGACGGTCCAGGTACTGCGGTAGCCGGAGGTCGGTGATGACCAGCGTGACGGGCCGGGCGGCGCGCGGCGCCGGGTCTTTCGCGCTGGCCGGCGCCGCCTCGGCGACGGCCGCCAGCGTGTAGAAGCGTGTCGCCGGGCCGGAGGAGCATCCGGCGAGCAGGGCGAGGGCGGCCAAGGCTGTCATAAGGTGTGGGCGCAGGATCATCACGGTTCTTTCGCTGGCGGTTTGCCAAGCAGCAGGGCTTGCGGATTGCGTTCCAGCATGTCGACCAGGTTGCGCAGCGAGCGCGAGGTCTGCGCCAGTTCCTGCGCCAGGCGTACCGCATGAAAATACAGCGGCGATTCGGGAGCGATGGCGCCATCGACCAGGGCCATGGTTGTCTTCGATTTCTCCAGCGCCGCGCGTGCGGCGACCAGGGTCTGTTCCAGGTTTGCGGCAATCGGCTCGGCGTGGCTGTCGACCGCGCGCAGGATGGTGCGCAGGCTGGCGAGCGACACGGACAGGTCGGCCAGCGCGCTCTGCAACCGCGGTCCGTTGAGCAGGGAATTGGTGCCCTTCAGTGTTTCGTTGAGTTCGGCGCCGATATTCACGAGATCGATGCTGTCGATTTTCTCCATGATGCTCGACGCCGAAACCATGGCCTGTTCGAGGTTCGCGCCGCGGATGGTCGGCAACTCCAGCTCCGGGCGTTCCGCGCGGGTAAGCCGCAGCGGCGCTTTCGGCTGCATCACGAGGTCCACGAACAACTGCCCGGTCAGCATGTTGCCGGTCTGCAGGCGCGCGCGCAGGCCTTGCTTGACCATGGCCTGGAAGGCTTCCCCGGGGGCGCGCTTCATCAGTGCGCCGCGTTCCAAGATGCGCTCGGGCTCGATCTCGACCACTACCGGGATGCGGAATGCGGCGTTGCGCTCTTCGTATTCCAGGCGCACATCGACGACCGAGCCCACCTTGATGCCCTTGAATTCGACCGGGGCGCCGACGTTCAGCCCGCGCACGGAATCCTCGAAAAAGAGCACGAAGCGGACCTTGCTCGTGTACGACAGATCCTTGATCGACTTGAAATCGTTGTGCAGGGTGAACACCAGTCCCTCGGTGTTCTCGTCGCCCGCTTCCTGCGGATCGACGGTGTCGAAGGCGATCCCGCCGAACAGCACCGACTGCACCGACTCCGTCTTCAGCCGCATGCCGTCGGGTCCCATTGAAAGATCGATGCCGCTGCTGTTCCAGAAGCGGGTGTTGCTGCGCACCAGACCGTCGAACGGCTCCCTGACAAAGGCATGGATCAGCACGCTGCGGTAGTCGTTGGCCATCTCGTGGCCGAGCACCTCGCCGGCGATGATGCCCTGGTAATGCAGCGGCGAGCCGCGGTCGATCGAGCCGAGCTGGCGCGCTATCAGCGTGATCTGCTTGCCGGCCATGTCGGAGTGCACCACCGGCGGCGACTCGAGACCGACGAACAGCGACTGGGCCGCTCCCTGGCCCGGCTCGATCTCGATGTAGGCGCCAGAGAGCAAAGTGCCGAGGCCGGAAATTCCGCGTGCGCTGAGCGTCGGCCGCACTACCCAGAAACGCGTGTCGCGGCGTAGGAACTGGGCGGCATCCTTGTTCAGCCGGGCGCGCACTTCCACCCGCGAAAAATCCTGGCTGAAGCTCACGCTCTCGACGATGCCGATGCTGAGGCTCTTGTACTTGATGCGGGTCTTGTCGATTTCGATGCCATCCGCGGTGCGGAAGGTGATGGTGACAAGCGGGCCCTGGTCGGTCAGGGTGCGCACGATCAGCCAGGCGCCGATGAGCGCGGTCAGAAGCGGAATCAGCCAGATCAGCGATGGCCCGCCGCGCTCGGTCACCACGGGTTCTTTCACCGCGTTTCCCCCGTGCCGTTTCCGGCCGCGCGATCCCAGACCAGGCGGGGATCAAAACTGTGCGCCGCCATCAGGGTCAGCACCACGGCGGCGCCGAAGAAGCTGGCGCCGACACCGGGATACACCGTCGCCAGCCCGTCCATCCGCACCAGGCAGACCAGGATTCCCACCAGGAAAATGTCCACCATCGACCAGGCGCCGACCACTTCCGTCACGCGGTAAAGTAGCGTGCGGTCGCGCAGGCGCCAGACTGATCCGCGCTGCACGGTGACCAGCAGGAAGGCCAGCGCCGCGATCTTGCTGATCGGGACGATGAAACTGGCGAAGAACACCAGCAGCCCGAGAGGCCATGCGCCGTCTTCGACCAGATGCACGACGCCCGACAATATCGTGTTCGGTTCGCCCATGCCGAAGCGGGTCACGGTCATCACCGGGTACAGGTTCGCCGGGACCAGTAGCAGGGTCGCCGCGGCAAGATAGGCCCAGGTGCGGGAGATGCTGTTGGCGGCGCGCATGCCATGCACGGTGCTGCCGCAGCGCGGGCAGACCCAGGGCGCCCCGGCGCCGGGACGGCGCACCAGGAGGTCGCAGGTATGGCAGGTCGCATAGCCCATTGCCGCAGCACTATCCGCTTCCGGGTTTGCCGCGGCGCCGTCCGCGACCGGTCCCAGCCGCGGCCAGAGGACGGCCGGGTCGAAGCTCGCCGCCGCTGCCGCCGAGACGACCAGCAGGCCGATGAAGGCGTAGAACGCGACGCCGGGAACAATCGTCGCCAGGTCCTGCAGCTTCACCACCGAGACCAGCAGGCCGAGCATGAACACGCCGATCAGGCTCCAGGGGCTGAGGGTCCGCACCAGGAGCCACACCGGCGTCATCCACGGCGGGCGCACGCCGAAGCGCAGCGGAAGCAAGAGGTAGAGCATGCCGCAGATCGTCAGCAGGGGAAACACCACGCTGGTCAGCAGCACGAGGAGCCCGATTTCCCCCATGCCGGCGCGTTGCAGGGCGAAGCCGCCGGATATGAGCAGGCTTTGCTCGATGCGGTCGCCATACTGCAGGGCGACGAAGGGGAAGGTGTTTGCCAGCAGGAAGAGGAGGATCGCCGCGACGTAGAGCGCGGCGGAGTGGTCGAGGCTGCGCGGCATGTTGCGGTACAGGAGCGTGCCGCAGCGGCGGCACAGGGCGCGGCCCCGCGGCGGAACGGTGACGATGCGGTGCACGCCATCGCAGGCATGGCAGGCGATCAGCCCGTCGGCCGCATATCCCGGCATTGCGTCTTGCCAATTTGTTCTGGTCACCGGAGTGTCAGTCCTTCGTGTCGAGTGCCACACGCGTCGTTGCCGGTTGCCGGCGAGTACACGATGATAAAGGCCCTCCTTGCATCGAGGACAGCAGTCTATCTTGAATCCGGGTCGCTTACAGCTTCACGCCGGGACGCTTCCGGCCCGGGGTCGGCTGCAGGGTGTCGCGGGTTACTAGACTTGTCCGCTTTTTCTGTTGGGGGCGGGAAGCGGCGGAGGGCGCAGCCCGGAGCTGGTTTCAGCCACGACCAAACGTTCCATCTGGCTTTCTGCCAAGCGGGGCGTTTGCGCTGCCGGGCGGGGTATCATTCGTCGCAGACACCCAACAGGATTCATTGCTTGAAAATTCCCCTCGTCGAACCCGGCACCGTCGGCCCTTGCCCGGTAGCCCCCGATGCCTTGCAGGGCATAAAGCGCCAGCAGACCAATCCCGCACGCTGGAACGGCGCCGGCTGGCAGGACTTCGCCGCTGCCTTGCGCGCCGCCGGCGTGGAACTGGCCGAGGGCGCGGTGGCGTGCGGTGTCTATGCCACCGATGCCGGCGGAACGGCTTACGGCTTGCCGCATGGCGTGGTGATTGCGCGCAGCGCCACGCAGGTTTCGCTTCTGCTCAAGGCGGCGCAGGTTCATCGTGTGCCGGTGACGGTGCGCGGCGGCGGCTTGACCACCGAGGGTGAATCGGTGGCCTTCGGCGGCGCGCTGCTCGACATGGGCGGCATGAGCCACGTCGTGAACATCGATGCCGCGGCGCTGACGGTGCGCACCGAGGCTGGCATCTTCTGGCACGGCCTCGCCGAGGAACTGCGCCGCGAAAACCTCGATTACCTCTCGGCGCCGCTCAACATGACGTCCTCGGTGGGCGGCACGCTGGGCGTCGGCGGCATCGACGTGAATTCGGCGCGACTGGGTTGCAGCGCCGACCAGGCCTTGTCGCTGCAGGTAGTGACGCCCACCGGCGAGATCGTCGAATGTTCGGATGACGAGAATCAGGAACTGTTCCAGCGGGTGATCCTCGGCTACGGCCAGTTCGGCGTGATCACCGAGGCAACGCTCCGTGTGCGGCCCTACACGCCGCTCGCCATGCATTACTACTATTACTCGTCGCTGCGCACCGCGATCGAGGACCTGCAGATGCTCGACCGCAACGATGCCAGCGACTACTCGGGCATCCTCACCATCATGGATTGCGCGGTCAACCTGCTGGTGGCCTTCGATTCCGACGAGCGCGAAGCGGCGTTCCGCAAGCACTGGAAGTCGAAGCTGCGCGGCTTCGGCGAGGCGGGGTTCGGCCTCTGCATGCTCGGCCACTATGCCCTGCGTCCGTGGAAG
>JBIJDJ010000198.1:0-5555 GCA_044344175.1 Sulfuritalea sp.
ACTCGATCAGCTTCGGCGAAAAGTAATAGCCCTTGCCGTCTTCCTTGTAGCGGCGCAGCCCGATCACGTTGGCATAGTCGGTGTTGATGACCAACTCGCCGTCCTCGAACTTGGCCAGGCGCGAAAAATCGTAGCGTGTCGCATCGCCGTAGGGCGCCATGCCCATGACCTTGTATTCGCCGTCGAGCATCTCGAAACCGAGGTATTCGGTGATGGCGCCGTAAAGGCCGCCGAGCGAATCCGGATCGAAGAATTCCTTGATCTTGTGGATGCGGCCGTTCTCGCCGTAGCCGAAGAAGGTCGTGGCGTATTCGCCCTTACCGTCGATGCCGAGAATCGCGGTCTTTTCCTTGAATCCCGAGCAATGGTAGGCGCTGGAAGCGTGGGCGAGGTGGTGCTCGACCGGCACGATCCCGGTCTTGTTCAGGTCGAAACCCAGTTGCGCCAGGCAGGCTTCGATGCGCTTGCGGTAGCGGTAATAGTGTCGATTGCCGCTCAGGATGGCGTCGAACGCGCGATCGGGTGCATACCAGTAGCGCTTGGCGTAGTGCCAGCGCGCCTTGCCGGCGAGGCTGATCGGCGCGAAGGGGATGGCAACGGCATCGACATCCTGCGGCCGGATGCCGGCGAATTCCAGGCAGAACTTCGCCGCCTCGAAGGGCATGCGGTTCTTCGCGTGCTTGTCGCGCACGAAACGCTCTTCCTCGGCGGCGGCGACGAGTTTGCCGTCGATGTAGAGCGCGGCCGAAGCGTCGTGCGAGACTGCACCCGACAAACCGAGGATGGTCAATGCCACTGATCTGATCCCAGTAAAAGTTTGTGAGTATACAGGTCAGGGCGATTGTGTCCGGTCAAAACCTGATCCATGAACCGAAGCTGAATGCGAAGCAATGAAGAAGGGGATGCGGGTCCAAGTCCCCGCTGCCGCAGCCAGGAGGCCTTGAATTTAGACCATCGCTCCACATTTATTGGAAGACATCCCGGCATGCCTGCTCGAAATGGTGGCAAGCCGACAAATCCTTGCCGGCGCGGATCACCCTCTCCGGCCAAAATGCAGATACAACTAATTGATTTAGCGTTGTTTTATGGTGCGCCGCGAACCAATGCCCGCCTGTTAAGAGCTTGTTAAGCTCACTGGTCTATCATAGTGGTTTTGGGAGCCTCATCGATGCCCGCATTACCTTCGCTTGCAAGCATCAGCCGGTTTTATTTGTTCACCTGGCTGGGCGTCATCGCCCACGTCACCCGTTTCACTTCGCGTGACCAATACGCCAATCCCGGCACCGCTCTGTGGACCCTGGCGACGACGGCGACCTACTCGATGTTCTATCTCCTCCCTGCCATCGTGGTCGGTTACCTGACCTACTGGCTGCTGCATCGCGCGAAAGGCTGGCGTTACGAAAAGCCGCTGCTGGCGACAACACTCATCGGCCTGACCGGATTGACCCATGTGCTGCTGTTCGCGGATCGGCTGATCCACGACATGTACGGCTTTCATATCAACGGCTTCGTGGTGGATCTCGTTCTGACGCCGGGAGGCATCGACTCCCTGGGTGCGACGACCAGCACCCAACTGACGGCGGCCCTGATCATCGCGGCGCTGCTGGCCTTCCAGGGAGTTGCCTATTACTGGCTGGTGGCGCGCAGTTCCACCTCCTCGCGACCCTTGCCGCGCCTGTTGCGCTGGCGCTGGCTGGCCTTGATCGTCCTGCTGGCGAGCATGGGCGAACGCGTTGCCTACGCCTACAGCACCGCGGTCAATTTCCAGCCCATCCTGTTCGCCAGCGAACGCTATCCGATGTATTTGCCGTTGAGATGGCGCTCCCTGGCGGCCAAACTGGGCATCCAGGAGGCCGAAAGACCATCGGACGGGGTACAGGTCAAGAAAGGCGTGCTCAACTATCCCCTGGTGCCGCTCGATGTCGACACTTCCGTGCGGCCGCCGAACATCGTCTGGCTGGTTGCCGAGTCCCTGCGTTTCGACATGCTCGATCCGAAGATCATGCCGCAGCTGTGGGACTTTTCGCAGCAGGCGCTGCGCATGGAGAATCATTACAGCGGCGGCAACCTCACCCAGATGGGTGTTTTCTCCATGTTCTACGGGCTTTACGGCAACTACTGGTTCCCGATGCACGACGCGCGTCGTGCGCCGGTGCTGATGGACGTGATGCAGCAGCGCGGCTACCAGTTCGCCCTGCATACCAGCCAGCGCTTCACCTTCCCCGCCTTTGACAAGACGATTTTTGTCGGCATGAACCCGAATGACATGCATGTCCTGTTTGCTGGGACTACTCCCGCCTGGCAGCGCGACCAGCAAAACATTAAGGACTTATTGGCGTTTGTCGACAAGCGCGATCAATCCAGACCGTTCATGGCCTACATGTTCTTCGAATCGACTCATGCTCCCTACGATTTCCCGCCGGATACCGTGATTGCTGAGCCCTACCTGGCAGACCTGAACTACCTGACGACGGACTTCAAGGGCGACATCAAGTTGATCAAAAACCGCTATCTCAATGCCTCGCGCCATGTCGATCAGCAAGTGGGGCGCGTCATCGAACACCTGCGGCAAAAGAAGCTCCTGGACAACACGGTGATTATCGTGCTGGGCGATCATGGCGAAGAGTTCATGGAAATCAGCCGCTGGGGCCATAGCGCTGAATTCAACCGCTTCCAGACCAGCACACCGGGAGTAATTTGGGTACCCGGAAGTAAACCACGCGTGATAAGCGGGATTACCAGTCACTTGGACATTCCGGCAACCCTGATGCCCCTACTCGGGGTACGGAATTCGCCCTCCGATTATTCGCAGGGCATGAACCTGCTGGACCCCGCCTATCACCGCGAGTATGCGGTTGCGGCGGACTGGAACCGCCTGGCCTATCTGGGTGAAAAGATCAAGGTGGCCTTCCCCATCAATGCCACCGGCGGCGCCAAGCGCGACGAAGTCACCGACGGCAATGACCGCGAGATTGCCGATCCGGTGCAGGCCAAGCAACAAATCAGCCCCGCAATCGCGGAGATGATGAAAAACCTGACGCGCTTCAGTCGCCCGAAGGGTTAGGTAGCCAGAGGACAAATCCGTCACTCCGGCCTTCGCCTGGGTGACGGATTTTCGTTGCGACTTAAGGTCTGCTCTTCGAATTCACCGTAACACCAGCGCCGACTTTTCGGGCGCGATCCATACCCCAGTGCTTACGGCAGGAGTTCGCCGTGGTCCTCAGCCGGGCGCCTGGGCCGACTCCGCAACCGGTGCCCGAAAACGCAGGGTCAGCCACACCAGCAGCAGACCGGCGCAAATCCAGGCAAGGCCAGGCAGCCAGATCAGCAGTGCGCCGACGGCAGGATCCTTGTTCAGTTGCGCGGCGACCAGCCCCATGCGCGTGAAGGTGGCGATCGCCAGCAGGGCGAACAGGCCACCGGTGGCCGCGCCTTCACGTCCGACATGACCTATGGCGATGGCCGCCGTCATCGCACTCATCAGCACTGCCGCCCAGGCACCGCCGGCAAGGAACTGCAGCGCCAGCAAGCTTTCCAGCGAGGGCGCGGCGGCGGCCAGCGCCGAGGCGAACGCACCGAGCACTGCGCCCGCGGCCATGACAACAGTGCCGCCGAAGCGCTCGTTGGCGCGGCAGGCAGGCAAGATCAGCAGGTTGAAACCGATCCAGAACACCGGCATCAGGATGTCGAGCTCCGCTGGCTTGGCGAATCGCAGGTAGAGCGGCGCCGAGTTGAGCGCGAAATGCGCCTGAAAGCCCATGCCGAGCAGAGCCACGGCACCGAAGAAAAGCACCACGCCTGCGCCGACAGGTTTTTTCTCCGCGGGCTCGGGTGTCGCTTCCGCCGCCGCGCCGGCAAGCTGCTTTTCGGCCCAGAGCATGGCGCTGACGGCGACGATCAGGGCGATCGCAGACAGCGCGAAGGGCAGGCGCGGGTCGACGCCGCGCAGGCTCACCGTCAGGTAAGGCGCGCCGGCGCCGGCGATGCCCATGCCGAGCAGCGTCAGGGTCGATACCCAGGGCAGTGTCGGCGCCGGCACGTACTTGCCCAGAATCGCCATGGGCGGCGCGCGCAGGGCCGAGGAGGTCACGGCCCAGATCGCGATCAGAGCCAGGAACAGCAGTGGAGAGCCTGCGGGAGCGGCCAGCGGCAGCAACAGAAACGCCGCGCAGGATACCGCCGTCAAGATCACCAGCAGCCGGGCGAGCCGGCCCATCACACGCTGCACGCGGTCGGCGGCAACACCCATCGCGAAATCCATGAGAGTGAAAATCGCCTGGTCGGCCATCAGGATGTAAATCACCCACTTCTTCTCGATGCCGGCCTGCGCGGCGAGTTGAGGCAGGAAGATGACATACACCGTCCAGCAGGTGACGAAGAGGAACTGCACCGCGCCGAAGTAAACGCCGACGCGCGTCACCGGACCACCCTCCCCCCAGCCCCCTTCCCAAGGAAGGGGGTGACTACGGTTCGCCGCTGCGCGGCTCCGGTTCTTGGCTTGCACCCCTTCGGGCGGCCGTGCGGGGCGCTCATTTCATCGCTCTGTCGCAATGATCGGCGATGGCCGTCGCCAGGCGTGGCATCAGGGCCTCGGGAAAATCGTGGCCCATGCCTTCGACCACCAGCAGCGCCGCGCCGGGAATGTACTGCGCCGTGTCGCGGCCGGCAGCCAGCGGCACCAGCGGATCGTCGGCACCGTGGATCACCAGGGTCGGCGCGCTTATGGTGCGCAGCTGCTTGCGCCGGTCGCCGGAGGCGATGACGGCCAGCAACTGGCGCGCGATACCGGCAGGATAGTAGGCGCGACGCACGCTGCGGCCTATGTGCAGGCGCAACTCTTCGCGCGTCGACGGGTAAGCCGGGCTGCCGATCACGCCGAACATGTCGACCATCTGTTCGATCACCGCATCGGTATTCTCCGGGTCGGCCGGCCGCGCCAGCAGCACCTTGCGCGCCGGCTTGGTCGGCTTCGAAACGCGGCGGTTGCCTGAGGTGGACATGATCGAGGTCAGGCTCAGCACACGCTGCGGGAACTTGGCTGCCAGCACCTGGGCGATCATGCCGCCCATCGAGGCGCCGACAATGTGTGCTTGCTGCAGCCCCACCCGGTCCATCAGGCCGATCGTGTCGCCGGCCATGTCCTCCAGCGTATAGGGTGTGCGCACCGGCAAGCCGAGTGCGGCGGCGGCCATGGCCAGCAGCAGGTTGGTGCGCTTCTTCGCCGGCGCGCGGCCCGACAGTCCGCAATCGCGGTTGTCAAAACGGATCACGCGGTAGCCGCGGGCCACCAGTGCCTGGCAAAAGGAATCGGGCCAGCCCGTGAGTTGCATCCCGAGCCCCATGATCAGCACGATGGCCGGCCGAGCCGGATCGCCCAGCGATTCGTATTCGATATGCAGCGGCGCCGTGTTCACTGTGCCCACCCCCCTGCCCCGTTCCACGGCTGGCTTTGCACAGCCAGCCGGCTGCGGCAGCGCGGAGCAGTGCTCCGCGAAACCCTGCCTGCGCCCCCGCGGGCGGGGGTGACTGCGGTTCGCCGCTGCGCGGCTCCGGGT
>JBIJDJ010000199.1:0-5536 GCA_044344175.1 Sulfuritalea sp.
GGTGGCCTTCGATTCCGACGAGCGCGAAGCGGCGTTCCGCAAGCACTGGAAGTCGAAGCTGCGCGGCTTCGGCGAGGCGGGGTTCGGCCTCTGCATGCTCGGCCACTATGCCCTGCGTCCGTGGAAGCTCGGCGAAGCTCTGTACCTGCTGCAGCGCAAGCGCGAGGTTTTCCCCGAGTTCCGGCGCCCCGAGTACATGCGTGCCGGCAAGATGCACGACCGCAGCGTGGTCTATTCGCGCGCCGTGTGGAAACACTGGGGCTCGCGCACCATGGTGATCCCCGACCTGGCGACGAGCGCAGACCGCTTCATTGAGGCGGTGGAACGCGGCAACGCGGTCTGCCGCAAATTCTTCCCGCATTACACGCTTTACTGTGTCGGCATCAAGCTCAGGGAGGACCACACGGCCCACTATGAGATGAGCTGCGTTCCGCCCGATGCGCAGGGCCGGGCCTACGGCTGCGAATTCGAGCCGATGATCGAAGGCAGGGTCTACAGCCGCGATCATTTCCAGGCCTTCAAGAATGCGATCTACGACATCGGTGTCGACATGGGCGCCAGCTATTACCGTTTCGGCGGCATGATGAAGGGCTACATCCGCCGCGTCTTCGGCGACGCCCTGGTGGATCGGCATCTGGCCATGAAGCGCCGCGCCGATCCGGCCATGATCCTCAACCGGGACGTGATTTTCTGATGTTCGGCCTGTCCGCTCCGGCGCCCGTCATGCCGCGCGATTTCTCGGCGTGCAGCGGCTGCAGCCTGTGCTTCCTGGTGTGCCCGATGTGGCGCGCCGGCCGCGATCCGCGCTTCAGCCCGGAAGGCATCGCCAAGGCGCTGCAGTGCGGTGCCACCGCGGTCGATCTGGCCGCGCCGCTGGAAGCCTGCTCGCTCTGCGGCGCCTGCGATCCCGTGTGTCCCGAGCGCATCGACCTGCCCGCCATGATCATGGACTTGCGCCTGTATGCGGCCGACTCACTGCCATCCCGAGCACCGCGCCCGGCGGTGCTCGACGATCTCGAAGCGCGGCTGCAGCAGGGGGCGGGCAAGGCGGCCACGCCGATCCAGGGCGCCCGCGTGCTGTTCCTGCCCGGCGCCGAACTGCGCGCCGATGCCGCCTTGCTGGCGCGGGTTCAGGCCCTGCTCGGGCTCACTGCGGTCGAAGACGATGGCGCCGACATCGTTCTGGCGCTCGAAGCCGGCGTGCCGATTCCGCAGCGGCGCATGGAAACCCTTCTCGCCGCGCTGCGCGGCCATGCCATTGTCGCCGGCGAGGGCTTGCTGGTGCGCCAACTGCGCCGCTGGCTGCCCGGATCGCAGCGCATGGGCCTGGGCACGGCACTGAGCCTGCGCGCCGCGGTGCGCGGCGAATTGCAGGCGAGCGATCTTTACGTGATCGAGCCGCGCGCCTTTCACGCCGATTACGAGCGAATGGTGGGACACTACGACCGGCTGCAACGTGAAACCGGCTGCAGCCTCAGCCTCGACCTGCAGCGCATCGCGGTTCCGGCCAGGTCGTCTGGCGTGGCGCAGAAACTCGGGTTGGCCGCCGAAGGAGATGCCGCGCAGGCAAAATGGCTGCTGCAGGGGCGCAAGCCGGCGCGCATTGTGGTCGAAAGCCTGGCCGATCGCGCCGCCCTGCAAGCGGTCAGCAATGTCCCGGTACTGCATGTCGCCGAACTGGCACAGGGCTCGGGCAATGAGTAGGGAAGCTGCAATGCGTACTGTTGATGTCGTGATTGTCGGTGCCAGCCTGGCCGCGGCCGCCGCAGCCAAGCGCACGGTCGATGCCGGCCTGGAAACCATCGTGATCGAGCGCAAGGAACTGCCGCGCCACAAGATCTGCAGCGGCATCCTGTCGCCGCGCGGGCATCGCTTCCTGCTGGAAAACTTCGGCCCGCTGCCGCCCGAGACCCTGCATGCGCCGACCTCCTGTCGCGGTGTCACTTTCCATTTTCCGAGCATGGTCTCCATGCCCATGGATTTTTTCGGCGGCACCACTCCGCATCTGCATCGCAAGTATTCCGACCACTGGGCGATCCAGCGCAGCGGTGCCGAGGTGCATGACCAGACTTCCTTTGCCGGGCTGGAAGACAGGGGTGACCATGTGCTGGTCCATGCCCGGCGCGGCGGCGAACCGGTCGAGTACCGTGCGCGCCAGGTGATCGGCGCCGACGGCCCGAGCTCGCTGGTGACCCGCGCCATCTATCCCGATTACCCCAAGCAGATTCCGTGGTTCTTCGTCGGCCAGAAATTCCACGAGATCATCGACTGCCCGTTGAGCCCGGAGTATTTCCATTTCTGGTTCCATCCCGGACTCGGCCACTACACGTGGAGTCATGCGCGCGACGGACGGCAGATCGTCGGCGTCGGCTTCAAGCGCGGCGACAATTTTGCGAAGAAGCACCAGGTGGTGCAGGCATATCTCGAAGACAAGCACGGCGTACGCCTGCAACCGGCGGGCGACGACGACGAAGGCTGCGCCGAGAATTTCGGACCGTCGCTGATCAACCGTTATGTCTTCGGCAAGGGCAATGTGCTGCTCACCGGGCAGGCGGCGGGTTTTCTCAACATGATCGGCGAAGGCATGAGCTGCGCGCTGCATTCCGGCGCGATTTCCGGCGAGGCGTTGGTCGAGGCGCAGCGCCGCAACCGTCCGGTGCAGGAGGTGTACCGGCAGATGATCGCCTCCGAAGTGCGGCGTTGCAGCGATCAGTGGAACCCGCTGAAGATCGCCTTCGACCGCCCGCACGAGGCGGATTTTCCGGAGGCTCTAATGGCGCTGTCCTGGCGCGATCGGGCGAAAGTGCTGCGCGACATGTGGAAGTTCATCGTGCTGTTCAAGGAATTCAAGTGGGGCCGGCAGATCGCCCGCGCGGCGCTGCAGCGGCCCCTGATCGGCGGCTATTCGATGCAGCGCTGGCTGTAGGAGGCCGGCCTGCCAGGGAGAAGCTCATGAACATCAAACAGGTGGCCACGGCGCCATTCAGCGATCAGAAGCCTGGCACCTCGGGCCTGCGCAAGAAGGTTGCCGTTTTCCAGTCGGCCAATTATCTGGAGAATTTTGTCCAGGCCGTATTCGACACGATTCTTGGCGCGGCGGCGGCTCCCGCCGGCAGCACGCTGGTGCTGGGCGGCGACGGCCGCTACTACAACCGCGAGGCGATCCAGGTCATCCTCAGGATGGCTGCCGCCAGCGGCTTCGCCAAAGTCCTGGTCGGGCAGGGCGGCATCCTGTCGACGCCGGCGGCATCCTGCGTGATCCGCAAGCACCAGACCTTCGGCGGACTGATCCTCTCCGCCAGCCACAACCCGGGCGGGCCGGAGGGCGACTTCGGCATCAAGTACAACACCGCCAATGGTGGCCCCGCGCCGGAGAAGATTACCGATGCGATCTTTGCCCGCAGCCGGGAACTCACCAGCTACCGCATTGCCGAGGCGCCCGATGTGCCGCTCGATCAATGCGGCAGCTACCGGCTGGGAGAAATGCACGTCGAGGTGATCGACCCGGTCGCCGACTATGCCGAACTCATGGAATCGCTGTTCGACTTCGCCGCGATCCGCGAACTGCTTGCCGGCGGCTTTGAAATCTGTTTCGACGCCATGCACGCAGTGACCGGGCCCTATGCGAAGGAGATCATCGAACGCCGCCTCGGCGCGCCGGCCGGCAGCGTGATCAACGGTGTGCCGCTGGAGGACTTTGGCGGCGGCCATCCCGACCCCAACCTGACCTATGCCCACGAACTGGTGGAGATCATGTTTGCTGTCGACGCGCCGGATTTCGGCGCCGCCTCGGACGGCGACGGCGACCGCAACATGATCCTCGGCCGCGGCTTCTTCGTCACGCCCTCCGACAGTCTCGCCGTGATCGCCGCCAATGCCGCGTTGGCGCCGGGCTATGCCGCGGGCATCGCCGGCGTCGCGCGTTCGATGCCGACCAGTGCCGCGGCGGACCGTGTCGCGCAGAAGCTCGGCTTGCCCTGCTACGAAACCCCGACCGGCTGGAAGTTCTTCGGCAACCTGATGGATGCGGGCAAGGTGACCCTCTGTGGCGAAGAAAGCTTCGGTACCGGTTCCAGCCACGTGCGCGAGAAGGACGGCCTGTGGGCGGTGCTGTTCTGGCTCAACATCCTCGCCAGACGCCGCGAGTCGGTGGAGCAGATTTTGTATCGCCACTGGGCCGAGTTCGGTCGCAATGTCTATTCACGCCACGACTACGAGGCGCTGCCGACCGAGCTTGGCAACGACCTTATGGCCCAGGTCAGGAGCCGTTTTGCCGCCCTGCCGGGGCATCGTCTGGGTGACTACACGGTGAAGTTCTGCGATGACTTCAGCTATACCGATCCGATTGACGGCAGCCTCAGCACCGGCCAGGGCCTGCGCATCGGCATGGACGACGGCTCGCGTATCGTTTTCCGCTTGTCCGGGACCGGTACCGAAGGCGCCACGCTGCGCATCTACCTCGAAGCCTTCGAGGCCGACCCGGTGCGGCAGAAGGTCGATGCGCAGCTGAGCCTGGCCCCGCTGATAGCCATCGCCGACGAACTGTCGCAACTGCGGCAGCGCACCGGGCGCGAGCGGCCCACCGTGATTACCTGAATTGCCGGGCCGGCTTCAGCCGGCCGCAGCGCCCGATGTCGATCAACAAGTGCACCATTTCTTCCGCGACGCCGGCCTCCTTCATTTTCCCGGGTTGTCGGGCATTGCCATCACGCCCGTGGCATGGCGGGACGGCAGACAGTCGACGCCGAACCGCGCAGGTGTTTCACGCTACACTCCAGTCAGCATTCCATTGCGCCTGCGGCGCCCCGGGGAGACCGCAAATCATGAACATTGTTCGACATGCGATGCCTATCGCGAAGTCGCGAGCAACAGCGGGCATGGCATGAAACTCAGAGGCCCCTGGGACGCCGCCGCCATCGGGCAGTTCCTTGCCGATGCCGTGATCCCGGCCCGCATCGCCGTGCTGGCCGGCAACGGCACTCCACTGGTGCTGTCGCTGTGGTTCCTGCATCGCGACGGCGCCATCTGGTGCGCTTGCAACAGCAAGGCGCGCGTCGTTGAACTGTTAAGAAACAATCCGCGCTGTGGGTTCGAGATCGCCGTGGAGGCCCCGCCCTATCGCGGCGTGCGCGGCCAGGGCAGCGCGCAACTCGATGCTCCGGGCGGTGCCCGGGTGCTGGCCGACCTGCTCGAGCGCTATCACATTCCGAGCCGGAGCCGCCTGGCGAAAATGCTGGCACGGGAGGCCGCCAACGAAGTAGCGATCCGCATCGATCCGGACTGGGTGACGAGCTGGGATTTTTCCGCCCGCATGTCCGACGTCTGAATCTCCATCGGGGAAACTCCGGCAGCCCGGTCATCAGTCGCAGGGTGCGGCAGTCCGCTCTTGTCGATGCTGTCGAGCGCACCAGTACTTTCCAATTCAGGTATGAGCCTGAAGGAACTGCCGGCTGAGTGATTTGTGAAGCGGGTTGATGGGTTGAAAGCTTGAGTGTAAGGGATTGTGTTCGAGGCGGTGGGCGGTAGCCTCGCCTTG
>JBIJDJ010000200.1:0-5529 GCA_044344175.1 Sulfuritalea sp.
GCATCACCACGCTCTACCGTCGCGACCGGGCGCTGAGCTTGCGCGTGCGCGAGCATTTGCGCGCCGCCCTGCCGGAGCATCTCGCGCTGCCGGCGCTGGCCCGCCGCCTGTTCCTCTCGCCGCGCACACTGCACCGGAGACTGGAAGACGAAGGCACCAGCTTTCGCGCGATCAAGGACAGCCTGCGTCGCGAGCTCGCCACCGACTGGCTGACCAAGACCGCGCGCCCTCTCGGCCGCATCGGTGCCGACCTCGGCTTCGCCGACGCCGCCGCTTTCTACCGCGCCTTCACCGCCTGGACCGGCAGTGGGCCGCGCGAATACCGGCAGCGCCACGGTCCCGCCGGCGCAGCGTCGAAACGTCCGGGCTGAACGGCCGCGATACTTGCAGGGAGTCCGGCTCCCGGCAGGCACCGTGCAACGCAGTCGAGAAAACCGTCTGTCCTCCGGATGGTAAGATCAATTTTTTGAACGGTAGGGCGAACTGATCGTGACCAACACCATGCGCCACGAGATACCCGTTGCGCTCGATATCGGCATCGCCGAAATCGACGCGCAGCACCGCCAGCTCCATACGCTGCTGGAACGCCTGAAGCAATCGACGGACAAACGCTACGGGTTTGCGGCGGACGCCATTCTCGCGGAACTCGCGATTCAGACCCGGGTCCACTTCGCGGTGGAAGAAAGCCTGATGCGCCTGCTCTCGTTTCCCGATACAGAAGCGCATGTGGAGGAACATCGCAGTCTGACGGAGCAGCTCGACAAACTCAGGAAGCGCGCACAGGACTTCGAGGTTGCGAACGGGCTGTCGAATTTCATCCAGACCTGGCTGGTCAATCACGTCAACGATTTCGACCGCGAATTCGTCGGGCATTTCCTCGCCAAGGGTATCGATCCGCAGGCGTCGCCCGTGACGCGCAAGCCGCCTGCCTGAACCCGCCGCCGGCGCCAGGCCCGGCATCCTCTATCCGCTGCGGCCCGCCTCCAGCCGCCAACCCTTCACCAGCGCATAGATCGCCGGGATCACCGCCAGGGTCAGGATGGTCGAGGAGATCATGCCGCCGACCATCGGCGCCGCGATACGGCGCATGACTTCCGAACCCGCGCCGCTGCTCCACATGATGGGCAGCAGGCCCGCCATGATCGCCACCACGGTCATCAGTTTGGGCCGCACCCGCTCCACGGCGCCTTCCATCACCGCGCCATAAAGGTCCTTGGCGTCCGGTCGCCGTCCCGCCAGCGCCGACTTTTGCTTTGCGGCTTCCCAGGCGTGGTCGAGGTAGATCAGCATCACCACGCCGGTCTCGGCGGCAACGCCGGCCAGCGCGATGAAGCCCACCGCCACCGCCACCGAAAGGTTGTAGCCGAGCAGCCACATCAGCCAGACCCCGCCGACCAGCGCGAAGGGTACCGAGAGCATGACGATCAGGGTTTCGGTCAGGCGCCGGAAATTCAGGTAGAGCAGCAGGAAAATCAGCAGCAGGGTCACCGGCACGACGACCTTGAGTTTTTCGATGGCGCGCTCCATGTACTCGAACTGTCCGCTCCAGGCAATGTAGTAGCCGGGCGGGAACTTGACCTTGTCATTGACCGCCTTGCGCGCTTCGGCGACATAGCCGCCGATGTCGCGCTCGCGGATATCGACAAAGATGTAGGCCGAGAGCAGCGCGTTCTCGGTGCGGATGGCCGGCGCGCCCTTGACGATGGAGATCTTCGCCACCTGACCGAGCGGCACCATCGCCGCCGGCCCGCTCATCTCACCACTTATCGGCACCAGCACCTCGCGCGCGATGGCTTGCGGGTCGGCGCGCAGTTCGCGCGGGTAGCGCACGCTGACGCCGAAACGCTCGCGCCCCTCCACCGTGGTGGTCACCATCTCGCCGCCCAACGCCGTGCCGATGACGTCCTGCAACTCGCCCACCGAGAGTCCATAACGGGCCAAGGCCGCGCGGTCGGGTTCAATGTCGAGGTAGAAGCCGCCGGTAATGCGTTCGGCGTAGGCGCTGGTGGTACCCGGCACCTGCTTCACCACGCCCTCGATCTCGCGCGCCAGGCGTTCCATCTCGACCAGGTCCTTGCCGAAAACCTTGATCCCGATCGGCGTGCGGATGCCGGTCGACAGCATGTCGATGCGCGCCTTGATCGGCATGGTCCAGGAGTTGGCGACGCCGGGGAACTGCAAAGCCTTGTCCAGCTCTGCAATCAACTTGTCGATGTTCATGCCTGCACGCCATTCCGATTCCGGCTTCAAGTTGATCACGGTCTCGAACATCTCGGTCGGCGCCGGATCGGTCGCCGTATTGGCGCGCCCGGCCTTGCCGATCACCGAAGCAACTTCGGGAAAGCTCTTGATGATCTTGTTCTGCGTCTGCAAGAGTTCGGCGGCCTTGGTGATCGACATGCCCGGCAATGAAGTCGGCATGTAGAACAGCGTGCCTTCGTTGAGCGTCGGCATGAACTCGCTGCCCAGCTTCGATGCCGGATACAAGCTCACCGCCAGTGTTGCGGCGGCGAGCACAATGGTGGTCCGCTTCCAGCGCATGACCCAGGCGATGACCGGCCGGTAGAGCCGGATCAGCGCGCGGTTCACGGGATTCTTTGCCTCGGGGATGATCCTGCCGCGAATGAAAAACAGCATCAGCACCGGCACCAGCGTCACCGACAGCAGCGCCGCGCCGGCCATGGCGAAGGTCTTGGTATAGGCCAGCGGCGAGAACAGGCGCCCCTCCTGCGCTTCCAGCGTGAACACCGGCAGGAAGGAGACGGTGATGATCAACAGCGAAAAGAACAGCGCCGGACCCACTTCGCGGCAAGCGGCAACTATCGCCTCGGTTCGCGACTCCCCCTCCTTCAGCCGTTCGATATGCTTGTGCGCATTCTCGATCATGACGATCGCGGCATCGACCATGGCGCCGATGGCGATCGCGACACCGCCCAGGCTCATGATGTTGGAATTCATGCCGAGCAGGCGCATGGCGATGAAGGCGATCAGCACACCCACCGGCAGCATGATGATCGCCACCAGGGCGCTCCTGACATGCAGCAGGAACACCAGGCAGACGGCGGCGACGATCAGGCTCTCCTCGATCAGCGTGGTCTTCAGGGTCTGGATCGCGCGGTGGATCAGGTCGGAACGGTCGTACACGGTCTCGATCGTGACGCCGGCGGGCAGGCCGGGCGCGATCTCGGCGAGCTTCTCCTTGACGCCCTGGATTACGTCGAGCGCGTTCTGTCCGTAGCGCGCCATGGCGATGCCCGATACCGCCTCGCCCTCGCCGTTTAGCTCGGTGATGCCGCGACGCTCGTCGGGGCCGAGTTCGACGCGGGCGATGTCCCGAATCAGCACCGGCGTGCCTCGCTCGGACTTCACCACAAGGCCTTCGATGTCGGCAAGCCCGCGCAGGTAGCCGCGGCCGCGCACCATGTACTCGGTCTCGGCCATCTCCACCACCCGGCCGCCGACATCGCGGTTCGAGTCGCGTATCGCCTGCACCACTTTCATTAGCGGCACGCCGTAGGCGCGCAGCTTGACCGGATCGACGACGACCTGGTACTGCTGGACGAAGCCGCCGATGCTGGCGACCTCGGCCACGCCCGGCGCCTTGGTCAGCTGGTAGCGGATGAACCAGTCCTGGATGGTGCGCAGTTCGGCCAAAGACTTGTCCTTCGCCAGTACCACGTACTGGTACACCCAGCCGACACCTGTCGCGTCCGGCCCAAGCTGCGGCGTCACGCCCCTCGGCAGGCGGCCGGCGGCGAAGTTGAGGTACTCGAGGACGCGCGAGCGCGCCCAGTAGATGTCGGTGCCGTCCTCGAAAATCACATAGACGAAGGAGGCGCCGAAGAAGGAAAAGCCGCGCACCACTTTCGACTTCGGCACCGAGAGCATGGCCGTGGTCAGCGGGTAGGTGACCTGGTCCTCGACCACCTGCGGCGCCTGCCCCGGCACATCGGTGTAGATGATGACCTGCACATCGGACAGGTCGGGCAGCGCATCGAGCGGCGTCTTCAGCACTGCGTAAATGCCGGCCAGCGTAATGAAGACCGTCATGATGACGACGAGGAACTTGTTCCGCGCCGACCAGCCGATCAGGGCACTCAGCATTTCAGTGGCCCTTGTGCGGCGATGAAGGTGCGCCGGCAGCCGGCGACACGGGTTTCGTCTCCGCCTTCGCCTGCATGCGGGTGATCACCCATTCGCCGGGTTTGCGCTCGACAAATTCGATTTCGACCGGATTGCCGGCCTTGAGCTTGTCCGTCAGCGATGGATTCGCCAGAATGAAGTCCATGGTCATCGCCGGCCATTTGAGGCTGGCCACCGGGCCATGCGTGATGGTCACGATGCCGCCCTTGGCGTCGATGGCTTCAAGCGTGCCGGTCGCCTGGTGGCTGACTGTCTTGCCGGACTGAGCCGGCGCAGTATCCGGCGCCGCCGTCAGGCCGCCCAGGGCCGCCTTGAGGTTGCTTTCGGCATCGATCAGGAAATTCGCGGCAATCACCACGGCTTCGCCCTCGGCAAGACCTTCGCGCACTTCGACATACTCGTCGCTGCGCGTGCCGAGCTTGACCTCGCGCGGCTCGAAGCGGCCGGCGCCTTTCTGCAGCAGCACTACCTGCCGCGTGCCGCTGTCGATCACGGCCGACAGCGGCACCGTCACCACCTTGTCGCGACCGCCGACCGCCAGTTCGACGCTGGCGTACATCGCCGGCTTCAGCAGTCCGCCCAGGTTGGCCAGTTCGATGCGCACCGGAACCGTACGCGTCTCGGCCCTGAGCGTGGGGTAGATGAAGGCGATCGTGCCGGTGAAGCTCTTGTCGGGATAGGCGTTGATCGCAACCTTGACCTTCTGCCCGGGCTTGAGCTGCGCGATGTCGCGCTCGAAAACATCAGCCAGCACCCAGACCGAGGAAACGTCGGCGATCTGGTAAAGCATCTCGCCCGGCATGAAGCGCATCCCGGCCACGGCCTTCTTCTCCAGCACTACGCCGCCGGCCGGCGAGCGGAAGGTCAGCGTGCGCCTGGCCTCGCCGCCGCCGGCGAGCGCCTTGATCTGTTCCTCGGAAATATCCCAGTTGCGCAGCCGCGTGAGGCTCGCTTCGGAAATCTGGCGCATGGCGGACTGCGTCTCGGCGCTCGCATCCTTCAGCGTCGCGACACCCCTGGCCGCGACCGCGTATTCGCGCTGCGCGGAGACCAGTTCGGGGCTGTACACCTCGAATAGCGGCTGGCCCCTGGCCACCGGCTGACCCGTGGCATTGACGTGCAGACGCTCCACCCAGCCTTCGAATTTCGGCGCCACGTTGTACAAGCGGCGCTCGTCGATCTCGACGCGGCCGGATGCCCGCACCTGTCGCGCCAGTTCGCGCAGCGCCGCGGGCTCGGTCCTGACGCCGAGCTTCTGCACCTTCTCGGTACTGATCTTCAGTTCGCCCGTCGCCGCGCCCGGGTTGGCATCCCCGTCCTCGCCGGCATAAACCGCGATGTAGTCCATTCCCATCGAATCCTTCTTCGGCACCGGCGAGGTGTCCG
>JBIJDJ010000201.1:0-5521 GCA_044344175.1 Sulfuritalea sp.
TCGACCCTGATCCCGCAGGATGTGGACAAGACGCTGAACGTGGTCGAGTTCTATTACCCGGAAGATATCGCCCTGTTCGAGCCCGAGTTCATCAAGGCCGAGCAGGCAGCCTACATGGAAACGGCGATCGAGGACGACGACATCGGCGAACGCATGGATCGCGGCCGCCGCGCCCTGATGAAGCAGGGGCGCAGCGAAGTCGGCCCCTACCAGTCGCCGATGGAAGACGGCATGCAGCACTTCCATGAGTTTTACCGGCGCGTGATGGGCGGCCACATCTGACTGGATAACTCCGCTACAGGCGCCGGTTCGACCCCGGCGGCCTGCGCGTGCTCTTAACAGGATTCCGATGCAATCACTCTGGATGATCGCGGCAAGCCTGCTGTTCGCCTGCATGGGCGTTTGCGTCAAGCTCGGCGCGGCGCAGTTTGCCGCGGCGGAACTGGTGTTCTGGCGCGGCTTCATCGCCACCTTGCTGATCGGGTCCTACGTCCTCCTGCGCCGGCTGCCGCTGGCCACGCCGCACGCGCGCACCCACGTCGTGCGCGGCCTGGCGGGCTTCGTCTCGCTGGTGATGTACTTCTACGCGATCAGCCTGATTCCGCTGGCGGCGGCGGTGACGCTCAACTACACCTCGCCCCTGTTTCTCGCGCTGCTGCTGGTGCTGTGGCTGAAGGAACCGGTACGTCGCGGTTTCTACGCGGTGCTGGCAGCAGGTTTCATCGGCGTCATCCTCCTGCTGCAGCCCACGCTCGCTCGCGAGCAATGGCCGGGAGCGGTGTTCGGCCTCGGCTCCGGCATCATTTCCAGCATCGCCTACCTCAACGTGCGCCGGCTGGGCGAACTGGGCGAGCCCGAATGGCGCACGGTGTTCTATTTTTCGGCCCTGTCTGCGCTGGGCGGTTTGCCCTGGCTGCTGGCCGCCAGCCCTTTCCACGCCATCGACCTGCGCGGCTGGTTGCTGCTGCTGGGAGTGGGTGGCTTCGGTGTGCTGGCGCAGCTTTGCATGACCGCCGCCTACAAGCGCGGCAAGACACTGGTTTCCGCCAGCCTTGCCTACAGCACCGTGGTTTTCTCCAGCGCCTTCGGCATGCTGCTGTGGGACGAAACCCTGCCGTGGGCGGGCTGGGCGGGCGTGATCCTGATTATCGCCAGCGGCCTGTTCGCCACCGCACTGTCAGGCCGGGCGGATACCGAAGCGGTAACGGACTGAAGGTTGCGCGCAACCCCGGACAGCGTTGCGGCACCCATCACATTTCTTTACACAAGGGAAATGGCAAACACCGGCCGAACCCGCTAAGCTGCCTCATCGCAAGGAACACCTGATGCACATTCGAACCTTTCTGGCGCTCGGCCTCGTATTCGCCCAGGCATGCGTCTTGGCGCAGGCGACCGATGCACCGCAAACAACCGAGGCACCGTCTTCGCTCACCCTCAAGGAGGCGCATGCCCAGCGCGCCAGAGCCAAGGATCTGAAAGCCGGAGCGGAGAAAGCCTACACGGCAGACAAAAAGGCCTGCCAGAAGCAGGCCATTGCCATACGCTGCGTCAGTGCGGCCAAAGACAGGCGCACCGACTTCATGGAGCAGGCAGATGCGCTGGAGCGGGAGGGGCGCGCGGTCGAACGAGAGGCAAGCAGGCGGGAAGCCGAGAAAAAGGCAGCGAAGCGTGACACCGAAATGCCGGTTCGGCAGGCCAAGGATCAGGCCGACGCCGAGCGCTTCCGCGAAAGCGAGGCCAAGCGGGCTGCCGAACGCGAGCGGCGCCAGGCCGGGGAAGCCGACAGGCTCGAGAGCCACCGCCGCAAGCTGGCAGCCGACCAGGCGGCGCGCCAAAAAAAGCTCGAGAAGCAACAGCAAGACGATGCCAAGCGGGCAGCCGCCGCAGCGGATAACGTCCGCAAGAAAGCGGAGGGTGAAAAGCAGCACGAGGAACGCGTCAGGAAAATCGAAGAGCGGAAGCGGGCCTATGCCGAAAAGCTGCAGCGGCGCGAGGCCAAGCAGGCAGCCGAGCAAGCCGCCTCCGCAAAGTGAACCCGAGCCCAACTGGCGTGGTGTTCATAGCCCCTCCCCTTGCGGGGCAAGGGGTTGGGGAGAGGGGGCGCGAAGCATGCTTCGCCGAACCCCGGCTCGCCCGATATAATCCCGCGCTCATAACTTTGTCTTGTCCGCACGCATGGATAACCCCAACAACCTTGTTTGGCACCCGCACAGCATCACCGGCCGGGACCGCGCCCGGCACAACGCCCAGCGCCCGTTCGTCATCTGGCTGACGGGCCTTAGCGGGTCCGGCAAATCCACCCTGGCCGGCGCCCTCGAAGAACGGCTTTTCGCTCAAGGACATCGCTGCTACCTGCTCGACGGCGACAACATCCGCCACGGCCTCAACAAGGACCTCGGCTTCGGCGATACCGACCGTGTCGAGAACATCCGGCGCGTCGGCGAACTGTGCAAGATCCTCGTCGATGCCGGCCTGGTAGTCATCGCTGGCTTCATTTCCCCCTTCACCCGCGACCGCGCCATGGTCCGGCACCTGCTGGAACCCGGCGAATTCGTTGAAGTGCATCTCAACGCGCCGCTGGCCGTATGCGAACAGCGCGACCCCAAGGGGCTCTACAAGAAAGCGCGGGCCGGCGAAATACGTCACGTCACCGGCATCGACTCCCCCTATGAAGCCCCCGAAGACGCCGAAGTTGTGGTCGATACCTCCACCCGGGACGTTGCCGCGTGCGTCGATCAGATCCTGGATTTCTGCCGCCAGGCCGACCTGATCCCGAAGACCGGTTCAGACCGCGCTTTGTAGCACCTTCGCCATCGTCTTGGCATCAAGGCCGCCGTCCCGCCAGCGCCGAGTTTTTGCAAAAAGGGGATCTGCCCAAACCACTGCTGGCCTGGTCCTTCTTCACGTCCCTGCTCCGGACAAAGCGCATCGCACGCTCATGCGCTGGGCCAGATAGCTGCAGTCTGCTTGACATGCGTACGTAATAGCGTACTATTTAGGCTTCCTTGAGGGAGTACGAAATGAACACACTTACCGCCAGCGAAGCTCGCGCAAACCTTTACCGGCTCATTGATCAAACAGCTGAGTCTCATGAGCCAATCATTATTTCGGGAAAACGTAGCAGTGCCGTGCTGCTGTCCGCGGAAGATTGGAGCGCAATCCAAGAAACCTTGTACCTTCTGGCCGTACCTGGCATGCGCGAGTCCATCAAGGCGGGTATGGCCGAGCCTATCGCAAAAAGCTCGAAGGAGCTTAAGTGGTGAGTTGGGCAGTTGTTTATTCCAAACAAGCAATGAAGGATGCAAAGAAGCTTGCTGCAAGTGGTCTTAAACCAAAGGCGCAAGAATCACTCGCGGTCCTTGCCCGCGACCCATTTCAAAATCCACCACCCTTCCAAAAGTTGGTCGGTGATCTTGCCGGTGCATACTCCCGCCGCATCAATATTCAGCACCGCATCGTGTACGAGGTCTTTACCAAGGAAAAAGCGGTTCGTGTCTTGCGTATGTGGACTCACTATGAGTGAGCAAAGACCCGATGAACTGCGCATCAACCAACCCCCGCGCCGCCCAGCCCACATCCCCCGCGGCACTGGGCAAGAGCCTCTGGCGGCAACCACCAGTTCATCCTGCAAATGACCCGGCGCGACGTGCTTGGCCGTTATCGCAGCGAAAACAGATATACCGTCTTCCAATGCCTCGCACATACCTTGGGTTGGCCTGTCCAGCGCTGGCGGATGCCTGTTTTAATGGGCATCAGTTGATGATTCGCCTAATATAGCTTGCATGTTAAGACTTAATTGCCTAATATAACAGGCGTTAGTCGATATAGTGCCTAGTAAAATGAGCAAATTTTTCCTGCCGATAGAGGCATCAGAATGGGTCGCCCAACTTGGGCAGCGCATCCGTGTTGCGCGGCTTCGGCGTGGCTGGTCGGTCGCTGACCTGGCCAGCAAGGCGGGAATCAACCGCAATACCCTGACGGCACTTGAGATGGGGAAGCCTGGCACTGCCGTTGGCGTTTGCTTTACCGTTCTGTGGGCATTGGGCCTCGACAAGTCACTGGAGGCTGTTGCCGATCCGGATGCCGATCTGCATGGCAAGGGGCTCGAAGCGTCTCGGCGTCCAAAGCGGGCCGGCAAGCCCAAGAAGGAGCGCGACGATTATGACTTCTGAGCGCGAGGCCTACGTCTATATCCAACGGCCCGGATCCCTGGAGACGGTGCCGGCGGCACTGCTCAGAGTGCAAACACTGCCCGACGGTACGCAGGTGGGGCGGTTTCGTTATGGTGATCGCTACCTGCAGCGGCCTGACGCAGTAGCCCTCGATCCGTTTCGTTTGCCGCTTGCCAATCAGGTAGTCGAGTTCACCCAACTCAAAGGCATTCCCGGTGCCGTGCGGGATGCGGGCCCCGATGCCTGGGGCCGGCGTGTGATCGAACACAAACTGGAGCGGAGTCCTGCTGATCTTCACGAGATCGACTATCTGCTGCATGGTCCGCAGGACGGTGCCGGCTACCTGAGCTTTGGCCTGAAGGTTGAGCCACCCGCACCAAAACGGCATTACAACCGAACGGTCCAGTTGCCCGATCTGATCGTCGCGACCCAGGCAATCGAGGAGGGGCAGCCGGTAGCCGTGCATTTGCTGGAACAACTCGATCCCGGTACCAGCATGGGTGGGGCTCGCCCCAAGGCCACGATCGAGGACGGGCAAAATCTTTGGCTCGGCAAGTTTCCTGCAAAAGATGACCGATTCAATCTGCAGCGGGTCGAATTCGCGACGCTCGATCTTGCGCGCCGTTGCGGTTTGAACGTCACGCAGGCACGCCTGCAGTCAGTCGGCGAGAGCGATGTTCTCATGCTGCAGCGCTTCGATCGCCAGTATTGCGAAACCGGGACTGACAAAGGATATCTGCGTTTCGGCCTGGTCAGTGGGCTGACTGTGCTTGACTGTGGCGACAGTCACCTTGAACGGGAACGCTGGTCTTACCCTCTATTGGCCGACAACCTGCGTCGATGGTCCGACAAACCGGAAGCCGATTGCGCGGAACTATTCAAGCGAATGGTCTTCAATGCCGCTGTGACCAACAACGACGACCACCCCCGCAACCATGCCTTGCTGCGCAGGCAGCAAGGGTGGCGGCTGTCGCCAGCCTATGACTTGGTGCCGACGCCCGTCATTAGCCAGGAGCGACGGGATCTTGCACTGACTGTCGGCCAATATGGACGCACGGCCAGTATCTACAACCTGCTGTCGCAGGCTGGGCGCTTTGGATTATCGGAAGAAGAAGCTCGCGCTGAAATTAACCGGATGATCGAGGTCCTGCGGAACTGGCGCGAGATCTTTTTCACCTGTGGCGTGTCGGCCAAGGATGTCGACACCATCGCGCCTGCACTATTGCCCGACTGCTTTTTCTTTGAAAAACGGCCTGAAGAGTGAGGCTTCATGTCGGCACGTGAATCCAGTCTTTGACAGTGTTACAAAAGTGCAGCGTGTGACCAGAAAAAATAATTCCTGCCATTTG
>JBIJDJ010000041.1:0-18068 GCA_044344175.1 Sulfuritalea sp.
GGCGTGATCATCAGGCCGGCCTTGAACTGGCGTATGAGGCGCGGCAGGAACATCAGCGCCGCCGCCACGGCCAGCGCCAGCATGCCGTTGCGGATGGCATTGGCGTCGCCGGCCAGTGCCGCGCGCCCGGCATGGCCGAGCCAGGCATAGGCCAGCGCGCCGGGCAGCATGCAAACGGCCGAGGCCAGCGCATAGGCACCGAGCGGAATGCGGGTGAGGCCCAATGCATAATTCACCACATTGAAGGGGAACAGCGGCACCAGGCGGACAAAGGCGACGAAGCGCCAGCCTTCGGCCTCGACGCCTTCGATCAATTGCTTGAGCCGGCCGCCGGTTTTCTGGGCTACCCACTCGCCGGCCAGATGGCGTGCGACGAGGAAGGCCAACACCGCGCCCAGCGTCGCGCCGGCCAGGCTGTAGAGCGCGCCGGGCAGAATGCCGAAGAGGGCGCCGGCGGCCAGCGTCAGCACCGATCCGGGGAGGAACAGCACGGTGCCCGCGGCGTAGAGGGCGATGAATGCGATCGGCGCCCACCAGCCGGCGGATGCCAGCGACTGCTGCAGCGCCGCCTGCGAAAACTGTTCGCGGTTGGCGAAGGCCAGAGTGAGGCCCGCGACCAGAGCCACGAGCAGCGCGGCGCGGGCGAGGTTAGCGGGCTTCATGGCCGATCGCGTAACCTTCGCCGGAACTGACGAAGGGAATCGCCAGCATCCCCGTGAGGCTGACGCAGCGCGGATCGCCGGTCAGCCCGGCGACGCCGATCTGCATGCTTTCCTGCGGCAGGCGCGCGGCGCCACGGTAGGTGCCGAACAGGCGATCCCAGAGCGAGAGATTGAAGCCGAAATTGCTGTTGGCCTCGGCGTTGTCGGTCGAGTGGTGCACCCGGTGCATGTCGGGGGTCACCAGCAGCAGGCGCAGCGGCGCGTCGACGCCGCCGGGCAGCTTGATGTTGCCGTGGTTGAACATCGCCGTGGCGTTGAGCAGCACTTCGAACACCAGCACGGCGGCGGCGGGTGCGCCGAGCACGGCGATCACCGAAAACTTGATCAGCATCGAAAGGATGATTTCGAGCGGATGGAAGCGCGCGCCGGTGGTCACGTCATAGTCCGGATCGGCGTGGTGCACCTGGTGCAGGCGCCACAGCACCGGCACGGCATGGACCATCACGTGCTGCAGCCAGATGGCGAAATCCATGGCAGCCACGGCAAGTACCAGCGCCAGCCACTGCGGCAGGTCCAGGTTGTTGAGCAGGCCCCAGCCGCGCTGGGCAGCCAGCGTGGCAAAAGCCACGGCGGCGAAGGGGAACAGCAGGCGCACCAGCACCGTGTTGAACACCACGAGGCCGAGGTTGGCGCTCCAGCGCACGCTGCGGCTGTGCAGCCGGGCGCGGCGCGGTGCGGCGACTTCCCAAACGGCCATCAGGGCGAAGATGCCGAAGAAGGCGATGAGCCGGATTACCGGTTCGTTGGCCAACGCAAACTCATTGAATGTCATCGTCGCTCCTCCTACACTAGCGCTTGTTGCACCAAGTGCTTTCGCCTACAATTCAATTATTCAACTGATTGGTTGAATAATAGGGAACGAACCACGCCATGTCAACGGGAAATTTCAAGCAGGACATATATGCCCAACTGGCGCGCGTTGCCAAGGCGCTGGGCCACGCCAACCGTCTGGAGCTGCTGGAATTCGTGGCCCAGGGGCCACGCAGCGTCGACGAACTGGCGAACATGACCCGCCTGTCCGTCGCCAACGCCTCCAAGCACTTGCAGGAATTGCGTCAGGCCGGTCTGGTGCGGGGGCGCAAGGAAGGCGTGCGGGTGTTCTACGAAGTTGCCGGCCCGGATGTGGTCGACCTGCTCGGTGCGCTATCCACCGTGGCCGAATCGCGCCTGGCCGAAGTCTCGCAACTGCTGCGCACCTACATCACGGCGCGCGACGACCTTGAGCCGGTGCCGGCCGCGGAACTGCTCGAACGCATACGCCAGGGCCTGGTCACCGTGCTCGACGTGCGCCCGCCCGAGGAATACGCCGCCGGCCACGTGCCCGGCGCGATCAACATTACCTCCGATGTCCTCTCCAGCCACCTGAAAAAGCTGCCCAAGGGGCGCGAGGTCATCGCCTATTGTCGCGGTCCCTACTGCCTGCTTTCCGTTGATGCCGTGGCCATGCTGCGCGAGAAGGGCTACCGGGCGCGCCGCATGGAAGACGGCTTCCCCGAGTGGAAGGCATCCGGCCTGCCGGTGGAAAGCCTGCCGACTGCGGCTGATTGACGCGATGAAGGATAACGGCACTGCCCGCCTGACGCGCATCAGAATCCTCGCCTGGGTGCTGGCCGCGCTGTCGCTGCTGATTCTGCTGGTCAGCGCCTACATTCGCCTCGGCGGTGCCGGTCTCGGCTGCAGCCCGTGGCCTGACTGCTACGGCCAGTTGCTAAGCGGCACAGCCAATCTGCAAAGCGGTGCGGCGCGCATCCTGCACCGCAGCGTGGCCTCGCTGACTTTGTTGCTCGGCTTCGTCCTCGTCGCGCAGTGCCTGCGCCCGCAACCGGTCCAGCCGGCGGCGCGCTACGCTACGGTACTGCTGTCGCTGATGATTGTCCTCACCTTCGTCGGCCTGTTCAGTTCGGATCCGCACCGGGTCTGGCCCGGCTTCATCAACATCCTGGGCGGCGCCGGTCTTGTCCTGCTGTCTTGGCGCACGGCGCTTGCCGCCGGCGCCGGTCCGGCACAGTCGCCGCCGCGCCGCCCGCGGGCATTGCTCCATGCCGGGCTCGGGCTGCTGGTCCTGACGATGGCGCTGGGCGCCCTGATCGGGGTGCGTTATGCCGCCACGGCCTGCCCCACGCTGCCTGGTTGCAGCGGCATTTCCTGGCCGGCGGCCGCCGGCTGGGGCGCGCTCGATCCCTTCACCGGCATCGTCGCTGCGGTGGGGTTGGGTGATGAGGGCGGCGTCGCGCTGCACCTGTTGCATCGCTACTGCGCGCTGACCACCTTGCTGCTGCTTGGCTTCGGCGGTCTGCGGGGGCTGGGCCAGGCGACAACGCGGCCAAGCGCGGGCCTGGTCCTCGTGCTGCTGCTGGTTCAGTTCTCGCTGGGCGTGCTGACGGTGCTGAGCGGCTTCAGCCTTTGGATGGCCATCGCCCACAGCGTCAGTGCGTCGCTGCTGCTGGCGGCGACGGTTCAGTTGCTGACGCGCCCGGCCGCCTGATTCCGCGACGGCAGCGCGAGCAACTCGTTCGCGACAAGCGCGCCGACCACCAGCGCGCCGCCGATCAGGGTGTCGCTGTCGGGGATTTCGTTGGCGCCGAGCCAGGCCAACGCCACGCCGAACACCAGTTCCAGCAGCGCGAGCAGGGAAATCTCCGCGCCGGAGAGCACGCGCGACACGCGCACCACGAGCAGGCAGGGCACGGCCAGCTGAAACACGCCGAGAAATCCGAGCAGGCCGATGTCATGCGTCGTGGCCTGCAGCGGCCAAGCCAGCGGCAGCGTCGCCGCGGCCGAGATCACGGCGCCGAGCAGCACGGCCGGCAGCATGTCCGGCGCGACCGCGCCTTCCGCGGTTGCCGCCATATCCCGGTGGCCGGCGGCCTGCAGCAGCGTCCAGTTGACCGCCGCGGCCAGGGGCACCGCCAGCGCCACCACGCTGCCGGTCAGCGAGCCGCCGGCGCCCGGATGGCGGGCGAACATCCAGGCGACGCCGATGCCGGCCAGGAGGATCGCCAGCCAGGTGCGCGGCGGCAGGCGCTGGGCGAGAAACAGGCGCGCCAGGAGCGCCGTCAGCAGCGGCCCCACGGCCATCATGACCAGCACATTGGCGACCGTGGTCAGCGTCAGGGCGACCATGAAGGCGGTGTACATCACGGCCCAGCACAGGCCCGAGGCCCACACCACCCGCGGTGCATGAAAGAGGCCGGCCCACAGGCCCGGACCGCGCAGTGCGGTGAGCGCGACGGCCAGTGCCAGCGCATTGAAGGCGCTGCGCCAGAAGGTCACCTCGAAGCTGCGCGCGCCCTCGAGGTGGCGGCTGACCACGCCGGCCATGCTCCACAGCAGGGTGACGAGCACCATCAGCATCACGGCGCGGCGATGGCTCATTCGATGGTTCGTCTAAGCGTCGCGGCCGGCATCAGGCGCGCCGCATCGCCGTGTCCCCAGCGCCGACTTTCCGGCCTCACGACGACGATGCACCGAGGGCGTCGGCAATCACCGGCGCGGCCCCCGGGTCCTGGACGAAGAACAGATGCCCGCCTTCGAACTCGCGGTAGCCGGCGCCGGGAATCTGCTCCGCGAGGCGGCGCTGCACTTTCGGTGTGGCGATCGTGTCATACCGCCCGGCATACACGTTCACCGGCATCTTCAGTTCGGTCAGCCGTTGCCAGGTGTCATGTCCGCGTCGCGCGCCAAGCTGCCCGAGGCTGCCCGTGCGCTGCATGGGGTCGTCCGCGCCGAGGTGCAGCGCGGCCATGCCATCGTCGATCAGGCTTTGCCACAACGCCGCATGGGCAAGCTGCCAGTGCGGCGTGCGGCGGCTGTCGGCCAGTTCGAGAAAACGCCGCACGCGCTGTTCGTCATCCAGATCCGCCAGTTCATGCAGTGGATAGGAGGTGCCGCCCGCGCCGCCGGCGCTGGTCGACATCAGCACCAGACGCTCGACGCGGTCCGGATGGCGCAGCGCGAACTCCTGCGCCACCATGCCGCCGAAGGAATAACCCAGCACCGCCGCGCTGTCCCAGCTGAGCGCCGCCATCAGGCCGGCGGCATCGTCGGCGTAGTCGGCCATGCTGTAGTCGCGTGCCGGCTTGCCGCTGCGCCCCATGCCGCGCTGGTCGAAGGCCAGTACGGTGAAGCGTTCGGTCAGGTAGCGGTCGAAATCGGTCGGCGCCCGCCGCAGGTCGCCGCCCGTGCCCCATATCTTCAGCAGGCGCGGGCCTGAGCCGGCCAACTCATAGCAGATATCGATGTCGCGGACGCGAATGAAGGGCACGTCGCTTTCCTCAGGCGACCGGCGCGGGGGATATGAACTCGAGCATGGCGCGCAGTGTACTGCGCCGCTACAACTCCAGCACATGCTCGGCGCAGGCGATGCAGGGATCGAAGCTGTGGATGGTGCGCAGGATCTCCAGCGGCTGCTTGTCGTCATGCACCGCATGGCCCGTCAGCGCGGCCTCGCAGGCGCCGGGATTGTCGGCTGGATCGCGCGGGCCGGCGTTCCAGGTGCTGGGCACCACGCACTGGTAGTTGGCGGTCTTGCCGTCTTCGATGACGATCCAGTGGCCGCGCCCGCCGCGCCCGCCGCGCCCTGTGCCACCTCGCGCAGCATTTCGCGGTTGGCAACCCCGGCGATGGTCGAAAACCCCGCGTCGCCCAGCGGCACCGAGCCGTCCACCACCAGCAGGTACTTGCCGGCGGCTTCCTTCATCGCCGCCCCGATGCCCTGCCGGCGCAATTCGGCGGCGATGCCGGCGCGCCCCCGCATGTTGTCATGCTGCCCACCGGCCATCGCCATCTCCGTCGTGCGAAACATGCGGAGATTATGTGCGGAGGCAGTCGCGGCCGTATTGAGGACGGTCAACCGCCGGCGATTTGCGGGCGTGCGGCAAAATCGCCGTAGCGCCGGCGCCGACTTTCAGGCCGGACCCGCCGGCCATGGCTCCAGCCGCCACACCCGCATTTCTGCCGTCAGGTAGACAGCTTGCGTCCGAGCCTGCCCTCGACGGCGGCGACCTTGGCCTTGATGCGCCCGCCGGGGCCGGCGCGGTAGTCGATCTTGATCTGCGTGCTGATGCGCGAGCAATCCGCCTGCATCGCTTCGAAGCAGGCCGTGACCACCGCCATCACCTCGGCCCATTCGCCTTCGATGATGGTGCCCATCGGTGTGAGCTGGTAGGGCAGGCCGCTCTTGTCGATGATGTCCAGAGAGCGTGCGACATAGGGGCTCAGGCTTTCGCCCCTGGCAAACGGCGACATGGAAAATTCGAGCAGCACCATGGCATTTCCTTTCGTTCAGCGCGCCACGGCGTCGATGGCAATGACGCTGGCGTCGGCGGCGCCATGCCCGGCAGCCAGCAACTGGTCCATGCGCGCGGCGATGCCGGGCAGCAGCGCCAGGGGCCGCGGTCCGGCCGTCTCCAGCATCAGGCCGACGTCCTTGCGTGCCATGGCCAGTTCGAAGCTCGGCGTGAAATCGCCGCGCGCCATGTTCGCGCCGCGCGTCGCCACCATCATGTTGAGGTCGAGCAGTTCCATCAGCTCGATCGCCTCCTGCCCGTCGACGTCGCTGGCCCGGGCCAGGGTAAGTACGTCGGCCATCGCCGCCGCCAGGCTGAGGATCAGCGCATTGCCGAAGAGCTTTTTCGCCGCCGCGAGGTCGCTGCGCTCGCCCTGGTATTCGAGGCGCACCGTCATCGCTGCGAGATCCGCCTGCACTGATTCGAACACCGCGGCCGGCCCTGCGGCCAGCATCGAGCCTTTGGCGTTGCGTGCCATGAGTGGCGTCATGAATACGGGGCAGTGCAGGAACTTCAGCCCGGCCGCCGCCAGTGCTGCCGCACGTTGCACGGTAAGCGCGGGCAGGGTGGTGCTGTGGTCGATCAGCACCGCGCCGGGGGCAAGCCCGGGGCGCAAGGCCGCTATGACCTCGTCTACCACCGCGTCGTCCTTGACGGTCAGATGCACGCGGGCGGCACCGCGCACCGCGTCGGCCGGCGTCGCGGCGACCGTGATGCCGAACGGGGCCAGGGCATGCGCCTTGTCCGTCGAGCGGTTCCAAACCGTGACGCTGTCGCCGCGTTTTGCCGCCGCTTCCGCAAAGGCGGCGCCGAGCAGGCCGGTGCCGAGAAATGCAATGTTCGCCATGGTCGTATTCCTGAAAGTGCGGGTGTTGGGGGCAAGGCCGCGGCACGTCGACCGACACGCATCCGCAGGGCGACGATCTTAACCTGCGGCGCATCGTGGCGAGGCAGGACCGCGTCGGCGCCCGGGCCGGGCTCAGTCGGGTGCTTTCGGCTTCCTGCCGGCGGCGAGCTTGAGGCCGAGCAGAACGGCCGGTGCCAAATGCCAGAACACGTCAAAGATATCCAGCGGCCGTGTCAGCCGGCCTTCCGCCAGCATGCGCGCCTTCTCGACCAGATGCGGCTCGGGCACGAAGGGCGCGCCGAGCATGAACACCGCCGCGACGATCAGCAAGGGGTAGGAAATCCTGTCCAGCCAGCTCATTGCAGGTAGATGGCTGCGAAGCGGGCCAGCACCTGTTCGTCGTCCAGCGTGATGCGCACCTCGCGCGTCTGCTCCGGCAGCAGGGTGATCCTGGCGCCGGCCAGCACGGTCAGCTTCCAGTAGGTATTCGTCAGCGTCGCCCGCGGGCCCTCGGGAGGATGGCAGCGCCGGCCCGGCTCCGCTGCGGCGAAACTTTCCACCACCATGTGTTCGCGCGGCGGGCCTTCCATGCCCGGCATCACGACCAACCTGCCGTCGAAGGCGACCAGCACCGGCTCGCCGGGCGCCGTGCGCGCATGGACGTAGGCGCGCTCCAGCGCCAGGTAGTCCGCGGTCATGGCGATGGGCCAGCGCACGCCGCTGGCGCAGTCGGTGAGCGTGGCGGCATCCGCCATGTAGATCATCTCGCCGCGCCAGCGCAGCGATTCGTCCACCGCATCGACCCGCGCCGTGCGGCGCAGGCTGTAGTTCAGCGCGGAGCGGATCGGCCGGCCGGCGCGGTCGAGCTGCCGCAGCGTATCGGCATTGTCGATCACGAACAGGCTCAGCTCCGGGCCGCGGCGCAACAGCAGCCTGCCGTCGACATCAACGCGCCAGTGGCCGACTTCCGAAACCGGATTGCCGGGCCGGCCCAGGTAGGTGCGGCGCAGGCGATAGAGGCCGTCCTCGCGCAGTGTCAGGGTCTGGGCAATGCCTGCACAATCGGCGCAGGGCACGACGCCGACAAAGCTGGCCGGCAGCGACAGGCCGGCAACCGGCGCCGGCGCCTGGGCGGAAGCCAGCCCCGGGCACAACCACATGCCGGCGACAGCAAGTGAGAACAGGACGTGGCGCAATGGAAAAGTGGAATGCATGCGGCAATTGTCGCATGCGGGAATTCGAGTCGACCCGGAAGATCATCCGGCCCGGGTCCTGCCCCGGCCGCCACCGGCAGGCCCGCGGCTGCGTCAGGGTTTCAGGCGCGCTTGTCCAGCGAATGGATGGCGCCGTGAATGGCGCGCTCGAACATCGGCCGGTCTGGCAACACGATGCGCACGGTCTGGTTCCTCAGGCGCACCGCCAAGGCTTCCGGCGTGATGGAAATGGCGCAGGCCGAAGCGCTGTTGGTGAAGAGGAACATCGTCCGGCTGGGGTTGATCCATGTCAGGCGCTCGCGGCGGCTTTGTCCTGCCGTGACGAAATCGACCCAGTCGCCGCGCACGAGTTGCCTCACGCGACGCAGGTCGGCGCGATCCGGCGTGTTATCCGCGTCGAGCTCGCCGGCGCCGGGGAGCGAGATGTCCTGCACGCGGACACCGGTACTGGTGGCATGGCTGATCTGCAGGGTCGGTCCCGCGCCGCGGGCGGGCGGCTTTTCCTCCGGCGCCGGCATCGACTTGGCCTTGGCGGCGGGGAGCTTCTGCTTTTCTGCGCGCAGCGCGGCGAGTTGCAGGTCGACCAGCGCGTCCATGAAAGTCTTGCGCTCGTCGGGCGCGGCGCCGATCTCGTCGAAGCCCGCATTGAGCTTCTTCACCAGCCCGGGCAGTGCGGCGGCATGTCGTTTGCGTTCCTCCGGATCGTGCTTCGGCGTCACGGCCCATATCAGCGCGACGACCGTCTGCAGGGCCTCTTTGGTGGGCACGCCGTCCTCCCCGGACTGCGAAATCCTTCCCTGGATCACGTCGCGCCAGTAGCTGCGCAGGAACTCCTCTATCTCGCGCGGCACCAGCGGCCCCAGCAGCCTCTCGATGCACTGGTTCGCCGCCCTTTGCGCGCGCATCTGGGCCGCGCGGGTGAGGCGGATTTCCTCCTCGCGGGCGTGCACGGCGTCGGCCAGTTCGCGGTCCTGCTGCTCCTCGATCTTCTCGCGCTCGGCGAGGAAGGCATCGAGCTCGGCGTTCGCGGCGTCGAACACTGCCATGTCGCCGTCGTAGGTGGTCTGGATCCTGTCGACGAGTTCCGACAACTTCAGATAGAAGGGGTCGTCGGCATTGACCACCTTGCCCCAGCGGATGGCGATGGTCGAGATGCTGTCCAGAAAGCGCCGCGCCGGGTGCCTGCGATCGGCGAAGAAGCTCTTGTTGAGCATCGCCGCCTTCAGCACCGTGGTCTGCAGGCGGGCTACCAACCCCTTGATGCCTTCCGCGACGTGCGGGTCGCCGAACAGCAGGTCGAACAGTTCGGCGACGATGTCCAGCGTGACGGCTTCCTGCGGGCGTACGTCGCGCGCGGCGCCGCTGTCGCGCGCCATGCGCACGAGGTTGGCATGGGTGCCGGCGGGGGCCTGCGACGGCGCCGTCTGCAGCGTCTTCATCGAGTCGAAGAGTTCCAGATTGCCGTCGCCTGGTCCGGTGGCGGCGCCTTCGCCGTCCTTGGTGCGCGCCTTCACCAAGCGGTCGAGGGCACTCGCCATCCTGGCCGATTCGGCGGCTGCCTCCTGGGGGTCGACCAGTGTCAACTCCCGGTAGCTGCGCTTGAGGCGCGGCAGGATGTCGGCGTCGATCAGTGATTCGTTGACGACGCGATAGAGCTGGGGCAGTTCCGTAGCGAGGCGCTCGCCGACCAGTTGCAGCAGCAGGGTGCCTGCCGCCGCGTCGTCGGTCACCTCGGCGCAGGCAGCCTCGATGCAGGGCCACAGTGACGCGACCTTGAACGTCTTGTCACCCTGTTTCATGGCGCTGCGCAGCACCATGTAGGAAATCCGCCGTTCCAGCGCGTTGGTCTCTTCGCGGCAGGCCACGGTCAGGCGCTCGAGGACCTCGTGTGCGGCCAACTGCAGGGCGAGTTCGGCATCGGTTGCGATTTTCAGCGCTCTCGCGTCGCCGTAGCCGTCGCCATAGCCGTCGCCCGGCTTCGCCGCCTGCCGGGCACGCTCGGCAAGACTGGCTATCAATGCCGCCGCCACCTTGTCCCAGTGCTGGTGCAGCGCGAGCTTCAGGGTGCCGGCGGCGATGCGTTGGGGCAGGTCCTGGCTGGTGTTTTCGCGCTCGGCGGTTTTCTGGCTCAGCGCAGGCCCGAGTTCCTCGAACAGTTCGGACAAGTCGCTTTCCATTTGTTCGCGGCAGCCGGCAATCAGCTTCGCCAGCGTTGCGGCGTCTTTTTCCGTCATTTCAAGCGTGACCCGATTGTCAAGTTGCCGAATTATCCCACCAATAGCCGACGCGCATATTTCGGGAATGAATGGATTTCCGGTACTCCAAGGGCTTTCGGGGCGCCGGAATCCGCCTGCCCCGACGGGCCTCGCCGTCTCGTCGGGCGCCAGCGTCAGCCACTTCGACGCCGGGCAGCCCGGCCGCTTGGTGCCGGCGCACCCGCTTGGTGTCGGCGCACCCGCTTGGTGTCGGCGCACCTCGAGGGCGCCGGCCTTGTTGCCGTAGTGCCAGCGCCGACTTTCGATCAGCCGCCGTTGATCACCGCCTCGGGAATCCGGTAGTGCTCGTAAGCGTTGACCTCGACCGACCACATGTCGCCGCTCTTGGCGGCCTTGACCTTGGCGCCGCCATCCGCGCTTACCTTGTCGCCGATGAAGGTCAGCACGCGTTTGTAGGTGCCGGGATAGGTCACGTGTACCTCGGCGTTGCCCGGCTTGCCGCGGATGACGCCGAATTCGCATTGCTTCGCGCCGGGCGCTTCCTTCCCCGCCGAACAGGGCAGCATGCCCGTGGCGTGATACGGCGTCCCCTTCACCTTGGCGTCGCTGGCCGGGGCCGTGCCGAGTGCGCCGGCCGCGGAGGCGGCAGCCGCGAGGCCGACAGTCAGGGTGAAGCTGGCTTTCTCGTTGCGACGCGCGGCATTGCGCATCAGGTAGGTGCGTATCCTGTATTCGCCGTCGGCGGGCAGTGTGCCGGTCCACTCGTTGCCGGAGCTCGAGCCGATGAAGATCGCCTCGCCGGTCGAGCCCGGCGGCAGCGCGTTGAAATACGAACTCGCATTGCTGGTTTTGAAGCTCACGCTCATGATCTGCCCGGCCTTGGCGCGCAGCGAGTAATCGATGGTCTGGTCGCCCTTGAGCGTGCCCTTGATCGTTGCGGTGCTTGCACCCGCCTTGAACTGCACCGGCCGGGTCTCGATGCCGGCCCATGCGGTGGATACGAAGGTGGCCAGCGCGATGGCGCCGGCCAGCAGAAACGCTTTCATCGGGAAACTCCTTTTTCGAACACTCCGGGCAAGTCAGCCACACGTGACAGCCGCCATCGGCCATCAGCGACAGGAAGAGTTTACCGTCCTTGACGCGGCAGGAGCGCACCTGGCTAATGTCGCGCCGGCGGGACCGGCCCGCGGCCCGTGAATCTAGAGGGTATCGCCTAGTGTAGTGTTGCTATCTTGAGGGAACTTATAGCAATCCCGCTTCTCCAATGCACAATACGTGCAGAGTGGAGAAGTAAATGCGAGTTGCCCCCGAGATCGTGCTGACCCACGAAGAGCATGCCGAATTGGCGAAGCTGGTGCGTTCCAAGCTGTCGAGCGTGAGGCTTGCACAACGTGCGCACATCGTGCTGCTGGCCGCGGGCGGGATGCAGAACAAGGCCATCGCGCAGCAGTTGGGTGTGGGCCGAGTGCAAGTCGCACGCTGGCGTGAACGGTACGCCGAGTCGCGACTGGCCGGCATAGAGCGAGACCTGCCGCGCGGGGCACCACCGGCGAAGGTGGATGTGGCGCGGCTGGTGGAACTGACTACGCAGACCAAACCCGAAGCAGCCACGCACTGGAGTACACGCACGATGGCCGCTGAGCTTGGCGTGAGCGCAGCGAGCGTTTCGCGGCACTGGCGTGCCAACGGCCTGAAACCTCATGTCGTGCGCGGCTTCAAGGTCTCGCGCGATCCGCACTTCGTCGAGAAGCTCGAAGACATCGTCGGTCTGTACATGTCGCCACCCGAGCACGCGCTGGTGCTGTGCTGCGACGAGAAGAGCCAGGTACAGGCACTGGACCGCACCCAGCCCGGACTGCCGCTCAAGAAGGGGCGCGCCGCGACCATGACGCACGACTACAAGCGCCATGGCACCACCACGCTATTCGCCGCACTCAATGTATTGGACGGTCAGGTCATCGGCCAATGCCAGCAGCGTCACACCCACGCCGAGTGGCTGAAGTTTCTGCGCAAGATCGACCGCGAGACGCCCAAGGGCAAGACGCTGCATCTGATCGCTGACAACTACGCCACGTACAAACATCCCGTCGTGCAGGACTGGCTGGCCAAGCATCCTCGCTTCAATATGCACTTCACGCCGACATCGGCGTCGTGGCTGAACATGGTCGAGCGATTCTTCCGCGACATCACCACCGAGCGCCTGCGTCGCGGCGTTTTCACAAGTGTGCCGGAATTGATTGGCGCCATCGATGAGTACATCGCTCACCACAACACCAAACCCAAGCCGTTCATCTGGACCAAGAGCGCCCGCGATATCCTGCAAAAGGTCATTCGCGCCAATAGCCGCTTAAGTGCCAAACAGAATGCAACACTACACTAGGGGTTTAGGGTGTCCGCTCTAGGCCGGGCCGCTAGAGTGCGTGCGTTGGAAGACCGGCCCCCTGGCCGGCCCAAGAACGATGAAAGGAATAATCATGCTGAAGACCAAAAAGCTGCTCCCGAAGAAACTGGCCGCCAATCCGGTCGTGGTCGCGATGCAGGAAGCCGCCGCCAATGTCCATTCGGCCAACATGAACGTGCTCTACGTCGTCCGCGACCAGGGCAGGAAGGTGTGGGTCGTGCTGGGCGCGACGGTCGGCAACCTGGCCACGCAAAACATCCGGCTGCTGAAGAACACGGTGGCCGCGGCCAACGACAAATCGGTCGCGGCATGGGATGCCGTCGAGCAGGCGCTCGATCAGCGCGTCATGCCGGTGCTGGACAAGGTGGGCCTGGCCGCCCCCGCGCAATACGGCGTCGATCTGTTCGGCAAGGGTCTGCAGCGGGTTTCGGCGCAGGTGGTCGAGCTGACCCGCGAACGCAGGATGGCTGCGAAGCGCGCCGTGCGCAAGCAGGCCGCGAAGAAGGTCGTCGCCAGGCGCCGCGCGCGTCCCGCTACCCGGCTGGCCGCCTGATCGCCGGTGCCGGCCATCACCGGCCGGCCCGTGGCGGCGTCAGGGTTTCGCCTTCCTCCGCCCCGGGCCTGCCGGCGCCGGCTTGAGCGCCGTATCGCCGGCGCCGACTTTTCGATCGCCTCTTTTCAGATCAAGGCCGCGCGCAGTCGCGGCCACAGCAGGTTGAGCGCCAGGCCCGTCATCACCAGTGCGGCAGCCGCCAGCTTCCAGGGTGGCAGCGATTCGTCCAGCATGAGCGTCGCGGCGCCCATGCCGAACACCGGCACCAGTAATGCCATCGGCGTGATCGTCGCCGCCGGGTGGCGCGCCAGCAGCCAGCCCCAGGCCGCGTAGCCGAACAGCGAATTTCCCCAGGCCTGCCAGGCCACCGCCGCCCAGGCCGCGGCATCGGCCGTCTGCAGCGCCGCCGAGATCGCGGCCCAGCCCTCAAGCCACAGCGAGAGCGCGATCAGCGGCGGCAGGGCAAAGGCGCTGGACCACACCACGTAGGCCAGCATGTTGGCCGGCGCCCCCTGTTTCGCCGCGATGTTGCCGCCGGCCCAGGCCAGCGCCGCCAGCAGCACCAGGAACAAGCCCAGCGGCGTGGTGCTGCCGTCGGCATGCAGGATGATGATGGCAATTCCCGCTGATGCCAGCAGCAGGGCGAACCACTGGAAGCGGCGCACCCGTTCGCCGGCAAGGCGCATCGCCAGACCGATGGTGAAAAACACCTGCACCTGGATCACCAGCGAGGCCAGCCCCGGCGAAATGTGGCCGTTCATCGCGACATAGAGCAGGCCGAACTGGCAGCCCCCGATCAGGAAGCCATACAGCGCCAGGTTGCCCAGGCGTACCGCCGGGCGCGCAACGAAAAACAAGGCAGGGAACAGCACCAGGCCGAAGCGCAAGGCCGCCATCAAGAGCGGCGGCAGTTGCCCCAGCGCGAACTTGATGACCACGAAATTGATGCCCCAGACGGCGACCACGGCAAGCGCGAGCAGGAAGTGGCGCAAGGGCAGGGCGGCGGGCATGCGGCGATTGTCGCATGCGGGGATCGCGTCGGACCTGGCGCCTTTGATTCCATTGATGCTGGCCTGATCGCCGTCCCGCCAGCACCGACTTTCATGCTCGGGCAGATCCAAATTGCGTCTTATGCGGATGGTCGGTCATCGGCCGAGGCGGTCATTGAGAGCCTGTTACTTGGGCGGCTGTTACGCAGAGGGAGCGGGCATTAAGCATGCTATTGGCATTCGCTTTGAAGGGTTGGTTTCGGAGGTACACCGGCCGTTCCAACTGACACAAGCAAGCCTGCTGCGGTGCAATTTGACCCGACTTGCGCGAACCTGCTGAATGAGGCAAACATGGCGTGGATTCAACCGGTGGATGCAACAGATTGGCTGAATCGTTCGGCTGGCCCTGCATAGTCGGCCGACCGGCGCAGGAGCGAAGCAGTGCTTTGCGAAATTTCCCGCGCCGTGTCGCCAGCGCCGTATTCTGGTGCGCTGCCGCTTATTCTTCAAGCAGGTTGCGCAGCATCCAGGCGGTTTTCTCATGCACCTCGATGCGCTGTGTCAGCAGGTCGGCGGTCGGCTGGTCGTTGGCTTTGTCGGCCAGCGGGAACAGCTTGCGCGCCGTGCGCGCGGTGGCTTCCTGCGCGGCGACGAGAATGCGCACCATGTCCATCGCCTTGGGCACGCCTTCGACTTCGCGGATCGAGGCCAGCTTGACGAACTCCTTGTAGGCGCCGGGTGGCCGAGGGCGCGGATGCGTTCGGCGATCTGGTCGAGCGCATTCCACTGTTCGGTGTAGTGGCCCATGAACATCAGGTGCAGGGTGTTGAACATCGGCCCGGTGACGTTCCAGTGAAAGTTGTGCGTCGTCAGGTAGAGCGTATAGCTATCGGCCAGCAGGCCGGACAGCCCTCGCGCGATTCTGGCGCGGTCGAGGTCGGAAATGCCGATGTCTAGTTTGGCGGCTTCTCGCTTTCGAGGTCCCCGCCCGCGAAGGTCCGCTTGGAGTCGGCGATTGTCTTGTGCTTGACAAGGCGGCGACTACGCAGCCTTGCGGTAGCGCTCCTTTGCCGCCCGAGCGTCAGTGGCCTCGTCGGGAGTGTAGGCTCGACCGGACCAGAGCATGCGATAGGCGATCTCCTCGTTGCCGTTCTCGCAAAGTTCGAGGACACGCCGGAACAGCGGCTGGAAGGTCTCCGAACGATGGCTCTGCTCATGCTCTTCGAGCGACTTCCAGAAGGTTACGATGAGTGCCTCGCGATCCCTCAGCGGCGAGGCAACGGCTTGGCCGACCGTAGATCCTTCGTTGGAAATCTGTCCGGTGTTCAAGACCACAAATCCGCCGATGAAGCCGGTGTCGGAGTGGTATGTCTTGACGTTCTCGCACATTTCAGCCACCCGCATTTCCAGGTCATCGACCGTGAATTCCGGGCGCAAGATGACGCGGTTAGCCGTCACGATTCCGTCGCCGTCAAAACCATTGATGAGTGCGGACATCATTAACTCCTTGTTGTTATTTGCTAGCGCGGGAAGCCGCCGTTGCCTCAGGCATCACTGCCTCCCATGACGAGTCGAATGCGGACTCACTGTTCGGCACCGGCAACGGTTGCAGGTCAGTTGCCGAGCGCGGATGCGCGCAAGCCTGCCGGAGCGGGAAGCTTGCCGATCCGGTACGTTCTGCAAGGACACAAAGTTCATTAAGGGTGTTCATGACTTATCTCTCTTCGGTTGCGACAGTTTCAGGGTAGTAAGGTCGACTAAAAGGGCAACTATTGATTTGATGGCACCGAACTATCACAGGTCAAACTGGGTTCAACATCGGGTCGAATGCAACCTTCCGCTGTCGGCCCCTTTGCCTGAAGGCCGCCGCTCGAGGGCGGTACTCGATGCCGTCGTCCAGCCGCAGCCGCCACGTATCAATTGCGCTCCAGATCAGCCAAGCCTCGCTTTCGGCCAGATGCCCGTCGCTGCGAATCACGTCAAAGATCAGGCGTATCAGTTTCTGCCGTTCTCCTGCGTTGCCAACCTCGGCGAACAGGTTGTCCAGAAGCGCCGGAGACATCAGGTAATTGCCGCTGCCCTCGGGCAGCCCGGCGGCGTCGGCACAGAAATCGTAGAGCACCTGAAAAAAGTCGTCGCGGCTTATGCCCAGTTCTTCAAAGGTCTGGTATTTCGCGAGGCCGTCGAGCTCGGCGGCATCCACCCGCCCGTCGGCGAGGAGCGCCAGGACGATGAGGCGCGCCTCGGCACGCGGGCTGTCGACCGGGTAGGTCCGTAGCGGGTGGCCCGGATGCTTGATCGGGGAAAGGCTTTCCCTGGCTTGCATGGTCATCATGATGTGTCGGTCCTCAGGCGGCCAGACGCTGCGGTACGCAGGTAGCGGGGGCTGGGGTGATCGGATGCCGGGCAAGGAGCGGCCGGGCTTTCATCAGCCGGCTTTGCGCACAGGCGATCGCCAGTATTTCCTGTAGTTGCTCCTGCCGCGCCACGCGCGCCACAGTGGCCGGGTCGGCATCGCAAAATGCCTTGCAGTCGTTGAGGGTGATCATGTGCTGTCTCCTTGCTTGTCTGCCGCAGCAGGTTTGCTGCGGATGGAAGGCACTTTACTGAATGGTTAGCTTCCGATAAATGGATATTTATGGATACAATAGTCCCAATTATTGGAACAGTTGATGAGCCCCGACGACCTCAATTTTCGCCACCTGCTTTACTTCTGGGCAGTCGCCAAGGAAGGCAGCATTACCCGCGCGGCGGAACGGCTGAATCTCTCGGTGCAGACCATCAGCACCCAGCTCGGCTTACTCGAGCGGCAACTGGGGCAGGCCTTGTTCGCACCGCAGGGGCGCTCCCTGATGCTGACCGAGGCCGGGCGCGCGGCGCTGGACTATGCCGACCAGATTTTTCTACTAGGCGAGCGGCTGCGCCACGCCGTGGCCGATCACGCTTCGGGACGCCGTCGCTTTGCCGTGGGCTTGAGCGAGGCCGTACCCAAACTGGTTGCCTTCCGCCTGCTCCAGCCGGTGCTGCAGGCGCCACTGTCGATGCGCCTTGAATGCATCGAAGGCAATTTCGAGTACCTGCTTGCCGAACTGGCGCTGAACAGGCTCGACCTGGTCTTGACAGATCGCTCGGCGCCGACCGACGCTCATCTGAAACTCCAGTCCAGGCTGCTCGGCACGGTCGGCATTGACCTTTACGCCGCCGATCGGCTGCATGGGCACTATGCCGCAGACTTTCCGCGACAATTGAACGGCGCGCCGATGCTGCTTCCGGTGCGCAGCAATCCGCTGCGCGGCGCCATCGACGCCTGGTTCGCCCGGCACAACCTGAAACCGGAAGTAGTAGGCGAGTTTTCCGACAGCGCCCTGCTGAAGACTTTCGGCCGCGTTGGGCTCGGCCTGTTTCCTGCACCATCGGGAATGCATGCCGATATCCTGGCGCAGTTCGGCGCTCGCTCGCTCGGTGCGCTGGCCGATGTCCGTGAAAGCTGGTATGCAATTGTCACCCAACGGCGGATCCAGCATCCCGCGGTCGAGGCCATACAGGCCAGCGGAATCGCATCGCTGCTGGAGTGAAGCCGGAAATCACGGCAGCGCAAGGTCAAGCAGGCGGCTCAGTTCGACGCCGAGCACGATGAACCAGGCGAAGATCGCAATGCCGACGCCGGCGGCGGCGATGTCCTTGATGACCTTGATCTTCTCGTTGTGGCGCGTTTCGACGAAATCGCAGAGGGCCTCGATCGCGCTGTTGAAGATTTCGGCCACCAGGACAAAAGCGGTCACCACGAGGATCAGCAGGAAATCCACCCAGGCGCGCGCACCGAAGGCCAGGGCCAGCA
>JBIJDJ010000202.1:0-5474 GCA_044344175.1 Sulfuritalea sp.
CGTGCGCCGCGATCACCAGCTCGTGGGCCCCATTTCCCTGTATCTGCTGGCGGTCGCCGACTCCGGGGAACGCAAGACCACCTGCGATGCGATCTTCGGCCCGGCATTGCGCGACTGGGAAACCGGGCGGCGGCAGGAGATGTCTCCCGAGATCGCGAAGCTCGAAGCGGCCGCGGCCGTGTTCGAGGCGAAGAAGGCCGGCATCCTCGATGCGATCAAGCACAAGCGGCGCCGGGCGCAGGACACGGGGAGCGAGGAACGCGAACTTGAGGCACTGGTGGGCGATGCGCCGCAGCCGCCACTGGTCCCGCGACTGCTCTATGCCGATGCGACCCCGGAGGCGCTTGCCCATGCGCTGGCCACCGGCTGGCCGAGCGGCGGGGTGCTCTCGGCCGAGGCCGGCGCGGTGTTCGGTGCGCACGGCATGGGCCAGGACACGATCCTGCGCAATCTGGCGCTCCTCAACGTGCTGTGGGACGGCGGCGAGATGGCGATCGACCGGCGCTCCAAGCCCTCCTTCGTGTTGCGCGGTCGGCGGCTCACCTTCGGGCTGATGCTTCAGCCCGAGGCATTGCGCGGCTTCCTGGAGCGTGCCGGCACGCTGCCGCGCGGCACCGGATTCATCGCGCGCTTCCTGATCGCCTGGCCCGGCAGCACGCAGGGCACGCGCGCCTACCGCCCGGCGCCCGAGGCGATGCCGCAGGTAATGCTGTTCCAAGCGCGCATTCGCGAGCTGCTCGCGCAACCGCTTGCCACCGACGTGCAGGGCTGCCTCACCCCGGCGGTGCTGGATCTGTCGCCGCAGGCACGTGCCGAGTGGATACGCTTTCACGATGAGGTCGAGGGCGAACTCGGCGCGCGAGGCGCATTCCGCAGCGTGCGCGATGTTGCGGCCAAGGCGGCGGAGAACGTCGCGCGGCTGGCAGCTTTGTTCCACGTGCTGGAGCATGGCGCGAGCGGAACGATCACGTCTGAGGAAATCCGCGCCGCGGCCTGCATCGTGGGCTGGCACTTGAACGAAGCACGGCGCCTGCTCGCCGATCTGGACACGCCGCCCTCGCTGGCGGCGGCGATCCGGCTCGATTCCTGGCTGCGCGGCGAAGCGCAGGCCAGCGGAACTGATCGTGTGCCGACGAAGCGGATCTACCAATACGGTCCGAATTGCGTCCGGGACAGCCGCGACCTGCGCGCAGCGCTTGCCATCCTCGCCGAGCGCGGGCGGGCGCGGATGGAGGAAGACGGTCGCCGGCGGAGTGTAGTGATCAATCCGGCGTTGCTGACTGAGATGGATTGAGCGTGGACCATAGGATTTCGACATCAGAGGGTGTTGCTACTGTTGCTACTCTTGCTACCGTCGCCCGGTGCGAACGCTGATCGGTAGCAAGAGTAGCGAGAGTAGCAGGGGGTGCCGAGTCAGAAAGTTGATTTGGTGCTGAAACTGCGGCCGCATCTTTGAAGAAGCTGAAAAGGCCTCGCAAACTCACGAGGTAGAATATATTTTTTGCATGTCTTCAAGCGACGATCAAAATTGTGTGTATTAATGTGTGTATTTGTTCCTGACGCATAAATTAAAAGCTAATTAAAACAAATAGTTAATAGGATAAATAAAATTATGGCACAGGATCAGAACGCGCTCGTCTGGCTGGACATGGAAATGACCGGCCTCAATCCGGACAGCGATCGCATCATAGAACTGGCGATGGTGGTCACCAACTCGAACCTCGACATCGTTGCCGAGGCGCCGGTCTGGGTCATACATCAGCCTGACGAGGTTCTCGACGCGATGGATGAGTGGAATACCAAGACTCATGGCAAGTCCGGCCTGACGGCGCGGGTCAAGTCCTCGATCATGACCGAGGCCGAAGTCGAAGCGCAGGCGCTGGAATTTCTGCGCCGCCACGTGCCGCGCGCGACGACGCCGATGTGCGGCAACTCGATTTGCCAGGACCGGCGCTTCATGGCGCGCTACATGCCGAAGCTCGAGGACTGGTTCCATTACCGCAACCTCGACGTGTCGACCCTCAAGGAATTGTGCAAGCGCTGGAAGCCGGAAGTGGCGAAGGGCCTCAAGAAGCACGGCAAGCACGAGGCGCTGGCGGACATCCTCGAGTCGATCGAGGAGCTGAAGTACTACCGCGAGCATTTTCTCAAGCTCTGATCACTTGCCGCGGCGATACAGCCGCAATTGTTCGCTCTTGTCGCCGGGGCGCGAAGCTTCGCGGATCAGCGTCCAGCCGGGCAGGTCTTTTTCGCTGCGCGGGCCGGTCTGCATGATCAGGTAGCGGCAGTTCCCGGAGGGGTTGGCTCCGACGGTGCGGATGCCGTTGTAGTAATCGAGCGAGGCGCGTTGTGCCAGGCCGAGGCCGCGCCGCACGATGCAGCCGGGTTGGCTGCCCAGCGCATTGCGAAAGTCGGCGCTGATGCCACGGTAACTTTTCCCGTAATCGATCCAGGGCAGCAGGAGCGCCGCCACCAGGACCCAGATAGTCGCCAGGCCGATGCACCAGCGCGCCGCCGCCCGCCACGGCGAGCGCGGCGTGAGCAGCATGACAGCGACCCAGCCGACGCTGACGGCGATCGCGATCAGGATCGGATACAGAGAGACCTCGGCAATGAAACCGGGGGCGGTCCTGGCAAGGTTTTTGGCGATCCGCACGGGCTCACCGGTGCGGATCGCAATGCCGCCCAGCCAGATCAGCGCCGCGGCCAGGGTGAAGGTCATCATGCCGAACCAGTCGAAGGCGTTGGCGGCTCCGCGTCGCAGCCTGCTCGCGGCAGACGCGGCGAGCAGGGTGAGCGGGACGAGCGCGGGGAAGAGCGCAATCGATCGGGTGGGGGTACCGGTAAAAAACACGAGCAGGGCGCATGCCGTCGCTGCCAGCAGCAAGACGGTCTCGGGCTTGAGCAGATGCCGCCGCTCCAGCCAGAGGCTCCACAAGGCCAGCGGCAGCACGGGCCAGCTGGCCCAGGCCAGAAGTGCAAGGTGATGGCGATTGAATCCGTCGCGCTGTGTCAGGCTGGCCTCTTCGACGGTCCACCAGATGTCGAACAGCGCAGGGGACTGCTGCCAGAGCAGGAAAGGCCACGGCAGGATCAGTATCAGCGCGATGACCGCGGCGACCAGCCAGGCGCGGGCACTGCCGCGGATGCGCCACGCCGGGTGCAGCACCACCAGGATGCCGGTGGCCAGTTGGATGGCGACGCTATCGACCCCGGTGCCGAGAAAGCCGATGCCGATTCCGGCGCCGAACATCGCCCCGCCGCGCAGCGGCTCGTCGCGCCAGACCTGCAGGCCCCAGAGCGAAACGGCAAAACCGGTCAGCGCGACGATGGCCGGCTGGGCCTCGTGCAGCGGCACCAGCAGGCCCAGCGTGCCGATGGCAAGCAGGGGAGCGGCCAGCGCCGGGCTCGGCGCCATCTGCCGCTGCGCGATGCGCCAGAGAACCGCGAGAAAGGCGGCAGCGAACAGCGTCGAAGCGAGGCGCGCGGCATCATGCCAAGGCAGCAGCCAGCCCAGCAGCTTGCCGCACAGCGCTGCTACCCAGTGATACAGCGGCGGCGAAACCAGCCAGGGGTCGCCGGCGATGCGCGGTACCAGCCAGTCGCCGCCGGACATGCCGAAGGCGACACCGAGATGCAGGGCATCCTCGGGTTTCCACGGTTCATGGCCGATGACTCCGGTTAACAGCCAGATGCCGCAGAGCAACACTGCGGCGTAGCGCGACAGAATCGGCGCGGGTCTGGGGGGAGGGTCAGTCAGTTCGGGCACGTTGCGAGTTTACCAGTGCCATGGCCGGCGATACCGTCCGCGCCTCCAGCGGAGGCATACCCCGCAAGCGGATACCGTCCAGCCCAAAGGGCTGGACATAAAAAAAGGCAGCCGGCGGGGCTGCCTTCTTTGACATCATGAAGCGTCGGCGCCGGGTCAGGCGGCCTTCTTGCTGTACTTCTGGCGGAAGCGTTCCACACGGCCGGCGGTGTCGACGATCTTCTGCTTGCCGGTATAGAACGGATGGCAGGCGGAACAGACTTCGATGTGCAGCGGCTTGATGCTGGTTGATTGTGTGGTGAACTTGTTGCCGCAACTGCAGGTTACTTCAATCTCGGCGTACTTCGGGTGAATGGCGTCTTTCATTTCATGGTCCTTTCGTTGCAGGCGCGGCTCGTGGATTTGGCGAACCGACAGAGGGCGGGATTATCCGCTAATTTGCGGCGATGCGCAATCAGCGCTGGCGCATGGCGTCGAAGAACTCGCCGTTGTTTTTGGTCGCCTTGACCTTGTCCACCAGGAATTCCGTGGCTTCCATGTCGTCCATGTTGTACAGCAGCTTCCTCAGGATCCACATTTTCTGCAGTACGGCCGGGACCAGCAGGAGTTCCTCGCGACGCGTACCGGAACGATTGACGTTGATCGCCGGATAGACGCGTTTCTCGGCCATCTTGCGGTCGAGGTGAATTTCCATGTTGCCGGTGCCCTTGAATTCCTCGTAGATCACGTCGTCCATGCGCGAACCCGTTTCGATCAGGGCCGTGGCGATGATGGTCAGCGAGCCGCCTTCCTCGATATTTCGCGCGGCGCCGAAGAAGCGCTTGGGCTTTTGCAGGGCGTTGGCGTCCACGCCGCCGGTGAGGACCTTGCCCGAGGCCGGTTGCACGGTGTTGTAGGCGCGCGCAAGGCGGGTGATGGAGTCGAGCAGGATGACCACGTCGCGCTTGTGCTCGACCAGGCGCTTGGCCTTTTCGATGACCATTTCGGCAACCTGGACGTGACGCGTGGCCGGTTCGTCGAAGGTCGAGGCGACGACTTCGCCCTTGACCGTGCGGGTCATTTCCGTGACTTCCTCGGGCCGTTCGTCGATCAGCAGGACGATCAGGATGACATCCGGATGGTTGCTGGTGATGGCGTGGGCGACGTGCTGCATCAGCACGGTCTTGCCGGCCTTGGGCGGCGACACGATGAGGCCGCGCTGGCCCTTGCCGATCGGCGCGATCATGTCGATTACGCGGCTGGTGATGTTTTCGTCGCTGCGGATGTCGCGCTCGATCAGCATGTGCTCGGTCGGATGCAGCGGGGTCAGGTTCTCGAACAGGATCTTGTGCTTCGACGCCTCGGGCGACTCGCCATTGACGCGATCCACCTTGACCAGCGCGAAATAGCGCTCGCCTTCCTTGGGTGCGCGAATCTCGCCTTCGATGGTGTCGCCGGAACGCAGGTTGAAGCGGCGCACCTGGCTCGGGCTGATGTAGATGTCGTCGGTGCTGGCGAGGTAGGAGCACTCGGGAGCGCGCAGGAAGCCGAAGCCGTCGGGCAGGATTTCAAGGACGCCGTCGCCGAAGATGGTTTCGCCTTTCCTGGCTTCGTTCTTCAGCAGCGCATACATCAGGTCCTGTTTGCGCAGCCGGTTGGCGTTTTCGATGTTATTGGCGGCCGCCATCTCCAGCAGTTGGCTGACGTGATGGGCTTTGAGCTCGGA
>JBIJDJ010000042.1:0-17902 GCA_044344175.1 Sulfuritalea sp.
GGTGTCCATAGCGTCTTGGTACCACCCCTTCCCATCCCGAACAGGACCGTGAAACGAGACCGCGCCGATGATATTGCACTTCACCGTGTGAGAAAGTAGGTCAACGCCAGACTTCCCCATAAAACCCTTCTCCGGATTGCCGGAGGAGGGTTTTTGCTTTTGGGCGCCGGTGTGACATGGCCTGCTCCACCTGCAAGCCGGGAACCGGGGTTCGGACACCTCGACGTTGCAAGGGCCTGCTAAAATGCCAAGATGAAAACAAGCTTCCTCGAATTCGAACAACCGATCGCCGAGCTTGAGGCGAAGATTGAGCAGTTGCGTTTTGTGCAGGACGATTCGGCGGTCGATATTTCGGAGGAAATCTCCCGTCTCGACGCGAAAAATCAGAGCCTGACCAAGGAGATTTACGCCAAACTCACTCCCTGGCAATGCGCCCTGGTCGCGCGGCATCCGCAGCGGCCATACACCCTGGATTACCTGGACCTGGTGTTCACCGACTTTGAGGAACTCCACGGCGATCGCAATTACGCCGATGACCACGCCATCGTCGGCGGTTTGGCGCGTTTCAACGGCCAGTCCTGCATGGTGATCGGACACCAGAAGGGGCGCGACACCAAGGAAAAGATACACCGCAATTTCGGCATGCCCCGACCCGAAGGCTACAGAAAGGCTTTGCGTTTGATGCGGCTGGCGGAAAAGTTCGGCATTCCGGTCTTTACCTTTGTCGACACACCGGGCGCCTATCCGGGGATAGATGCGGAGGAGCGGGGCCAATCAGAAGCGATTGGTCGCAACCTGGCTGTCATGACCGAACTGAAAGTCCCATTGATCGCCACCATCATTGGCGAGGGAGGCTCCGGCGGCGCCCTGGCGATTGCCGTGGCCGATGCCGTCGCGATGCTTCAGTACTCGACTTATTCCGTCATTTCGCCGGAAGGTTGTGCCTCTATCCTGTGGAAAAGCGCCGAGCGGGCAGGCGATGCGGCCGAGACGATGGGGATAACGGCACCGCGACTCAAGTCGCTGGGTTTGATCGATCGCATCATCAATGAACCGGTAGGAGGGGCTCATCGTGATCACCGTGCCATGGCACAAAGTGTCAAGAAGGCCCTGCAGGAAGCACTCAAGCAACTCGCGGGTCTTTCCTCCAGCGAACTCATCGAGCGGCGCTTCGAACGTCTGATGAGTTATGGCCGATTCAAGGAACAAGTCATCCACTGAGGTTGTCGTGCAGGCGATAGCCGCCTGCCTTTCCCGCCATGCCAGGCCAGGTGAGTCCGTCAATGTGGGCTTTTCCGGTGGACTGGATTCCACGGTATTGCTGCACGCGACAAACCGTCTGGTCAATGACGCAGATCTTGGTCTTTCCGCACTTCATGTTCATCACGGTCTTAGCCGTCATGCCGACGCCTGGGCCGATTCCTGCGGCAAAGTCTGCGGTCGCCTTGGCATCCCGATCACCGTCCTTCAGGTAGAGGTTCCCGTGCGGTCCGGCGAAGGCCTTGAAGCTGCGGCACGCAGGGTTCGACACAAGGCCTTATCTGACCAGCCTGCCGACTGGATTCTCCTTGCGCACCATGCGGATGATCAGGCGGAAACCGTTCTGCATAACCTGTTGCGCGGTAGCGGAGTGCGCGGAGCGGCCGCCATGCCGGAGTCGCGAGGCCGCGTCCTGCGCCCGCTGCTCGGACTTGGGCGCGCAGTCCTGCTCGAGTATGCGAAAACCCATCGCCTGGAGTGGATCGAGGACGAAAGCAATGCCGATTTACGGTACACGAGGAACTTTCTGCGGCGCGAACTGATTCCGGCGATCGAGTCGCGTTTTCCCCGGGCAAGCGAGCAACTTGCGGCCGCGGCGGGGCATTTCGGCGAGACAGACGCGCTGCTCGATGATCTCGCGGCACTGGATCTCGGCGCCAGCCGGCCCGAATTTCCCCTGCCGTTGGTGCTGTTTCGACAATTATCCGATGCACGCGCAAGGAATCTGCTGCGCGCGATGCTGGGATGGCACAAGGTGCAGCCACCCGATGAGCGCCGTCTGAAGGAGTTTGTGCGGCAACTGCGCACCGCGGGCAAGGACCGGCATCCGCGCCTCGATCTTTCCCGCTATTCCCTGTGGTGCGAGGCCGGCAGCCTGCGCTTCAAGCTCACGGCTTAGCCCTTCGCGCCAGGTTTGTTTCCAAGCAGGCCGAGTACTTGCGACAACTCGACGGCGGAGTGGACTTGCATCTTCTCGAAAATATGGGAGCGATGGACCTCGACAGTCCGCATGGCAATACCGAGTTCATCGGCGATGACCTTGTTCAGCTTGCCGGCCAGGATCTGGTGCATGACTTCCTGCTCACGCTGCGTGAGTTGTTCCAGCTTTTGCTGTACCAAAAGAATCGAGCCCTCCCTGGCGCAACGCTTCACATCATGTTCTAGTGCGGCAAGTACCTTATCAACCAGCGCATTGTCGTCGTAAGGTTTTTCGATGAAATCGAAGGCGCCGTCTTTCAAGGCTTGAACCGCCATCGGCACGTCGCCGTGTCCGGTGAGAAAAATCACTGGCAGACGACAATTCAGTGGGCGAAGCCGGTCGAACAACTCAATCCCGCTCATTCCCGGCATGCGCACATCCAGTAGCAGGCAACCGCAGAGCTCACGACTGGCAAAGGACAGGAAGCCATCCGCGGATCCCCAGGTCTGCGATTGAACGCCGCGCGATTTCAGCAGCCATTGCAGAGCATCGCGCACCGCAGGATCATCGTCGACTATGTGTGTGGTGAGGTTGCTCATTGCGGCGCCAGGGGCAGCAGAATGTGGAATACGGTTCCACCTTCCGGGCTGGCCTCGAATGAGAGGCGGCCGCGGTGATTTTCTACCACTGAACGGCAGATTGCCAGCCCCATGCCCATGCCTTCGGACTTCGTAGTGAACAGCGGGTCAAACAGTTGCCCGGCGACGCCGGCCTCGATTCCGCAGCCGTGATCGGCGATTGTCAGCCCGGCGTAGCCTTCTGCACAGGTGAGTGCAATGGCCAGTTGTCGTTGCTCAGGCTCCGTATCGCGCATGGATTCGATCGCATTGCGCAGCAGGTTGAAGAGCGCCTGCTCGAGAAGCACGGGATCGCCGTCGACTACAGCTCGCTGCGCGAGGTCAAGCGAGATGCGGATGCCCTTCTGGCGGATCTCGCTGTCCATCAGTGCCAGCGCAGCGTCAACGCGCTCGGCAAGATGTACTTTCTCGAAGTGACTTTCGCCCGGGCGGGCGAGACTGTAGATGCGGCGGATGACCTGTCCAGCGCGACGCGCCTGCTCCACTGCCTTGTCCAGCGCCGGCAGCACTTCGGTCGCCGGCGTCTGGTTGCGCAGCAGGTTGGCCGCCCCGGTGCAATAGCTCGAAATCGCTGCCAGCGGCTGGTTCAGCTCATGCGCGATGCTTGACGCCATTTCTCCCATCGCGACCAGGCGCGCGGTGGATTGCAGCCGGTCCTGCTGCTGGCGCGCGCGCTCATCGGCGTGTTTTCGCTCGGTGATATCGACCATCGATCCCATCCAGCCGGAGTGTCGTCCCTGGGCATCGATCAGTGGCGCTTCATGAATCAGTACATCGATGACTTCTCCGCTATGGCGCTTGAACTTCAGCTCGAAGCCCTCTTCCGGTCCTTCCCCGGCGAGGACCCGGTCATTGATGGCGCGGGTTTCGTCGAGATAGTCGTCGGCCCAGTAGGGCATCGGCGGCCGGCGGCCGATCAGGTCCGCCGCAGGCCAGCCGACCATGCGGCAGAAAGCCGGATTGACGTAGATGATTTCGCCGTCGAGATTGCGCGCCCGCATCCCGGTATCGAGGGAATCTTCCATGGCTTTGCGGAACGCGTGTTCCTGCTGCAACTGTTCTTCCACTGCCTGCCGCCGCTGCATGTGGCGGCGCAGGAGCCACAGGCTCCACAATACGATCATCGCCAGGATCACGAGACTGGCGGAGATCAGGATGCTGGCCAGCGGTCGGGGCGCATGGTAAGGCACGGCATGCAGCGCCAGGCCCCATCCGGGGGGATCGAAGGCGACCTGATAGCCTTCCTCGGTAACAGCGGACTCGACCTTGGAACGCGTCCCCAACACCTTTCCGGAATCGCCGATGACGCTGATCCGATACCGCTCGGCCAGCCACCAAGGCACGCTGTCGCCGAGGAGATCCCGAATCCGGTAGACGCCGACGACTACGCCGACGACGCTGCCTCCCCGCGATACCGGAACGTGGACTTCGAACTGCCAGTCATTCGTGAAATAGGGGTAGGCCTTGCTGTAGACCGGTTTCCCGAGCGAGCGCGCCAAACGGAAGCTCTGCCGCGAGGGAACGGCCTCCTCGGCGTCACCGACCAGGCTGGGATCCATGATGATCGGATGCGCTTGCCGCACGGTTCCGTCGGCCCCGACCCAGATCAGTTGCCGCAGCCCGCTTTCGAAGCCGAACACGGTGCGGGCGAAAGATTCGAAGGCTGCTCCGTTGACGGTATGGGCCGCGTCGATTCGTCCGAGAACTTCATCGTTGCGCGTCAGATGAAAGCGGAGATTCTGCTCCAGCCACAGAATGTCGCTGATCAACGTGGCGCGTCTTTCCTCCTTGTCGGCGCGATCAGACATCCAGAGCAGGAGGGCGACTCCCCCCACAAACAGAATGAACGCCAGTCGCGGCAATATCCATATCCAGCGCCAGCGCCAGCGGCTGGTGCGTTCTGTGGCAGCTGATGGCGTCAGGAGTCCCATGCCGTGATGTTAGCGCGCTTGATGGCGTCCGATAGATGTTTGCGGAAATCCACAATAGCCAGGATCATGGTGTCGGCGGAAAATTCGCGCCACCTCAACATGAGGAGTGGTAGCCTTGAGCAACAACATAATCCAGGAGGAGCAAAAATGAAGATTCGCACAGCAATCGTCGGGCTGGTCGCCGCGACATTCTCGTTGGTGGCCTTGGCGCAGGCGCCGATCGTGATCAAGTTCAGCCATGTGGTCGCGGCCGATACGCCGAAGGGCAAGGCCTCGGAGTTCTTCGCCAAGAAGGCCGCGGAACTGACCAAGGGCAAAGCCAAGGTGGAGGTCTATGCCAACAGCGCCCTTTACAAGGACAAGGAAGAAATGGAAGCGCTGCAACTCGGCGCCGTGCAGATGTTGGCGCCGTCGCTGGCGAAGTTCGGCCCGCTGGGCGTAAAGGAATTCGAGGCCTTCGATTTTCCGTACATCTTTGACGACACAGCGGATCTGCACAAGATCACCCAGGGGCCGATCGGCGCATCCATGTTGGCCAAGCTGGAACCCAAGGGCATCAAGGGCCTGGCCTTCTGGGACAACGGCTTCAAGTCCTTCTCGGCCAACACGCCGATCAAGGCGCCGGCAGACCTCAAGGGCAAGAAGATGCGCATCCAGTCCTCCAAGGTACTCGAGGAGCAGATTCGCTCGGTCGGCGGCTTGCCGCAGGTGATGGCCTTCTCCGAAGTCTACCAGGCATTGCAGACCGGCGTCGTCGATGGCACAGAGAACCCGATCTCGAACCTTTACACGCAGAAAATGCATGAAGTTCAGAAGCATTTGACGCTGACCAATCACGGCTATCTCGGCTACGCGGTGATCGTCAACAAGAAGTTCTGGGACGGTTTGCCCTCCGACGTTCGCGGTCAACTGGAACAGGCCATGAAGGAAGCCACGGTCTACGCCAACAAGATCGCGCAGGAAGAAAACGAGATGGCACTTGAGGGCGTGAAAAAGAGCGGCAAGACGACCGTGTATGCGCCGACCAAGGAAGAGAAGTTTGCTTTCAAGAAGGCGATGGCGCCGGTGCACGTGAAGATGGCTGACCGTGTCGGCAAGGACTTGCTGCAATCCATCTACAAAGAGACCGGTTTCGATCCGACCGCACTGTAAGGCGTTGCGCAATACCCCGCCGGCGCGCTATCGCGTCGGCGGCTCCAGCCACACAACACTCTTTTCAGCAGTCATGCCGTTAACTCGGGGGAGTTCCGTTCATGAAATACCTTGATCATCTTGAGGAATGGATAATCACCTTCCTCATGGCAGCTGCGACATTGATCATCTTTGTCGCCGTGGTCCATCGCTATATGGCGAGCGCGAGCATTCCCGGTCTGCAGGACTGGCTGCTGACCATTAATATGAGCTGGGCGCAGGAACTGACCATCATCATGTTCGTCTGGATGGCCAAGTTTGGCGCCGCCTACGGGGTACGAACCGGCATTCACGTCGGCGTCGATGTGCTGATCAACCGGCTCGACGACAAGATGCGCCGCAAGTTCATCATCTTTGGCCTGCTCGCCGGAGCAACCTTCACCGGAATCGTCGGGACGCTGGGAGCCCACTTTGTCTGGGAGAACGGCGCGCACTGGGCATTTCTGAACTTGACCGGCAGTCCTTTCGGCGATGTTCCCGAAGGCCCGACCACGCCCGACCTCGAATGGCCGACCTGGATGGTCTACTCGGCGATTCCGCTCGGCACCAGCCTGATGTGCTTCCGCTTCTTGCAGGTTCTGGTTGGATTCATCAAAACCGGCGACCTGCCCCACCACGACCATGGACACGTCGACGGGCTCGATGAGGTGGAGCCGCTTTCGCTTGAAGCGGATGTGTACGCCATGGACGACAACCTGCATGCGCACGACCTTGATCCGGCGCATCCGATGATCGGCACTGAGCGCCGTCAGGAAAACAAGGGAGGCGAGCCGAAATGAACGCTGCAATCGTCTTTTCCCTTCTGCTGGTCCTCATGCTGACCGGGATGCCAATCTCGATTTCCCTTGGCCTTACCGTACTCAGTTTTCTGTTCTTATTTACGCAGGTACCGCTGGAATCCGTCGCACTGAAGCTGTTCACCGGTATCGAGAAGTTCGAGATCATGGCGATTCCCTTCTTCATTCTGGCCGGCAACTTCCTGACCCACGGCGGGGTGGCGAAACGCATGATCCGCTTCGCCTCGTCGATGGTTGGCCACTGGTATGGCGGTCTTGGTCTCTCCGGCGTGCTTGCCTGCGCATTGTTTGCGGCGATTTCCGGGTCTTCTCCGGCGACGGTGGTGGCGATCGGCTCGATCCTGCTGCCGGCCATGGTCAAGGCGGGCTTTCCCAACAAATTCGGCGCGGGTGTCATCACCACCTCGGGCGCACTGGGCATCCTGATTCCGCCCTCGATCGTGATGGTGATGTACTCGGTCGCGACCAACACATCGGTCGGCGCCCTGTTCATGGCGGGTGTCGTGCCCGGCATCGGTCTGGCCATGGTCCTCGGCGGGGTGACCTATTATCGGGCAAGGAAGTTCAACTATCCGCGCCTGCAGAAAGCGACGTGGGTCGAACGCCTGAAGGCCTTCAAGGAGTCAGCCTGGGGCCTGCTGCTGATCGTGATCGTCATGGGCGGTATCTACACCGGCATGTTCACGCCGACCGAAGCGGCAGCAATGAGCGCGGTTTATGCGTTCGTCGTCGCCGTGTTTGTGTACAAGGACCTCGGGCTCAAGGACGTGACGCGTGTGCTGCTCAATTCGGCCAACATGTCGGCGATGTTGCTCTACATCATCACCAACGCCGTGCTGTTCTCCTTCATCATGACCAATGAGAACATCCCGCAGGCGCTGGCGGACTGGATGCTGGGCCACGGTCTGGGCATGATCACCTTCCTCCTGGCCTGCAACGTCATCCTGCTGCTGGCCGGCAACTTCATGGAGCCTTCGTCAATTGTGCTGATCTTTGCGCCGATCCTGTTCCCGGTGGCGGTCAAACTGGGAATCGATCCGGTGCATTTCGGCATCATCATGGTGGTTAACATGGAAGTCGGCATGTGCCATCCACCGGTCGGCCTCAATCTCTATGTGGCTTCGGGTATCACCAAGATGGGAATTACCGAGCTGACCGTGGCGGTCTGGCCGTGGCTGCTGGCCATGCTTGGTTACCTGATGGTGGTCACCTATTGGCCCGGTTTGTCGATCTGGTTCCCGAAGTACCTCGGCATGATGTAGCGTTTCCCTGCGTCAGCGACAAAGGCCCGGTGATGCCGGGCCTTTGTCATTTGTCGGCAGCCGCCTGCGCCGGCCCGTTTTGAGCCAAGAAACTGAGATAAAATATCAAGTTAGCTTTGATCTTGTCAAAATCAGCAATTCAACCTGTTCTGGAGAAAGTAATGGCTGTCGAACGTACCCTGTCGATCATCAAACCCGATGCAGTTGCAAAGAACGTGATCGGCAAGATTTATTCCCGCTTCGAGACCAACGGTCTCAAGATTGTGGCCTCGCGCATGATTCATCTTTCGCGCCAGGAAGCCGAAGGTTTCTATGCCGTGCACAAGGAGCGTCCTTTCTTCAAGGATCTGGTTGAATTCATGATTTCCGGCCCGGTCATGGTACAGGTGCTGCAGGGCGAAGGCGCCGTTGCCAGGAACCGCGACCTGATGGGCGCCACCGATCCGAAGAAGGCCGAGGCCGGCACCATCCGTGCCGATTTCGCCGACAGCATCGATGCCAACGCCGTGCATGGCTCCGATGCGGCGGAAACCGCCGCGGTCGAAATTGCCTATTTCTTCCCGGCGCTGAACGTCTATTCGCGCTGAACGTCAATGGCCGTCAACCTCCTCGATTTCGATGCAGAAGGCCTGACCGCCTGGTTTGCGCAGCAGGGTGAAAAGCCCTTCCGCGCGCGCCAGGTGTTGCGCTGGATGCATCAACGCGGGGAGAGTGATTTCAATGCCATGACCGACGTCGCCAAGTCCCTGCGCGAGAAGCTGGCGGCAACCGCCGCCGTGTCGCCGGCGCCGACTGTCAGCGACAAGCTTTCGGACGACGGCACGCGCAAGTTCCTGTTCGATGTCGGTAACCGCAACGCGGTGGAAACCGTCTTCATCCCCGAGAATGATCGCGGCACGCTGTGCATTTCGTCGCAGGCCGGTTGTGCGCTCGAGTGCGCGTTCTGCTCGACCGGTCGCCAGGGTTTCAACCGCAACCTCAGCACGGCCGAAATCATCGGCCAGCTCTGGCAAGTGAATCGTGCGCTGGCGCGGGATCTGGAGCCCGGCAAGGCTGGCGAACGGATCATCAGCAATGTGGTGTTGATGGGCATGGGCGAACCGCTGGCCAACTTCGACAATCTGGTGCCGGCGCTGCGCCTGATGCTGGACGACAACGCCTACGGCCTGTCGCGACGGCGCGTCACGGTGTCCACCTCGGGTATTGTGCCGGCCATGGACAGGCTGGCCGAAGCCTGCCCCGTCGCCCTCGCGGTATCGCTGCATGCGCCGACCGACGGCTTGCGCGACAGGCTGGTACCGATCAACCGCAAGTATCCGCTGGCGGAACTGATGGCCGCGTGCCAGCGCTATCTGGTCCATGCGCCGCGCGATTTCATCACCTTCGAATACGTGATGCTGGATGGCGTCAACGACAGCGACGCCGACGCGCGGGCCCTGCTGCATCTTGTCCGGGATGTTCCGTGCAAGTTCAACCTGATTCCCTTCAATCCGTTTCCCGCTTCCGGCTTTCATCGTTCGCCCGCCGAGCGGGTCAGGCGCTTCGCCGCTGTCCTGATCAATGGCGGTATCGTCACCACGACGCGCAAGACGCGCGGCGACGACATCGATGCCGCCTGCGGACAACTCGCCGGCAAGGTGCAGGACAAATCGCGGCGCGTCTCCCGCAGCGCCGGTTTCGCCACCAAATCGGCTGGCATTTCTGCTGGAGTGGAACTGCGCTTATGAACAAGAAAATTGCCGCATCACTGGGTTTGATCATCGTGCTGGCAGGCTGCACGGCGACCGGGTCGGGTTCCGGGCAGGGAGCCCAGCAGGCCGTTTCGGCGCAACCGGCAGCCAGCGACCAGCAGCAACGAGCCAAGGTGCATACCGAACTCGGGTCACTGTACCTGCTCGATGGCCGTTCGGCGGTTGCGCTCGAAGAGGCGCGCATTGCACTTTCGGTGGACTCGAACTATGCGCCGGCCTATAACCTGCTCGGCCTGACCCACATGGTGCTGAACGAACCACGTCTGGCTGAGGACAACTTTCAGCAGGCGCTGCGCCTGGCCCCCGGGGACCCCGAAATAAGCAATAACTACGGCTGGTTCCTCTGTCAGAACGGGCGCGAGCCGGCGTCGATCAATTATTTCATGGCCGCAGCGAAGAACCCGCTGTACCCCTCGCCGAGCAAGCCCTACACCAACGCCGGGATTTGTTCGATGCGCATCAAGAACGACAAGGCGGCCGAAGAGTACCTGTCGACGGCATTGCGACTGTCGCCGGGCAATACCCAGGCGATGTTGGGGCTGGCGGATATCGCTTACCAGCAGGGACGCTTCAAGGAGGCGCGACAGTGGACTGCGGATATCGAGAGAACGATGGAGCCTACGTCTGATGTGATCTGGATGATTTTGCGCATCGAGCGCAAGCTGGGCAACCGCGAGGCGGAGGCCCGTTATGCAACGCAGCTGCGTCGGCGCTTTCCGGGTTCTGTGGAACAGCGTTTGCTGACTCAGGGAAAATATGACTGAAGTTCCCGTGGCCGAGAACCTTGACACCGAATACAGCGACACACTTCCGGCGCAGGTGCCGGAGGCTGCTGTCGCTATCGAGTCGAATACGCCGGGGGCTGTTCTGCGCCGGGCGCGGGAGGCACGTGGCCAGTCGATTGCCGATGCCGTGCAAGTCATCCGTTTCAGTGCGCACCAGATCGAGGCGCTGGAGCGGGATGATTACGCCAGCCTGCCGGGCGCCACTTCGGTGCGCGGCCTGGTGCGCAATTACGCCAGGTTTCTGAAGATCGACCCCGCACCTCTGCTGACCCAGCTCGATCCGGCGGTGCCGGTTACCGAGACGGATGTGCGCCCACCGACCAATATGGGTGGAGCGGAGCAGCCGACGATCGTCGAGCGGGTATCGCCCAGATTTATCGTCGCCGGGGTCGCGCTCCTGCTGTTGGCATTGTTAGGGTACTGGCTTGCCACTATGCCGGGTGACGGAGGGTTATCAAGCTTTTTGCGCGGCGTGTCAGACCGCTCTGCGGTGGTTGGTCAGGGTAGCGTTTCGGCTTCTTCGATCATCCCCGTGGTTCAGCCGGCGCCGGCAGTGATCGCCGAGAGCCCGCCAGTTGCCGCCGGCGAGATGTCCGGTACGCATCCATTCGCCGGCTTGCGTGTTGAATTCGATGATCGTTCATGGGTCGAGATCCGCGATGCCACACAGAAAATTGTTTTCGTCGGTGAGTACCCGGCGGGCACGCGGCAGAACGTCGAGGGCAAGGCACCCTTCCAGATCTGGATCGGCAGGGCTTCCGCTGTCCGTGTGTTCGTCGGCGAGCGCAGTATCGATCTCAAACCGCACACCCGCGAAGAGGTCGCCCGGTTCAGCCTGGAATGAGCGCGATGTCCGGTGGTTCCGCGGCGCGGCGCGCAAGCCGTCTCGTCATGGTGGCAAAAGTCGGCGTTGGCGGTACGGCGCCCGTGTCACCCGTGGTCATCCAGTCGATGACCAACACCGATACCGAGGATGTCTTCGCCACTTCGATGCAGGTGGCGCAACTGGCGCGCGCCGGCTCCGAACTGGTGCGCATCACGGTCAACACCCGCGAGGCCGCCGCCGCAGTACCGAAGATTCGCGAACGCCTGGCGCAGATGAACGTCGACGCACCACTGATCGGCGATTTCCATTTCAATGGCCACAAGCTGCTGACGGAACATCCTGAGTGCGCCGAAGCGCTGGCCAAGCTGCGCATCAATCCGGGCAATGTCGGCAAGGGTGCCAAGCGCGATGAGCAGTTCGCCCGGTTGATCGAAATCGCATGCCGCTTCGACAAGCCGATTCGCATCGGGGTTAACTGGGGCAGCCTCGACCAGGTTTTGCTGGCCCGCATCATGGACGAAAACGCCATGCGCCCGGAACCCAAGGATGCCACCGAGATCATGCGCGAGGCGATGGTGACTTCGGCGCTGGAATCGGCGGCGCAGGCCGAGCAACTTGGCCTGGCCGGTGATCACATCGTGCTTTCGTGCAAGGTCTCCGGCGTGCAGGATCTGATCGCGATTTATCGCGAACTCGCGGTGCGCTGCGACTATCCCTTGCATCTCGGGCTGACCGAAGCGGGCATGGGCAGCAAGGGCATTGTTGCTTCAACGGCTGCGCTCAGTGTGCTGCTGCAGGAAGGCATCGGCGACACGATCCGCGTGTCGCTGACACCCGAGCCGAACGGCGACCGCACGCGCGAAGTCATTGTCGCCCAGGAAATCCTGCAGACCATGGGCCTGCGCGCCTTCACTCCGCTCGTTGCTGCCTGTCCCGGCTGCGGGCGCACCACCAGCACGGTGTTTCAGGAACTGGCGCAGGACATCCAGACTTATGTCCGCGAACGCATGCCGGAATGGCGCCTGGCGCGGGTCGGTGTCGAGAACATGACGCTGGCCGTGATGGGTTGCGTGGTGAACGGCCCCGGCGAAAGCAAGCATGCCAGTATCGGCATTTCACTGCCCGGCACTGGCGAGGCGCCGGTAGCACCGGTGTATGTCGATGGCGAGCGCGTGATCACGCTGCGCGGTGACAACATTGCCGCCGAGTTCCGCCAGATCGTTGACGACTATGTACAACGAACTTATCCGCCAAGAAATTAGTCACGAGTTTTCATGAGCCAGACATTGCAAGCCATCCGCGGCATGAATGACATCCTGCCGGTCGACGCCGAACTCTGGGAGCAGTTCGAGGAAGCCGTGCGCGACTGGTTGCGTGCCTACGGCTACCGTCCGATCCGCATGCCCATGGTGGAGCCGACCCCGCTGTTCGCCCGCGCCATCGGTGAAGTGACCGACATTGTCGAGAAGGAAATGTACTCCTTCGAGGATGCCCTCAACGGTGAGAGTCTCACCCTGCGCCCGGAAGGCACGGCCTCCTGCGTGCGCGCCGTACTGCAGCACAATCTGCTCTACGACGGCCCCAAGCGCCTGTGGTACATGGGGCCGATGTTCCGCCACGAACGGCCGCAGAAGGGCCGCTACCGGCAGTTCCACCAGGTCGGCGTGGAGGCCATGGGTTTTGCCGGACCGGACATCGATGCGGAGCAGATCGCGATGTGCGCGCGCTTGTGGGATGACCTCGGGCTCGAGGGCATTCGTCTCGAGATCAACTCGCTCGGGCAGAGCGATGAGCGCGCACGCCACCGGGCTGACCTGCTCGCCTACTTCGAGCGTCATCACGACCAGCTCGATGGCGAGGCCCGGCACCGCCTGCACAGCAATCCGCTGCGCATCCTCGATACCAAGAACCCGACAATGCAGGCCTTGGTCGAGGCGGCGCCGAAGCTGATCGATTATCTCGGCGAGGAATCCCTCAAGCATTTCGAGGGCGTGCAGCAGCTGCTCAAGGATGCGGTGATCCCGTATCGGATCAATCCGCGCCTGGTGCGCGGACTGGACTACTACAACCTCACCGTGTTCGAGTGGGTTACCGATCAATTGGGTGCGCAGGGGACGGTCTGCGCCGGCGGTCGCTACGATGGCCTGATCGGGCAACTCGGCGGCAAGCCCGCGCCGGCCTGCGGTTTCGCCATGGGCATCGAGCGGCTGCTCACGCTGTGGCAGGATCAGGGCCATCGCCACGAAACCCCGGCGCCCGATGCTTATCTGGTGCATCAGGGCGAAGCCGCCGGACGCTTTGCTTTTCGCGTCGCCGAAGCCCTGCGCAGTGCCGGTTTTGCGATCCACCTGCATTGCGGCGGCGGCAGCTTCAAGTCGCAAATGAAAAAGGCCGACAGTTCCGGCGCGCAGATCGCGTTGGTAGTCGGCGATGACGAGACGGCGGCGAACGCGGTCAGTGTGAAGCTTCTGCGTTCCGGCTTCGATCAGCCGGCAGCACAGGTGCTCGTGAGTTTCGATGATCTGGCCGAACACCTCGGCGATATTCTTTTCCCCATGGAAGACGACAATGGCAACTTATGATCTGGAAGAACAGGAACAGCTCGACGAGCTGAAGACCTGGTGGAAGATGTACGGCAACCTGGTGACCGGCATTCTGCTTGCGGTGGCGCTTGCAGTGGCCGCTTGGCAAGGCTGGAACTGGTGGCAGCGACAGCAGGCGGCGCAGGCGTCGGCCGTATTCTCGGCGCTGCAAACGGCGACGGCACAGAGGGACGCCAAGCGCGCCCGCGAACTGGCCGGCGAACTGATCGACAAGTACTCTGTCACGAGCTATGCCGGCATGGGGGCGCTGCTGGCAGCGCGGGTGCAGGTCGATGCGGGAGACATGAAGAATGCCCGCGTCCAGCTGGCCTGGGCCGCGGAAAATGCCAAGGATGCCGGCCTGCGCGATCTGGCACGCTTGCGACTGGCGGCCGTGATGCTCGACGAGAAGGCCTACGATGAGGCCATGAAACAGCTTGCCGTCGAGCCGGGCGCGGCATTTGCGCCGCGCTTCGCGGAACTGCGCGGCGACATTTTCGCTGCGCAAGGCAAATCCGCCGAGGCACGCAATGCCTATGATCTCGCGCTGACAAAATTTGACGCTTTGGCCAAGGACGATGAGACCCGGCAGCGCGGCGGTTACAAGGAAGTCGTCCAGACCAAGCGTGATTCACTGGGCGCGGCCAAGTGAAATACCTGTCTTTGCCCCTGCTTGCAGTTGTGTCGGCGTTATCGCTCGGGGCCTGTTCGTCAATGGAGGCGCTGAACCCCTTTGGTTCCACTGACCCCAAGGTCAAACCGGCGGAACTCGCAGTCATCCAGCCTACTGCGGAGCTGATGATCCTGTGGAAGGAAAACGTCGGCAGTGCCGGTGCCTTCACCTTCTCGCCCGTGGTCGTGGGCGAAAGCGTCTATGCAGCCGGCCGCGACGGGGCAGTGGCCCGCTTCGACGGCGGACGCCAGATCTGGCGCATCAGCGCCGGCCAGCCGATCTCGGGTGGCGTCGGCAGCGATGGCAAGCTGGTAGTGGTCGGCACGCCCAAAGGCGAAGTGCTGGCCTTCGACGCGGCCACCGGCCGCGAGACATGGAAGGCGCGCGTGAGTTCGGAAGTGCTGGCCGCGCCGGCGGTGGCCGATGGGCTGGCGATCGTCCGTTCAGGTGATTCGCGCATATTCGGCTTCGACGCCGTCGATGGCAAGCGGCGCTGGGTATATCAGCGCAGCATGCCTGCGCTGTCGCTGCGCTCGAACGTAGGCGTGGTCACGGCCGGAAAGGTGACGCTGGCCGGATTCCCCGGTGGCAAGCTGGTGGCGATCGCCAACAACAACGGTGCCGCCGTTTGGGAAGTGACGGTTGCCTTGCCCAAGGGCGCCACCGAGCTGGAGCGCGTCGCCGATGTCACCAGTTCTCCCGTGGTCAGCGGTACCACGGTCTGCGCCGCGGCATTCCAGGGACGTGCCGCCTGCTTCGACAGCAACACCGGCAATACGCTCTGGTCGCGCGACATGTCGTCCAGCGCCGGGCTCGATATCGACAGTCGCTACGTTTATGTTACGGATGACAAGGGCGCGGTACACGCGCTGGACCGCAACAACGGGGCCAGCATCTGGAAACAGGACAAGCTGTCCCGGCGCGGCGTATCGCGCCCACTGGCGCTGGGTGGCGGCCGCGTGGCGGTCGCCGACTACCAGGGGTTGGTGCATCTGCTGCGGCAGGAGGATGGGGCATTTGCGGCGCGCGCCGCGACCGATGGCAGTGCGGTGCGGGCGGAACCGGTGCGCCTCGGCAACGGTATGCTGGTGCAGACCGCGAATGGCGGACTGTATGCGCTGGATGCCCGTTAGCCTTCCGGTGAATTTCCGTGCGGCGAAAGCTGCTGGTACCGGTACAGGATGAAACCTACTCTGGTGATTGTCGGCCGGCCGAACGTCGGCAAGTCGACCCTGTTCAATCGGCTCACGCGTTCGCGCGACGCGCTGGTGGCCGATCAGCCGGGCCTGACCCGGGATCGCCACTACGGACATGGCCGGTTGGGCAGCAAGCCCTATCTGGTTGTCGACACCGGAGGCTTCGAGCCGCAGGTCAAGGAAGGCATCGTGCTGGAGATGGCGCGTCAGGCCGAGGCGGCGATTGCCGAGGCCGATGTGCTGATTTTTCTGGTCGATGTGCGCAGCGGCCTGGTGCCCCAGGACAAAGTCATTGCAGAACTGTTGCGCCGCAGCGGGCGACCGGTATTGCTGGCTGCGAACAAGGGCGAGGGCATGGATCGCGCCGTGGTGGCTGCGGAGTTTTACGAACTGGGCTGCGGCGATCCTTGTGTGATTTCTTCGGCGCACGGCGAAGGCGTGCGGGAACTGATCGAACTGGCTCTGGCGCCTTTCCCGGACGACAGCGAAGCGGATGACGAAGGAAGCGGTCCGCGGGTCGCCATCGCCGGCCGGCCGAATGTCGGCAAGAGCACGCTGGTAAACACCCTGCTTGGCGAAGACCGGATGATCGCTTTCGACATGCCCGGCACCACGCGCGATGCCATCGAGGTACCGTTCGAGCGCAACGGCCGCGCCTACACCCTGATCGATACGGCAGGCTTGCGCCGCCGCGGCCGCGTGTTCGAGACCATCGAGAAATTTTCGGTGATCAAGACCCTGCAGGCCGTCGAGGAGTCCAATGTGGTGGTGCTGATGGTCGACGCCACCCAGGAAATTTCCGACCAGGACGCCCACATCGCCGGCTTCATCATTGATGCCGGGCGGGCACTGGTGGTCGCCGTGAACAAGTGGGACGCGGTGGACGACTATCGCCGCGAGCAGATCAAGCTGGACATCGCGCGCAAGCTGAACTTCCTCGGATTTGCCCGCGTGCATTATGTCTCGGCGCTAAAAGGCCAGGGCATCGCGGGGATTCTGGGCTCGGTGGACAAGGCCTACGCCGCGGCAATGGCCAAAATGTCGACCCCGAAACTGACCCGCGTGCTGATCGCCGCCATAGAAAAACAGACACCGCCACGTCATGGCGCCTTTCGCCCCAAGCCGCGCTACGCCCATCAGGGCGGCAGCAATCCGCCGATCATCGTGATTCACGGCAATGCGCTGGAGCACATACCGGATTCCTATACCCGCTTTCTTGAACGCTACTTTCTCGAGGCCTTCAAGCTGCAGGGCACGCCGCTGCGCATTCAATACAAGACCAGCAAGAATCCCTTTGCCGTCGAGGGTCGGCCGGCGAAGTCAAAGCTCCGCCGCGAAAAGTGAAAAGTCGGCGCCGGCGGCACGCCGCTGCAAAATCGATTACAGTAATTCACTCAAAAAACCAACAATCGTAAAGGATCACCACCATGAGCAATAAAGGGCAAATGTTACAAGACCCGTTTCTGAACACGCTGCGTCGCGAGCACGTTCCGGTTTCCATCTACCTGGTCAACGGCATCAAGTTGCAGGGGCAGATCGAATCCTTCGACCAGTATGTGGTTCTGCTCAAGAACACGGTGACCCAGATGGTCTACAAGCACGCCATATCCACGGTTGTTCCTGCGCGCCCGGTTAATTTTGCCGCCGAAGCCGAAGCCGATTGATCGCCCCGCGTCGCTGCCGGCGATGGCCAGGAAGGCATCGCCCTGATGTTTGAACGTCCCGCCAGCGGCGAAAAAGCAGTGCTCGTACAGCTTGATTTCGGCGAAGGCGACTTCGCCGAACGCCTTTCCGAGTTCAATTTGCTGGTTGCCAGCGCCGGTGCGCGAGCGCTGGCGGTGGTTTCGGGGAAGCGGGCGCGGCCGGATCCGGCTCTGTTTGCCGGCAAGGGCAAGGTCACCGAGATCGGCGACGCGGTGCGCCTGCATGAAGCCGATGTCGTCCTCTTCAACCATGAACTTTCGCCCGGCCAGCAGCGCAACCTGGAGAAGATCCTCGAGTGCCGCGTGATCGACCGCAGCAGTCTGATCCTGGACATCTTCGCCTTGCGCGCCAAGAGCCATGAGGGAAAGCTGCAGGTTGAACTGGCCC
>JBIJDJ010000043.1:0-17862 GCA_044344175.1 Sulfuritalea sp.
CAAATGATAGACCTGACCATCAAAACGACTGCTGGCGTCCGGGTTGAAAGTCAATGTACTGCTGAAGAGTCGCACCTGTTTCGAATGCCAGGCAAGTCTTCTGTACCGCCGGTTCCAGCCGCCAGCCAAGATCGGCATTTTTCAACTTGAAGGAGAGACCATCATGGATCTACCGATTACCGGAGGCTGCGTTTGCGGTGCAGTGCGTTACGAATGCTCGGCCGAACCGATTGCCGTTGCACACTGCTATTGCACTGACTGCCAGAAAACCAGCGGCGCTCAAATGAGTACAAATGCTCTTGTCCCGCAAGGAGCTTTCACCGTTACCAAGGGACAGGCAAAGAGTTTCGACACGAAGGCAGATAGCGGCAATACCGTTTCACGATATTTTTGTTCGACGTGCGGATCGAATCTCTGGAGTGTCCCCAACGGAATACCGGGGCTGCTCGTGATCAAGGTCGGCACAGTCGATTCCGCGGCAAGCTTGCGACCGGGGATGAGCATTTATTGCGCCAGCAAGCAGCCGTGGGCGGTCGTTTCGGATACGATTCCGCAATTCGACAAAATGCCTCCGGCATAGTATTTCCGAATTTCAAAAACTCGACTACGGATAAACAATCGTGTTCAGGCAACAAGATGTGGAAATGCGCCTGGCCGGAATCCTGGCCGGCAGGCGACGCGAGATCGGGCGCGCAATTTCAGACGTTGAAAACGAGACAGATATCGGTCAGAAACTGATGTTGGCGATTAGCCCGCATGTCGGGCGTGCGCATGTTGTCGGTATCACGGGTCCGGGGGGTGCCGGAAAGTCTACGCTGGTCAATGCTCTGATCGGGGAACTGAGCAGGGAAGGGCGAACAATTGGTGTGGTAGCCGTTGATCCATCCAGCCCCGTTTCCGGTGGCGCTTTGCTCGGTGACCGGATTCGCATGCTGGAGCACGCAGCTTCTGATACTGTTTTCATTCGATCCGTTGCCTCGCGTGGCCATCAGGGGGGGCTGTCGCTGGCCGCAGGCCGCGTCGTTGATATTCTCGATGCATCCGGCATGGATACGATCATTGTCGAAACGCTCGGTGCCGGGCAGGCTGAGCTTGATGTTTGCAAGTTGGCAGACACCAGGATCGTCGTCTGCCCGCCAGGCCTTGGGGATGAGGTTCAGGCGATGAAAGCAGGAATTCTCGAACTGGCGGACGTTCTGGTGGTCAACAAGGCCGAGCTTCCACAGGCGGATCAATTGGTCCAGAGTTTGTTGAATATGCTTGCTCTGCGACCAAAGCGCGACTGGATGGTGCCGGTCATTCGCACTGTTGCCATCACGGGTGACGGCATCGGATCCCTGGTCGATACCATCAACGCTCATGCTGCACTGGCGGGTAAGGGACTCCGGCACAAGACACTGGTGTCTCGCCAGCGCGGCATTCTCGCCCAGCTAGCCGGCAATGAGTGCCGGCGTCAAATCGAGAACCACGAAGACGAGGAAATGAACGTGCTGTGCGCCTCGCTGGAATCGGCCGAGACCGGGCATTCCGACACGCTGGCCAAGGTATTTTCCCTATTGGCACGACGCATGACGACAGAGCAGCAAGGCCGACAAATTCGCTCCGGCGAATAGCGTCCGTCTACCGCCGAAGATGAGTGCAACGAGACTGAAACATGACACTGAAACCAACCATCCCTGCGCAGGTCAAGTCAGGCGCTCCGGGAGTCTTGACTTGACAGCCTATTGCAAACGCATGCGGCGGAGGTGTATTTGAATGGATCGCGTCAGTCGCTACACACCCTCTCTGGAAGACCTGAGCTTCATCCTGAATCGTGTTCTGGGGCTTTCAGACCTCTTCAAACTGCCGATCTACAGCCACGTCGACCAGGATACGGCGGATGCCGTTCTGTCCGAAGCGGGACGCTTCGCCGCCGAGGTGCTTGCGCCGCTGAACGCAGTCGGGGATGAACAAGGCAGTCATCTGGTGAATGGCCGGGTGAAGACTCCGGACGGTTTCCCCGCCGCTTACCAGGCTCTCGCCGAAGGCGGCTGGATCGGCCTCGACATGCCTCTCGAATGGGGCGGGCAGGCATTGCCGCTGGCCCTGCAAACGGCCTATGCCGAAATGGTCAACGGCGCCTGTGTCTCTTTCGGCATGCTGCCGCTGATGCAGCGTGCTGCCGCCAGCCTGCTCATGGCTCACGCCGACCAATCGCTGGTGGATGCCACGGTCCCCCCTCTGGTTGCCGGCCAATGCGGCGCCACCATTTGCATTTCCGAGCCACAGGCCGGTTCGGACGTCGGACGTATTTCGACGCGCGCGATACAAGGTCCCGACGGAAGCTGGCGCGTAACCGGCAGCAAAATCTTCATCACCTACGGCGATCAGGACTTTACGCCGCAGATCATGCACATCCTGCTTGCGCGCACGCCGGATGCACCGGCCGGAACGCGTGGCTTGAGCCTGTTTGCAGTACCCGCCAGGAAGATGGGCGCGAACGGAGAACCTGGTGAAGCCAACGGGGTTTCGGTGATCAGGGTCGAGCACAAGATGGGGCTCAAGGCCTCGCCGACCTGCGTGATGGATTTCGACAACGCCGAGGCCTACCCGGTAGGATCGACCGGCGCCGGAATGCGCTGCATGTTTACCATGATGAATGCCATGCGCCTGGAAGTTGCCGTGCAAGGCGTTGCCATCGCCGGCGCGGCGACGGCGCGGGCATTCGACTACGCGATGGAACGCACGCAGGGTGGGTCACCGGCGCTGCCGGCCGTTCCCCTGACTTCTCATGCCGACATCCGGCGCATGCTGTTTGAAATGCGGGCGCTTGCAGAAGGCTATCGGGCATTGACGCTGCAGGCAGCCTGCCTGCTCGATTTGTCACGCGCGGCGCAGACAGAGACCGAACGCGCGGATGCGCTTGCGCTGGCCGAATGGCTGCTGCCGGTGTGCAAGGCCGGCAGTTCCGAAGCCGGCTTTCAGGTCGCCAATCTCGCGGTGCAAATTTTCGGCGGCCACGGCTACGTTTGCGATTCCGGGGTGGAGCAGTATGTTCGCGACTCACGCATCATGGCGATTTACGAAGGCACCAACGGCATTCAGGCGCTTGACCTGGCGACACGCAAGCTGAGTGCCGACGGTGCCCGTCGCTACCGGCTGTTTGTCGAAGTCGTGCGCGCTGACATGGAGCGTTCAGGCAGCACTTGTCCGGTACTGGTTGCGCCGCTTGCGGCGGCGCTGGCCGATCTGGAAAGTGCCAGCGAATGGATGCTGGATCGACTGTCCGGCCGCGCCCGTGACGCCGAGGCTGCCGCGACGGCCTACCTGCAACTGGTCGCGCTGGTTGCGTTGGGCTGGATGTGGCTGCGCATGGCAGCCGCGGCCGGCGGCACGCCCCTGGAACATGTGAAGAATGCGACAGCCCGATTTTTCAGCGAGCAGCTGCTTTGCGGGACGGATCTGTTGCTGCGTCGCATTCATGCCGGAGCCGCCGCGATCGACAGCATTTCCCCCGACGAGTTGTGCCGCTACCCCGCTTGAAAACCATTTCAAAAATGTACATGAGGATACGAATCAAATGAGCAAATTTCTAAACCTGTTCACACCTGGTCGTATCGGCAGCCTGGCCCTGAAAAACCGGATACTCAAGGCGCCCACGTCGACCGGAATGAGCAATATCGATGGCAGCGTTTCGGAGCGCCTGATTCGCCACTACCGCGACGTGGCGCGTGGCGGCGCCGGACTGATTATCGTCGAGTATGCCTACGTCGATAATCATGGCGCCAAGTCGGCACACTGCCAACTGGGGATCTCGACCGATGATCATATCCCCGGCCTGGCCTGGCTTGCCCAGTCGATCAAGGAAGAGGGCTCGTGCGCCGGCATCCAGATCGAGCACGCGGGTCGCCAGAAATTTCTCGGCATCCAGCCCATCGTGGCGCCTTCGGTGGTTCCCTGGCCGGCGCTCAAGGCCAAGAAAGGGCAGGCCGCTGTTCCGCGCGAACTGACGGAACCGGAAATTTTGCAGATCATCGAGGATTTTGGCAGCTCGGCGTTGCGCGCGAAGCTGGCTGGCTTCGATCTGGTCGAAATCCACGGCGCGCACGGCTATCTGATCACCAACTTCCTGTCGCCGCATACCAACAAGCGTACCGACGACTGGGGCGGTTCTCATGAGAACCGCATGCGTTTCGCACTGCGCGTCGCCGAAAACTGCCGGGCAAAAGTCGGCCCGGATTTTCCGCTGACGATTCGCCTGTCGGGCACGGACTATGAGCCGGACGGATTTCCCATCGAGGAAACTGCGGTACTGGCGAAACGGCTGGAGGCGCTGGGTATTGATGCCATTCATGTGTCTGGCGGCGATCACCACCAGATGATCCACCAGGTCAGCCCGATGGCCATTGAACGTTGTCATAACGTCTGGGCGGCGGCTGAATTGAAAAAGCATGTGTCGATTCCGATCATCGCGTCCGGGTCGATCACGCTCCCCGAACTGGCCGAAGCCGTTCTGGCCGAAGGCAAGGGCGACTTCATTGGCCTGGCGCGCCCCCTCTGGGCCGATCCCGAATGGCCGATCAAGGCCCAGGAGGGCCGCCCCGAAGACATCCGGCCATGCATACGCTGCAACGATGGCTGCCTGGATCGAACCTTCTTCAACTATCAAGCCGTCAGCTGCAGCGTCAACCCGGAAATCGGGCGCGAAGGCACATTCAAAATCACCCCGGCCGTTCGCCTCAAGAAAATCTGCGTCATCGGCGGCGGCGTGGCCGGGATGGAAGTGGCGCGTGTATGTGCCCTGCGTGGGCATTCCGTAACGCTGTTTGAAAAACGTGATTTGGGTGGTGCTTTGATCGAAGGCTCGGTCGCCGAATTCAAGGCGGATCTGCGTCCCATGATCGACTACTGGAAAACACAGATGAGCAAGCTCGGCATCGAGATACGGCGCGAGGAAGCTACGGCGGAGTCGGCAGCGGGATTTGACGTGGCGATTGTCGCCGTGGGCGGCGAGCCGGCGGTCCCCAAACTGCCGGGAATCGACCAAGCCAATGTGGTCGATGCGCTGGATGTATTCAATGGCGCCGAGGTCGGCAAGCAGGTATTGGTACTCGGCGGTGGCGAGACGGCGGTCGAGACCGCCCTGTATCTGCATGATCAAGGCGTACCTGTCAGCATGCTCGTTCGCCGCGATACATTGATGGCCCACGATGTGGCCATCACCGATCGCATCGCCTACAGCGAAATGCTGGTTAAGGACGGGATTCCGGTAATCACCAATTTGCAGGTAAAGGCCGTCAATGCCGATGGCGTCACGGCCAGCAGCACCACCACCGGCGAGGAAAAGCGGATTCCGGCCGATACGGTGGTCACGGCACTGGGATATCGTCCGCGGACCAACAATCTTGCGCAATCGCTGCGCGAGCGCAAGATTCCCGAGGTGTACGAGATTGGTGATTGCGTGCGTGCCGCGCGGATTTTTGACGCAGTACATGCGGCCTACAAACTCGGAATCCGGATTTAGGCCGGCGTCTTTCTCTTTATCCAGGAGATGACATGAACTCAGTAACTCCAGCCGCGGATACCGTGGTTCATCTGCTGGCCGATGCGGCCGCGAAGTCCGGTTCACGCGAGGCCCTGGTCTGCGGCAGCGAGCGATTGAACTACATGGACTATCAATCCTGCGTCGCCGGTTTCGCCGCGGAGTTGATCGGTCTGGGGGCGACCGGTCGGCACGTTGCGATATTGATGGAGAATTCAATCGACCAGTGTGTCGCCATATTTGCCACGCATGCGGCGCGTGCGGCGGCAGTCACGCTCAATCCGCTCTACACCGAACACGAGCTGCGACCGATTCTGGCCGACGCGAAGCCGCTGGTACTGGTTTACGCAGAAAAGTTTGCCGCCAGCATCGAGCCGCTTGCGCAGTCGCTCGGGATTCCAAATCTCATCCGCATCGGCGCGGCAAAACGCCTGACGCAATGGCAGGGACGCGATCTGCAACTCCCGCAGCCGCTGCCGTCGCCGAGTGATCTTGCCAGCCTGCAATACACCGGCGGCACCACCGGCCATTCGAAAGGTGTCCGCCTTTCACATCGGGCAATCTGCACCAATATTGCCCAGCGGGAGGTTCTCCTGCCGACCCGAAAAGATACCGAAATACTGTTGTGCGTGATGCCCTTGTTCCATATCTATGCGATGGCCATGTGCCTGCACAACATGGTGGGGTGTCGCGGCACAATGGTTATATTGCCGCGCTTTGATGCGGACAAGGTATTCGACCTGCTGGTCGACGCGCGCATCACTATTTTCGCCGGCAGCCCGACGCTGTTTACCGGTTTGATGAATCACCCCCGTTTCGCCAGCACCGACTTTTCAAACCTGCACCTGTCCTATTCGGGATCGGCGGCTTTGCCGGAAGAACTGTTCCGGCGCTGGGAACGCGCAAGCGGCGCCCCCGTTGTCGAGGGCTACGGCCAGACCGAATCCGGTCCGGTAATCTCGTTCAATCCGCTGGATGGTGTGCGCAAACCAGGCTCGGTAGGACGGGTGCTGCCTGACACAGAGGTAGAGATCGTGGATCTCGAGACAGGCGAAGTGGTTCTTCCCTGTGGCGAGCGGGGAGAAATCCGGCTGCGCGGTCCGCAACTGATGGATGGCTACCACAATCTGCCTGAAGAAACCGCTGCCACGCTGCGTGACGGATGGCTGTATACCGGGGATATCGGCGAATTCGACACGGATGGCTATCTATTCATTCGCGACCGCAAAAAGGAAATGCTGAAGGTTTCCGGCTTCAACGTTTTTCCGCGGGAGGTCGAGGAAGTCCTGTTTGCCCATCCTGACGTTCTGGAAGCGGCGGTCGTTGGCATGCCGGACGCTTATCGTGGAGAAACTGTCTGCGCTTATGTGGTTCCCCGGCGCGACACCTTGCTGGATGCCGAAAACCTGAAAGACTTTTGCCGCAAACGCCTTGCCGGCTACAAGGTGCCAAGCCGCATTGAAATAGTCGAGCAACTGCCAAAAACCCGAGTCGGCAAAATCGACAAACTTCAGCTACGCGGGATGACCAGGCAAGCCGCCGGTGCCGACTGAATTTCTCCCGCACGGACAGTCAAGTTGAAGAGCGCTGTGTGACAAGTGGTGCTTGCCAGTTCTCATGTAAGGTTGCGGCATTGAAATACCGTGGCATGGCTTGTATTGCAGGGCGTTGCGGCCACGCTACAGCGAAAAGATTTCCGGCTGCAGTCGTAGAATGGCGCTTCCTGGTGTGCCGGTTATAGTTTAAGGTTAAAGCGTCAGGAAACTTTTCAGTTAGCATGGTTTGATTGATCTCTTCCAGGTATTACTTCGAATAGGCTGCAGATGAACAAAGCGATTGCAGGTACGACCCAGGCGGGGGAGGGTGGTGCGCATTCACGGCCCCCCGCGCCTTTCCTGAAGATTGTCAAACTGGTCAGTTCGGTCATGCCCTGGCTGATCATTGCGGGCTTGCTGTGGGCCGGCCTGTTCATCAAGCCGGCGCCTGTCGGCAGCACGGTGCAGCCACCGGTGCTTGAAAAGCGCGATCACTACTTTGGCTTGGCCGTGCTCGGCGACCGACTCTGGCTGGCCGGATCGAGCGGCAAGATCGTGGCCATCGGCAAGGACGGGAAGGCTACCCGCCTAAAGACTCCGACTGAAAAAACCCTGCAGGACATTGCGGTCTGGGATGAAAAGCATGCCGTGGCGGTAGGCAACGACGGCGTCGTCATCCATACGGCCGACGGCGGGGCATCCTGGCTGGAGGTCAAGAACGTGCCCCGCTCGGCGGTGGCCAACAAGTTGACCCGGGTCAGGGTAGCCGAAGGCGGTGCGGCTGTGGTCGTGGGCGAGATGGGCGCGTTGCTGATGACCCGTGACCATGGCAAAACCTGGACGCGGATTCGCCCCGAGGAAGATCAGGCCTGGAACGACGTCGCCTTGCTGGCCGGCGGCAAAGTACTGGCCGTCGGCGAATTCGGCAAAATGGTGACGAGTCCGGATGCTGGTGGCAAATGGACCGATATCCAGTCGCCCTTGAAATCCTCGCTGATGGCGGTCGCCTTTCGCGACGACCAGAACGGTGTCGCCGTCGGCCTGGAGGGCGCGGTTCTGGTAACCCACGACGGCGGGCAACGCTGGGACAAGGCAGCCGTCGATACGCGTGACCACCTCTACGATATTTCCTGGGATGCGGCAGGCAAGCGCTGGATCGGTGGCGGCCATCTCGGGCGCTGGGTCAGCGCCGACGAGACGGCGGCGGACTGGAGGACCGGTCGCCTTGACGCGACCGACCTGTCCTGGCATACCCGCGTGCTACCTGTTGGCGGCGACGTCTGGTTTGTCGGCGCCAATATCGGTCGCTGGGATGGAAAGAAATGGCAACCGCTGGGGGATGCCCATCAAAACAGCATCCTGTTTACCCTGCCCAGTTCAATCGATGAGAAGGTCAAGCGATGATCCAACGTATTGCCGAATTCTGCATCCGCCGCCGTGGCCTGGTGGTGGTCTGGCTCGCTCTGCTGACCGCCGCGCTGACCTGGTTTGCGCTGACCATCGAAGTCCGCACCGTGTTCGAGGACATGCTGCCTTCGCGTCACGAATACGTGAAGACCCACCAGAAATTCAAGGAAACCTTTGGCGGCTCGAATCTGGTCACCATCATGGTCGAAGTCAAGCAAGGGGACATCTTTCAGATGGCCATTCTCGACAAGGTGCGCAACATCACCCTCGGCCTGCGCGAGGTCTCGGCGGTCAATCAGTACCAGATCACCTCGCTCGCCTCGAAGAAGCTGAAGGAAGTCCAGGCATCCACGGACGGCATCGAGACCAAGCCGCTGATGTGGCCCAACCTTCCCGCCGATCCCGCCGCGCTCGCGCAACTTAAGGAGAGAGTGCTGCGCAACCCCCTGGTCTATGGCCCCTATGTTTCAAAAGACCTGCAGGCCACCCTGATCACCGTCGACTTCATCGATCGCGATCTCAATTACGGCAAGGCCTTCAGCGAAATCCGGTCGCTGGTGGCCAAGTCCGCCGACGACAGCGTGCGGATCCGGGTGGTGGGCGATCCGATACTCTTCGGCTGGGTCGATCACTTCATTCCCGAGACCGTCGAACTGGTGGCGGCGGCCCTTGCCGTCACGCTGGCCCTGCTGTTCATCCTGCTGCGCACCTGGCGCGGCGTCTTCCTGCCGCTGCTGGCCGGTACGGTGAGCGCCATCTGGGCACTCGGCATCAGCCATCTCCTGGGCATCAACTTCGAACCGCTGGTGATCGTGGTTGCGATGCTGATCACCTCGCGCGCCGTGTCGCATTCGGTACAGATCATCAACCGCTTCGACGACGAACTGGAATTCATCGACGCCGGCACGGAAAGCGCGGCCCATGCCGCCAAGATCGCTCTGGCCGACCTGTTCCGGCCGGGCATGCTGGGCGTCATTGCCGATGCCGCCTGTATGGCCGTGGTGGCCCTGAGCCCGATCCCGATGCTGCAGAAACTCACCGTGCTCTCGGTGGTCTGGGTGTTCACGCTCACCGTCAGCGCGGTAATTCTTACGCCTGTGATGCTGTCCTACATCAAGAAGCCGCACGGCACCGCGCACCCGCTGAATCTGATTCCGCTGGCGCGCAAGCTGCTGGATCTCGCCGTCTGGATAGCAACCTCCCGTGCCCGCTACGTGGCTATCGCGGCGAGCAGCGTTATCCTGGTGATATCGGGCATTTATGCCTTCAACCTCAAGATCGGCGATGCCAATCCCGGATCACCAATCCTCTGGCCGGATTCCGCCTACAACCTCGATTCGGCGGCCATCAACACCCGCTTCCAGGGCGTCGATCGCATGTTCGTCGTGATCGGCCAGGACGGTCGGGACGGCATCGTCAAGTCCACCGAGGTGCTGCAGTCGATGAACCGTTTCCAGCGCTTCATGGAAGCGCAGCCGGAGGTTGGCGGGTCGGTCTCGATCGCCGATGTCCTGCCGGTGGTCAATAGCACCCTGCACGAAGGCAATCCACGCTATCAGGAACTGGGCGACAGCCAGCTGATCAATGGCAGCCTGCTCAACATTCTCGATTCCGTTTCCGAGCCGGGCGACATCGACCGTTTCTCCGACAACAAGTACGCCAACGGCGCGGTGACGCTGATGTTCCGCGACCGTCAGGGCGAAACCATCCGCACCGCCGTGGCGCGGATCAAGGAGTTCATCGAGAAGAACCCGCTCACCGAAGGCAAGTGGCAACTGGCCGGCGGTCTGATCGGCGTCATGGCGGCCGTCAATGAAGTGATTCTTTCCGGCCAGATCGAAGCCGTGGCCCTGGCGCTGCTGGTGCTGGTGATCATCTGCACCGTCGTCTATCGCTCTACCGTGGCCGGCATGCTGTTCATGGTGCCGGTCATCATCTCCAACACGCTGACCTTCAGCTTCATGGCCTGGAAGGGCATCGGCATGAACATCAACACGGTGCCGGTTGCCGCGCTCGGCATCGGCCTCGGGGTCGATTACGCCTTCTACATCGCCGACCGCGTCAAGGAAGAAATCGCCGCCGGCAGTACGCCGGAACATGCCATCCATCAGGCGCTGCACTCGGCGGGGATGGGTGTCGTCGTGACCGCCAGCGTGCTGATCTGCAGCACGATTTTGTGGTGGGCCTCGTCGCTCAAGTTTCAGGCCGAAATGGGACTGCTGATGGCGATCTGGCTCGGCGTCTCGGCCATCTCGGCGCTGTTCCTGATGCCGTCGATCATTTACGTGTTCCGCCCCGATTTCATTTTCGGCAAACGCGACGGACCGGTGCTGGCAATGTTGCAGCCATCCAACACCGTCTCGTGAGCGCCGACTTTTTCGCTACCCCGTTTGTCGTTTTGTTTGTTACGATGATTGCCATCATTGGCAAATGTTTAGACTTAAACCAACTGGCGGTCTGACTGCCACAATCACCAAAGAGGAGACTTAGATGATAAAAACCCGGATGCGTAACATTATGCCGCCCGTACCCACGGCCAGACTCGCTGTCGCGGTCGCTCTGGCCATCGCCAGCATGGTTGCAGTTGCGGCGGACGAACCCGCAGCCGCGGCCAAGGACAGTACCTTCAAGTTCGACGGCTATGTTCGTACCGAGTTCTCGTGGAACATGAAGAACTGGAAGGACACGGCCAATTACGACGACCAGTACAAGATGTCCATGGCCCGCGCCACGGTACGTACCAACATGGAGTGGACGCCCGTCAAGGACTTGACGGTAGTCGCCAAGTTGCGCGGCAGCCGGGAATACAAGACGAGTTTCCTCGACCATCTGGAAAAGAATGGTGCCAATAACTATAACCAGGCCGACGGCACCGGCAACATCATGGATATCTACAACACGACCGATATCCGCGAACTCTACGTTGACTGGCAGGCCACCGACCGCATCAAGTTCCGCGTCGGCCGGCAGCAGATCGTCTGGGGCGAGACCGACTTCTTCGCCGCCAACGACATGGTGCACGGCTTCGATTTGACCTGGCGCTCCTTCCTCGAGCCGGCCAACGAAGAAACGCGCAAACCGCTGAACCTGATCAAGATGAATATCGACGTCCCCGAAGGCAGGGGCGCCATCGAAACCTTCATCCGTCCCGGCTGGGATCGCAAGCATGATATCGGCACCGAAATCGACATCTATGGCGGCCGCTGGTCGAGCCAGCCCTATGCCTCGATTGATTTCCGCAATATCGACCCCTACAACATGAACAACAAGAAGGGCGATTACGAAGACGTGACTGGCGGCATCCGCTGGACCGGCACCACCGACAACTTCAACTACTCGGTGTCCTACCTGAAGACCTTCTGGCAGTCGCCGATGCTGAATGCCAGCTCGACCGATTTTGCGGGCGGCGCATTCTTTGTGCCGAAGACACTTGGCGCTGCCAATGTCAAACCGCAGCCGGGGGCTCTTTTCGGTGAGGTCATTTATCCCAAGGTCGATGTCTATGGCTTCACGCTCGCCGGCTACAGCCCGGCGGCGGATGCGGTGTTCAGCACCGAATGGGCCTATGTCAAGGATGCGCCGTACCAGATCAACAACTTCAATGGAAAATTCGGCTGCGGTGCATTTTCTTGCAACTCGCTGGCATCAACCGTTGTCGCTCCCGGCTTCGATGGCATCACGAGGAAGAACCTCGTGACTTGGATGGTGCGCATGGACAAGAACCTGTCCTTCGTTCAGGATCTCCTCGGCGCCGAAAAGCCGATGTTCACCTCCGTTCAGCTGTTTGACAAGTGGATCCAGAGCTACGACAAGGATGTGCACCTGGTCAATTCCGTCGGCTGGGGCGCCAAGACCGAGGAGCACTCCTTCCTGCTGACCGGCATCTTTGCGCTGAGCTATGCCAGCGGCCGTATCCAGCCAAGCCTCGTCGTCGGCACCGACCTGACCTACAAGGGCGGCTTCGCCGTGCCTTCAGTGGCGTTCGAATTGTCGAAAAACGTGAAGTGGAAGGTCGAGTACGATTACTTCTGGGATGGCGGCCGCTGGCGTGATACCAGCGCAGGCGGTAACTGCCCCGCTACCCCACCCAACGGTGGTGGTTCCAACTGCGACAGTTCCGGCCTCTTCGGCTATTTCCACAATCGCGATCAGCTGTACACCAGCCTGAACTATCAGTTCTGAAGACCTACGGAGACAATTCATGAAAATGTTCAAGAAGACCGTCCTTGCCGCTGCTCTGGCACTCGCCGCACTGCCGCTGTTCGCCGCCGAACTGGCGGAAGGCACGGTGATCGGCGCCGACAACCTCGACAAGGTAAAGAACGACACCTTCCAGGGCCGTACCATTGCCAGCCTGCTGACCGAGCGCATGGAATGGCGCATCAAGAACAACGGCCTGCGCCTGCCCCTGGCCAAGTCGCGGGATGTGCCGATCGATCCGAAGTGGCAGAAGGCCTCGGCCGCCAATGCCGGCAAGACCAAGATCAACCGCCAGACCTGCACGGTCGACGGCTGGAGTGCCGGACAGCCTTTCCCGAACGTCGACGAAAAGGACCCGGAAGCCGCCGAGAAAATCGTCTGGAACTGGCATCTGGGCCAGCTCTACGGTGACGTCGCCGAAGCACGCGACTGGACCCAGCTTCTGGTCGACGGCAACAAGGGCGTTCACGCCGAGCCGACGGCCGAATTTTCGCGCTACAACGTGAAGGGCCGTCTCGACGGCAAGGTTGAAGGCGATGGTTCCGAGCGCGGCCGCCAGTTGCTGTTCTTCAAGGGGCCGGCCGACATGAAGGGCCTCGGCACCTATACCGCCATGTACGATTCGGCCAAGGTGAACGACGTCTGGGCCTACATCCCCGCCGTGCGTCGTATCCGCCGCCTGTCGGGTGGCGCCTGGATGGACCCGATCGGTTCGTCCGACCAGTTGCAGGATGACCTGGAAATCTTCAACGCCCGTCCGTGCTGGTACACCGGCTACAAGATGTTGGGCAAGCGCTGGGTCCTGGCCGTGGCAAACAGCACGCACGGCAAGGGGTCGCTGTGGAACAAGAACGGCAAGACTTTCGAAGAGAAGTACCCGGCCCTGGAGAACAAGGCCCCGTTCTGGAACATGACCAACGACTTCTTCGAACCGCGCGAAGTGTATGTCATCGAAGCCACGACGCCGGCCGAGCACCCTTACAGCAAGAAGATCCTCTACATGGAAACCAAGTACCCGCGTATCTACTGGGGTGAGGCCTTCAACCGCAAGGGCGAGTTCTGGAAGCACATGCAGTTCCACTCGTATGCGACCAAGGCCGAAGACGGTTCTCCTGTCATCCTGACCAGCGGCGGCGCCATCATTGACTTCCAGCGCAACCATGCCACGGTATTCCTGGTTGACTTGCCGTCCTGGAAGGTGAACGTGCCGGGTGCGTCAGCGAAGGACTTCACTCTCGAGAAGCTGCAGGCTGCAGGCCGCTAAGCAGATCACCGCCTGAAGCCTTGCGCCCCCGTCACCCCGTTTTGCGGGGTGGCGGGGGCGTTTTCATTTATGGAATGCTGATCTCAAGCGGATCGCGGACGCTCAGAGTGCGGCCCGGCCTTGCGCGGGGTCAGTCCGGACTTGCACCAGCAGCCACTGCTGGAAATGCCTGACGGCCGGACGTTGATCACTGGAGTCAGCGGTAACCAGGTAGTAACTGCGCTTGGCGTGCATCGCTTGCTCGCAGGCGACGCGCAGCTCGCCACGGGCCAACTCGGACTCGATCAGCATCCGTGGAATCAGGGCCACGCCGAGACCATGGGTGGCGGCCATGGCAAGCATCGAAAACAGTTCGTAGCGCGGGCCGTATAGCGCCAGCGCCGCCTCGACCCCCATGGCGTCGAACCACTGCCGCCATGCCTCGGGGCGCGTGCTCTGCTGCAGCAAGGGCAGGGTGCCCAGATCCTGCGGGCGCCAGCGCTTGCGCGCCGCCAGCAAGCGGGGGCTTGCCACCGGGACGACTTCTTCGGGCATCAGCAACATGGCCTGGGTACCGGGCCAGTTGCTGACCTGCTCGGCCGTGCCCGCGTACAAGGCCGCATCGAAATCGCTGTCGGAAAACATGAACGGTCGGGTGCGCGTCTCGATATGGACCGTGATGTCGGGATGGAGGGTCGCAAACTCCGCCAGCCGCGGCACCAGCCAACGCGTGGCGAATGTCGGGACAGCCGCAAGATGTATGGATCCGCCGCTACCCGGCATGGACATGACCTCGATCGTGTCTCGCTCCAGACCGTTGAGACGACCTGCAATTTGACGTGCGTAGGGAATGCCGCCGGATGTCAGCGCGACGCCATGCCGTGTGCGTTTGAACAGGGCGATGCCGAGAAAGTCCTCCAGCGAGGCGATCTGGCGCGATACGGCTCCCTGAGTCATTGCCAGTTCATGGGCGGCGCGGGTGTAGCTCTCGTGGCGGGCTGCGGCCTCGAAGCAGCAGAGTGATTGCAAGGTCGGTATTTTTCGTTTCATGACATCCTCTATTCACATATGACAATTGTGCGTATTGGCGAAAACACGCGATATTATCCAGCAGAACACCTTCAATATATGCTTATACCGCATATCTGGGTACCGATTATTCGTTTGCGCCATGCGCCGCTCCTGACCTAGGATTCGCTCTGCCCCGCGCGCGGAGGAGAACCTGCCCGCCGCTGATACATAACCCTGTTGAGGAGGTCGATGATGTACAAGTCGGAATTTCGTTGGGATGACCCGCTGCTGCTTGCCACGCAATTGACCGAAGACGAACGGATGGTGCGCGATTCGGCGTTTTCGTATTGCCAGGAGCAGTTGGCGCCGCGCATCGTCGAGGCATTCCGCAACGAAAAGACCGATACAGCCATCTTTCGCGAAATGGGTGCGCTGGGATTGCTGGGGGTGACCACCCCCGAAGCCTATGGCGGTTCCGGGCTCAACTATGTCTGCTATGGCCTCGTCGCCCGGGAAGTCGAACGCGTCGATTCGGGTTACCGCTCGATGATGAGCGTCCAGAGCTCACTGGTCATGGTGCCGATCAACGAGTTCGGAACAGAAGAGCAAAAGCAGAAATTCCTGCCCAAGCTGGCCGCGGGGGAATGGATCGGGTGCTTCGGCCTGACCGAGCCCAACCATGGCTCCGATCCCGGCGGCATGATTACCCGCGCCAGGAAGGTCCCCGGCGGCTTTTCGCTCAGCGGTTCGAAGATGTGGATCACCAATAGCCCGATCGCGGATGTATTTGTCGTGTGGGCCAAGGACGAGGAGGGCGCGATTCGCGGCTTCATCCTGGAAAAGGGCTGGAAGGGCCTGTCGGCACCGGCGATCCACGGCAAGGTGGGCCTGCGCGCCTCGATTACCGGCGAGATCGTCATGGACGAGGTGTTCTGTCCCGAGGAAAACGCCTTCCCCGAGATTCGCGGCTTGAAAGGTCCATTCACCTGTTTGAACAGCGCACGCTACGGTATCGCCTGGGGAGCGCTTGGCGCTGCCGAAGACTGTTTTCATCGCGCGCGGCAATACACGCTCGATCGCAAGCAGTTTGGCCGCCCCCTGGCCGCGAACCAGCTGATCCAGAAAAAGCTGGCCGATATGCTGACCGAGATCGCGCTCGGCCTGCAGAGCTGCCTGCGCCTCGGCAGGATGAAGGATGAGGGCGTAGCCGCCATCGATATCACATCGATGGTGAAGCGCAATTCCTGTGGAAAATCTCTCGATATCGCGCGCGTTGCCCGCGACATGCTCGGTGGCAACGGCATCAGCGACGAATTTGGTGTGGCGCGGCACCTGGTGAACCTCGAAGTCGTCAATACCTATGAAGGTACCCACGATATCCACGCCCTGATCCTTGGCCGTGCGATAACCGGCATTGCGGCTTTCTCATAAAGCTGAAAACCTCACCACAGAGACACAGAGGCACAGAGAAAGGCGATGACTTAATGCCTCTCAGCAGAGCAATCCGCTTAATCGACTGAAACAGCCACCGTTAAACTGCGCATAATTGGCATTATGTAAACAATTGGCGCCAACGGGAACAACAGCTTCAAAGATCGAGCTGCAACGCCGCCAGACGCGCATACAGCCCGCCTTGACTGCGCAGATCCTCCGGCGTGCCGGTCTCGACGATGCGCCCATGCTCCATCACCACGATCCGATCGACCATCTGCACGGTGGCCAGCCGATGGGCGATGATCAAGGTGGTGCGACCGGCCATGGCGGCATTCAGGCCCCTTTGCACCAGTATTTCGGATTCGGCGTCGAGTGCGCTGGTGGCTTCGTCGAGCAACAGCATGGGCGCGCCCTTCAGAATCGCCCGTGCGATGGCGATGCGCTGCCGCTGGCCGCCTGACAAGCGCGTGCCGCGTTCGCCGAGAAAGGTCTGGTAGCCCTCCGGCAAGCGCTCGATGAACTCCTCGACCAGTGCCGCCCGGGCTGCCTGAATCACTTCCCGGTCCGTCGCCGTGGCCCGGCCGTAGCGAATATTTTCCAGGGCATTGGCGGAAAAGATCACCGGATCCTGCGGCACGATGGCGATACCGCTGCGCAGATCACGCAGGCTGAGTTGCCGGATATCCTGCCCGTTGAGCCGGATGCTGCCGGCCGAGACCTCGTAATAGCGCAGCAGCAACTGGAACAGGCTGGTCTTGCCGGCGCCCGACGGCCCGACCAGGGCGACGCTTTCGCCGGGGGCAATTTCCAGCGTGATGTCGTCCAGCGCAAGAATCTGCTGGCGCGCCGGATAGCTGAAAACGACGTGTTCGAAACTGATCCTGGCCTGCGCCGGATGGACCGGCGTCTCGGGCCGCGCGACTTCCCGGATCGCCGGTTCGGCGTGCAGCAGCTCCAGCAGCCGTTCCGTCGCCCCGGCGGCACGCATCACGTCGCCCCAGACTTCCGCCATGGTGCCGACGCCGCCGGCCACCAGCGCCGCGTAAAGCACGAAGGACGCCAGTTGTCCGCCCGTCAGGATGCCCTCATGGACTTGGCGCGCACCTATCCACAGCACGAAAATGATGGTGCCCATCACCGCCGTAATGATCAGCACTGTCAGCGCCGAGCGCACCCGGGTGCGCCGGATGGCCGTAACGAAACTGCTTTCCGTGCGCGCGGCAAAGCGCCCCGCTTCCTGTTTTTCCTGCGTAAATGCCTGCACCGTCGGCATCGCGTTGAGGATTTCGCCGGCCAGGGCCGAGGCATCCGCAATCCGGTCCTGCGATTCCCGCGACAGCTTCTTGACCCGGCGACCAATCGCGATGATGGGCAGGGTGAGCAAGGCCATCAGGCCCAGGTTCAGCGAGAACAGGTAAAAACTGGTGACGGCCAGCATCACCATGCCGCCGATGAACTGGAACAGGCTGCGCAGGCCCATCGAAATCGAACTGCCGACCACGGTCTGGATC
>JBIJDJ010000203.1:0-5423 GCA_044344175.1 Sulfuritalea sp.
CGGCTGCCGGGGTGATTGGCAGCCGGGCGCTGGGCGAACTGCTGCAGCAACCCGATGTGATTGCCACCGACATGGGCGGCACCACTTTCAAGGTCAGCGTGATCCAGAACGGCGAGATCGAATATGCACGCGAGCCGATGGTGGACCGCTTTCATTATGCCCAGCCGAAAATCGAGGTGGTCTCGATCGGTGCGGGCGGCGGCTCGATCGTCTGGCTCGAGCCGGGCAGCAATGCGCCGCACGTCGGTCCGCGCTCGGCGGGTGCCCGCCCCGGCCCGGTCTGCTACGGTTTGGGCGGTGAGGAACCGACCCTGACCGATGTGTTCATGCTGATCGGCTACATGGATCCGGAAATTTTCCTCGGCGGCGCCATGAAGCTGGACAAGGAGCGGGCACGTCGCGTCTTCGCCGAGAAGATCGCCGGGCCGCTGGGCATGTCGGTCGAACAGGCGGCTTTCGGTGTTTACCGGGTGGCGGCCGCGCAGATCACCGATCTGATTCATGAGATCACGGTCGAGCGCGGCCTCGACCCGCGGGATTTCGTGCTGCACGCGTTTGGCGGCAGTTGCGGCATGGTCTGCGGCATGTTCGGCGCGGAACTCAATGTCAAGCGCATCGTGGTGCCATACACGGCTGCGGTTAACTGCGCCTTCGGCCTGGTTTCGGCGGATATCGTGCATGAGTACTCGACCACCATGGTGCTGCCGGTTCCCTCGCCCGCCGCGGCGATCAACCGGATTTTTGCGCCAATGGCGGACAAGGCGCTGCGCGAATTGAAGAACGAAGGATTCACGGGCGCGCGGGTGCGGCTCGACTGGGCTGTGGATCTGCGCTACTCGCGGCAGGTGCATGAAGTGACCACGCCGGTGCGCAGCGCGACGCCGCTGGATGAGCGCGGCGTGCAGCAACTCGCCGACGACTTCGAGGCGGTGTACGAAAGAAAATACGGCAAGGGTTCAGCCTATCGGGAGGCCGGCATGGAAATGACCCAGTTCCGCCTCAAGGCGTGCGGCCTGATGGAAAGGCCGAAACTGGAACCCCTGCCGCTGGGCGGCACCGACGCTTCCGCGGCGCGCGTCGCGCGCCGGCCGATCTTCGTCGAAGCGCAGGGCGGCATGAACGAGGCTGACATCTACGATTTCGAACGGCTGATGCCGGGCAACGTGGTCGCCGGTCCGGCCGTGATCCATACGCCGATCACCACTATCGTGCTGCAAGCCGGTCAGTGCGGCAGTTGTGACGCGTATCGCAACATCAACATCGATCTCAGCTAGGGGCCGCCGTGGATCCGATCACATTTTCCATCATCCGCCACCGGCTGTTCCGCGTCGTCGAGGAGGCGGTCATCACGCTCAAGCATGTCTCCGGCACCGCCATAACCAACGAGGGACACGACCTGATGGTCTCGCTGTACCGGGCCGACGGCTCGCTGCTGATGGGCGGCGTGGGCTTTCTGCATCACCTGACCAGCGCTGCCGAAGCCTGCAAATCGATCATTCGCCGTTTCGCCGGGCAGATCAACGAGGGCGACCTGTTCCTGCTCAACGACCCGTTCACCGCGGCGCTGCATACTTCGGACATCTATCTGGTCTCGCCCATCCACCATCAGGGCAAGCTGATCGCCTGGAGCGCCTGCTTCGTGCATGTCTACGACATCGGGGCGATGAATCCCGGCGGCTTTGCTCCGGATGCGCAGGACATTTTCACCGAAGGTTTCAGTTCGCCCGGGATCAAACTCATCGATCGCGGGCAGTTGCGCCAGGATGTGTGGGATACGCTGCTCAACATGGTGCGCGGCCCGGAGATGGTCGCGCTGGACTTGCGTTCGATGATCGCCTGCAACAACGTCGCCAAGGACCGCATGCTGGCCCTGATCAACAAATATGGCGAAGCCACCGTGGATGAGGCCTGCCTGACGCTGATCGAGCAATCCGAGACCCGCTTGCGTCAGCGCCTGCACGACCTGCCCGACGGGCAATGGCAGTCGCGCCAGTACCTCGAAGTCAAGGGAGAAACCTACAAGGTCATCCTCACCATGACCAAGAAACACGATGCGCTGGTATTCGATTTCAGCGGTTCTTCGCCGCAGTCCAGGTATGCCGTGAATTGCACCCGGTGGGCTTCTCTGGGCGGCCTGTTCGCACCCTTGTTCCCGCTGCTGTGCTACGACATAACCTGGAACGAGGGCGTCATCCGCCCGATCACCATGATCGCGCCGCCGGGCAGCATCGTCAATTGCACCCGACCGGCGCCGGTATCGGTGGCCACGGTCGGCGCCATCCAGTCGGTCAACAACGCCGCCTGCTCGACCATCGGCAAAATGCTGGCAGCCAGCGACCGGTATGCCGCGGAAGCGACGGCGGTCTGGCACGCCAACCATTTTGCGATTTTCATGTTCGGCACCAACCAGCGCGGCGGCCAGTCCATCGGCATACTTACCGAGACGTTCGCCGGCGCGGGCGGCGCGCGGACTTTCGCCGACGGGGTGGACATCGGAGGGGAGATTCCCAACCCGATTTCGCGCATGGCCAATGTGGAGACAATCGAGGCTGCGTTCCCGATCCGCTACCTGTTTCGGCGCCGGCTCAAGGATTCCGGCGGGCCGGGAACCTTCCGCGGCGGCACCGGCGGCGAGATGGCGATTGTGCCGCATGACGCACCGGATGGCGGCATCCATTACGTCCTGTCGGGCAAAGGCTCCAGGTTTCCCCAGAGCGAAGGTCTGGCGGGTGGCTATCCCGGCGGGGTCAACGATTACGTCTGGGTGCATGCACCAGCCGATGCTGACCAGGCCGGCCCTTTTGCCGGCAGCCTGGAGGCGCTGCACGGCGACAAGCAGCCGATCAGCTGGGGCGTGTTCCCGCTGATGCATCAGGATGCGCTGTATGTGCGCTGGAACGGCGGCGGCGGCATCGGTGACCCGCTGCGGCGCGAGCCGGACAAAGTCTTGCAGGACCTGCGCGATGGAATCATCTCGCCGCGCGCCGCAGTGGAAGTGTATGGCGTCGTCATTGAGCGCGGGGCGGTCGACGCCGGCGCCACTGCCTTGCAGCGTGACACCATGCGCCGCGCACGCATGACGGGGGAGGCCGCAGCATGAGCCGCCGGAACATTTCCGCGACACTCGCCATCAAAAATGGCAGTATCGTCTGCGCCGACTGCGGCCATGCGCTGGCCGACGCCAGCACGCCATGGAAGCGGAGCGCCGCTCTGACCAGCGTATCCGTCAAGGATTTGCCGGGTGCGGCCTCGGCTGTCGAGGCGCGGGTGGTGCTGCGCTGCTTCGCCTGTCCCGGCTGCGGCAGCCTGCTCGACACAGAGACCGCATTGCCCGAGGATCCTTTTCTCGACGACGTGGTCAGGGCGTAGCCGACAATCATAGGAGCGGCACATGCACAAAGTCTCGGTCCGGCAACACATCATCGAGCGGGTACTGGCCCGGCGCGGCCGCTATCACTGGTTCGAGCGTCTCGACCCGGCGCGCACCGCACTGGTGGTGATCGACATGCAGAGCACTTTCTGCGAGCCGAACGGCCCCGCCGAGGTACCGGGTTCGCGCGCCATCGTGCCTCGGATCAACGCCCTGACCCGGCAATTGCGTCCGCTCGGCGTACCCGTCATCTGGGTCCTGCACGCCAACTCGCGCCTCGGCGCCAAAAGCGACTGGGAGATATTTTTCGACAACGTCGTGGCCAGCGAAGTACGCAACCGCACCATCGAGAGCCTGCTGCCGGGGCGGCAGGAAGTCTGGCCTGAACTCGTCACCGCTGCGCACGACCTGACGCTGGTCAAAATCCGCTACAGCGCCATGATTTCAGGATCCTCCTCGCTCGAGCGCGTGCTGCGCAATCTGGGCGCAGACACCATCCTGATCGCCGGTACCAAGACCAACGTCTGCTGCGAGTCGACCGCCCGCGACGCGATGATGCTCGATTTCAAGGTGGTCATGGTTGAGGATTGCATGGCCGCACTGTCGGACGAGGAGCATCTGGCAACGCTGGAAACCTTCATTCAGCAATTTGGCGACGTGATGACCAGCGACGAGGTTTTACAACGCCTGCAAGCCGGCAAGAGCTGATCAACTGACGGCGCTCTCCTACAATTCAGCGTAGCACCTCGTCGTTCGCCATGATCCGCTCGGCTTTCAAAGCAGGTTCAAATTATTTACAGAAATTGTCCATCATATGTCCCCAATTTGCGCTGTCCAGGTGACCCAACATGACCATGGCCCTCACTGCAGAAGCACGGCCTCGATGTCCTTCTCGCCCATACCGTGCTTGTACAGACATGCGGCCAAGAAGCCCAAGGCTATCGGCGACAAATGTTGAACGCTCATGAATCGCCTGGCTTCATCGGTTTTGCCATGCGCCAGGTGCTCGAGGAGGGTATCGGCAACGCCATGGAGAGCAGGCATGACACTCTCATGTGGCCGGAGAGGTTCGTTATTGATTTTCAGTAACACGCTCACGATACCAGCTCCAATGTGTTGCCGGGTTACCTTATAGGGAGGCTGGCGACCCCGGCGGAACCTCTCCGCGAGAAGTCCTGCTTCGCGGAGGTTGACTTGCTACGGTGGCAATTGATGGGAGCCCTGCGGTGTCGCCCGATAGTATCGGGCTTCAGTATGGCCCACTTCCGGCCGCTTCAGGTTCGTTCGCGAGGAACGCTCACAACGGCGGCGTTAAAGTCGTGTGCCTGTATCTTGACGTTAGATCTTATGAGGCAGGCACCGCAGGTATTTCTTTGACGTGACAACGGGTTGCTTCGAGTTGATTGGTCACGTCCTGTTAGATTCATTATCGGCATCTCCGGCAGAAAGTTGATAGTGATGCGAAGTTCGGGATGCTTGCGGCAACTCAGTCAAGTTCCCAATCCTCAACGTGCTCCCGGAAATCTGGCACGACACTGCCAAGAATAGTTTCCCCGAATTCATTCAACAGGGAACGCGCATCGGCGTAGGCAATCCTGATACCGGAACGGATGGCATCATCGAGCTTATTGCCATAGTGTTCAATCACGTATTGTGTCGTCTGCGAAAGCTCGCCGGTATAGACGACGTCAGCATGGTCGAGAACTTGGAACATGATCGTCTCCTGTTGCTATTGATGCTCAGACTGTCGAAAACCTCGTTCACTTGGCCTCAATGCATAGGATGTGCCACAAACGAAAAGCAGAACTGGCGCAAGGAGTTAGTAACTCGGGTACTTGTCGTGACCGGCAAAACCCTGATGCGGGGTGGCCACGTTTGTATGTAATATCGGCACAGCCGGCAATAACTGCAGTCCGTTTAGCAGGGCTCGCCATCAGAGAGTTGGCCGGAGCAGAGAGCAGCGATAGATGAAGCGCAATAGTCGGCGTTGGTGGTACGGCGGCATCCGGCCTGCATTGATCGGAAAAACCCACATAGCCCCTACACAAAGCCC
>JBIJDJ010000204.1:0-5413 GCA_044344175.1 Sulfuritalea sp.
TTCCCTTTGCCGCCGCCAACTCCTCCAAGGCATAAGCCGCCGCCATCTTTTCCTTCAAGCGCTCGGCCAGGCTGTTATCCGTAATCCGGCCGTCCTTGAAGTAGCGGCGGATCACGTCAGAATGTTCCCAAGGTCGATGCATCCACAACTCGCCGACCGTCATGTTTTCGAGCACCACCGACAGGCCCGAAACATGGTCCGCGTCGGGGTGCGAGCACACGACGTAATCGACGTGATTTGTGCCGTAGTGCTCGCGAACGTGTTTCACCAAGGCTTCGCCGGACTCCTTGGTGCCGCCGTCGTAAATCATCACCTTGTAGTCGCTCGGACTTCCATAGCGAACACAGATTGCGTCGCCGCTACGTTCCCCGCTTCCGACAGGCAGGAAATCAATTTCATAACCCTCATTCATTTAGAAGCTCCTTCAATATAGACAATAATTAAGTGCATCATTCTGGTTGATGCACTCGCAACAGAATATTAGTTGCGCAATTCGCAGATTGCAAGCACAATTTATGCATCAACCGGATTGGTGCAGCGATGATTCCTAGTTTGATCGACCATGCCGACGTTCAAGCCGGCCACCCCTTCAGGGGAAGCGTCCCGGAGAACCCCGACGGGAATGCCTACGCGCTTCAGATGCGCGATGTCACGCCGGACGGCGTGGTGGCGTGGGCCGGACTGACGCGCACATCACTCGACCGGCACAAGAGCGCGGTGTGGCTTCAACCGGGTGACGTCGTTTTCGTCGCGCGCGGCGCTCGCAACTACGCCCTCTGTCTTGAAGATGTCCCGGTGCCTGCGGTCTGCTCCCAGTACTTCTTCCTGCTGCGGGTCAAATCGGCGGCAATACTCCCGGAATTCCTCGCCTGGCAGATCAACCGGGCACCCGCCCAGCGCTATCTGGCCAAGAACGCCGAGGGCTCCGACCAGTTGAGCATCCGCCGGGGCGTGCTGGAATCTCTGCCCATCGTCGTACCGTCTATCGAACAACAACAGGGCATTGTCGCCCTGGCCCGGGATGCCGGCCGGGAACGCCATATCCTGGAAAGCCTGATCCGCAATCGCGAACAACAGCTCGACGCCCTGGCCTTCGAGTTGCACCCCCTTAATTACTGACCCGGAACTCCCTAATGTCGAACACCAAAATCAACCAGGACGCCATCAACGCCGCCGTCTGGAACGCCTGCGACACCTTCCGTGGCACCGTGGATCCGAGCATCTACAAGGACTATGTCCTGACCATGCTCTTCCTTAAGTACATCTCGGACGTCTGGCAGGATCACTACGACGCCTACAAAAAGCAGTACGGCGACCACCCCGAGCTGATCGAAGAGATGCTGCGCAACGAGCGTTTTGTCCTGCCGCCGGCCGCCAACTTCTACGCCCTGCACGAGGCCCGGCATCAGCCCGGCAACGGCGAGCGCATCGACAAGGCCCTGCACGCCATCGAGGAAGCCAACATCGGCAAGCTGCGCGACGTCTTCCAGGACATCAGCTTCAACGCCAACAAGCTGGGCGACGAGGCGCAGAAGAACGACATCCTGCGCCACCTGCTGGAAGACTTCGCCAAGCCCGAGCTCAACCTGCGCCCGAGCCGCATCGGCACCCTGGACGTGATCGGCAACGCCTACGAATTCCTGATCAAGAACTTCGCCTCGACCAGCGGCAAGAAGGCCGGCGAGTTCTACACCCCGCCCGAAGTCTCGCAACTGATGGCGCTGCTGGTCGATCCGCAGGAAGGCGACGAGATCTGCGATCCGACCTGTGGTTCCGGTTCATTGCTGATGAAATGCGGCCAGCTGATTCGCCAGCGCGCAGACAGCCGCAAATACGCGCTCTACGGGCAGGAGGCGATCGGCAGCACCTGGGCGCTGGCCAAGATGAACATGTTCCTGCACGGCGAGGACAACCACCGCATCGAATGGGGCGACACCCTGCGCAACCCCAAGCTGCTCGACGGCGACGGCCTGCTCAAGCACTTCGACATCGTCGTCGCCAATCCGCCGTTCTCGCTCGAGAAGTGGGGCCACGAGGCGGCCGATGCTGACAAATACAAACGCTTCCGGCGCGGCATCCCGCCGCGCACCAAGGCCGATTACGCCTTCATCCTGCACATGATCGAAACCATGAAACCCGGCAGCGGGCGGATGGCGGTCGTCGTGCCGCACGGCGTGCTGTTCCGCGGCGCGGCCGAAGGCAAGATCCGCAAGCTGCTGATCGACGAGAACCTGCTCGACATCGTCATCGGCCTGCCGGAAAAACTCTTCTACGGCACCGGCATCCCGGCCGCCGTGCTGGTCTTCCGCAAGAAGAAAACCGACGACAAGGTGCTGTTCATCGACGCCAGCCGTGAATACCAGGACGGCAAGAATCAGAACATTCTGCGCGCGCAGGACTTGCAAAAAATTCTCGACCACGCCACTGCGCGGCAGAGCGCCGACAAATACGCCTACCTCGCCAGTCCGGCGGAGATTGCCGAGAACGACTACAACCTCAACATCCCGCGTTACGTCGATACCTTCGAAGAAGAAGAGGAAATCGACCTGATGGCGGTGCGCCGCGAACGCGAGCAGCTCAAGGCCGAACTGGCGGTGCTGGAGGAGAAGATGGCGGCTTACCTCAAGGAGTTGGGTTATGAGTGAACAGGCGAAAACGGGTGGGCAGAACCACATTGCCCTGTTTCAGGAACGGAGTATTCGCCGGGCCTGGCATGACAACCGGTGGTGGTTCGCTATTGCCGACGTGATTGCCGTGTTGACCGATAGCCCGAATCCTGTCGACTACATCAAGAAAATCCGCATTCGCGACAAAGACCTGGCACAAGGGTGGGGACAATTTGTCACCCCCCTTCCGGTCGCGACCGAGGGCGGCGTCCAGCGCATCAACTGCGCCAACACCGAAGGCTTGCTGCGCATCATCCAGTCGGTACCCTCTCCCAAGGCAGAACCCTTCAAACGCTGGCTGGCCCAGGTTGGCTACGAGCGTATCCGGGAAATCGAAAATCCCGAACTCGCCAGCGCCCGCGCCCGCGCGCTGTATGAAGCCAAGGGTTACCCGAAAGCATGGATCGAAAAGCGCCTGCGCTCGATCGCCATCCGTGGCGAACTGACCGACGAATGGAAGCAGCGCGGCGTCGAAGAGGGCAAGGAATACGCCATCCTCACCGCCGAAATCGCCCGCGCCACCTTCGGTGTCACGCCCGGCGCGCACAAGAGCCTGAAAGGTCTGACCGACCGCAAGGGCAGCGAAAACCTGCGCGACCACATGACCGACCTTGAACTGATCTTCAGCATGCTCGGCGAGGCGAGCACCACCGAAATCGCCCGCCGCAAGGATGCGCAGGGTTTTACCAAGAACCGCGAAGCGGCGAAGGCAGGCGGCACAATCGCCGGCGACGCGCGCAAGGCGCTGGAAAAGAAGAGCGGCAAGCCGGTCGTCAGCCGCAACAATTTCCTTGGGCTGCCCGGTGCCAGTTCCAGCGAAATCGCCCGGGTGGCCTTCATCGAGACGCAGACCGAGGCGCAGGCGGCCCCGCCGAAGGCCAAGGCAGCGACCCGGCGGCGCGTTGCCGCCACGGTCGACAAGGCCATTAGCGAACTGCAAGGCAAGCCGCTGCCGAAAAAGGGGGGCAAGAATGTTGCCTGATGGATGGAAGCGCCTGACCTTGGGCGAGATCGCGCAAATAACCTCCGGCGGCACGCCGGACCGTTCTGAGCCCACGTATTGGGGCGGTGATATTCCGTGGGTGACGACCGGTGAGATTCAGTTCAACACGATTACACACACGGCTGAGAAGATCACCGAAACCGGCCTTAAGGGTTCGTCGGCCAAACTTTTCCCCCCGGGCACCTTGCTGATGGCGATGTACGGACAAGGGAAGACGCGCGGGCAGGTTGCCAAGCTCGAAATTGAGGCGGCAACTAACCAAGCGTGCGCCGCGATTCTGCTTAACGAAGGGAGCGACGAAGACTTCTACTTCCAATGCTTGGCATCTCAGTACGAGTCGATCCGTGATCTAGGCAATGCTGGAACGCAAAAGAACCTCAACGGAGCACTTATAAAGGAGATCGCAGTCCCCGTTCCTCCGTTTCATGAGCAGCAGCGCATTTCAATGGTGGCAAGAACTTGGGACGCAGCAATTAGCGTCGTGGAAATGCTCCTTGCGAACTCCCGCAAGCTATCGTTTGCCTTGATTGGTGAAACGGTCATGCCAACGCCTTTGCTGAGAGGCCGAAAATCAGGCTCCTTTCCGCCCTCTGTTCAACCCGGCATCCCCAAACTTCCGCCAACGCCAAGAGGTTGGCGAAAGACGTCTCTTGGTGAGCATCTCCACGAAATCAACCGCCCGGTCAGTCTCAACCCGGACTGTAAGTACACGCTTGTGACCGTCCGGCGATCCCGGGGCGGTGTCGATGAACGCGGTGTTCTGCTCGGTGCCGAGATCAAAACGCCCAGCCAGTTTTACGTGCAAGCCGGCGATTTTCTGATTTCCAAGCGCCAAATCGTCCACGGGGCTTGCGGCATCGTTCCGCCAGCGCTGGACGGCTGCGTGGTTTCCAACGAATACGCGGTCTTGGGAACGGACGGACAGATCGATCCACGTTTTTTGCGCTATCTCTCCGAGACCACCTACTTTCAGCAGACCTGCTTTCACTCCAGCATTGGCGTGCATGTGGAAAAGATGCTGTTCCGCCTTGAGCATTGGCTGAAGTGGCCCTTCAATATTCCGCCGCTGGACGAGCAGCGACGGATTGTTGAACTTCTTGATTCGGCTCTGGCGCAGACCTGCGCTGTCGGGCGCCAACTGGAACTCCTGAGAGTGGAGAAACGCGCCTTGATGGCTAATCTGCTGACCGGAAAACGTCGCGTCCGTCTTCCCGCCGAAGCGGAGGCGAGTCCCTCATGAGCCCCGTCCCGCAAACTCGCGAGCAATACAGCGCCCACATCCCCGCCCTGCATCTGCTCTGCAACCTCGGCTGGAATTTCCTCAGCACCGCCGACTGTCTCGCGCTGCGCGGCAGCACGCGCGAGGTGATCCTCAAACCGCGTTTGATCGAAGTCCTGCAATCGCGCCGCTTCGACTACAAGGGTGAGAGTTTTCCGCTGTCGCCTTCGGGCATCGACCAGATCGTGCGCGAACTCTCGGCGCTGAATCTCGCCGAGGGTCTGCTGGCCGCCAACGAGCGGCTCTACAACAAGCTGGCGCTGGGCATCACGATCACCGAGTTCATGCCGGACGGCAAGAAGCATCAGCCGACGATCGCGGTGATCGACTGGCACGACCCGGCGGTCAACCGCTGGGACGTGACCGAGGAACTCGAAGTGCTGTCGGCGCAAGGCACGCACAAGCGCATTCCGGATGTGGTGGGTTACGTGAACGGCCTGCCGCTGGTCGTCATCGAAGCCAAGC
>JBIJDJ010000205.1:0-5403 GCA_044344175.1 Sulfuritalea sp.
TCATCATCCGCGTCACGGCCGAGATCGCCGTCGCCGAGGGCGATGAGGAAGAGGATTTCGGGCGCAACTTCCGCCGCATCGCGACCAGGATTCATGACGGCTACGTCGTGCCGCACATGGACGTGATCGAGCAGGCCTGGGCCGAACTCGACCGGCGCAGCGATGTCCAGGTGCGCCAACTCCTGGCGGAAACACTGTTCGTCCCACAGGCGCCGGCAGCACCGCGACGCTGGTTCCGCCGCTGGCGCGCGCAGGACCTGCCAAAGGTGGTGCCGGAGTCGCCCGCGGAGCGCGACTACCGGATCATCGCCTCATACAAGGCCATGGGCCTGGCCGCAGCGGATCCTCTGCTTCGCGCCACATGCAAGAGTCTCTACCGCGTGCTCGGCGCGATTGCCGGCAAGCGGGGACGACTCGGCGCCGACCGGGACCTGCTGACGAAACTGGTCGGCCGCCATGTCCGCAACAGCCACGGCAGCCAGATCATCGGCGAACTGATCGCACCCCTGGTCGACGCGGCGATCGAGCGCGAAGGCTATGCCCGCGTCGCCACGCGCGAAAGGCCGGTGCTGATCAGCCTCAAGGGCGCCTCGGCGGCCGGCAAGAGCTCGCTGCGGCCGATGCTGAAGCAGGTCATGAAGGAGCAGGGCATCGAAGCCGACGGCTACGCGACGATCAGCCCCGACGTCTGGCGCCGCCTGCTGCTCGACTACGAGTCGCTCGGGCCGGCGCGCAAGTATGCCGGCCACCTGACCAGCCGCGAACTGATGGTGATCGACGGCAAGCTGGATCGCTACATTCGCGACCAGGCCAATCGCGCGGGCGCCATCCCGCACCTGCTGGTCGACCGCTTCCGCTTCGACAGTTTCACTGCCGAGCGGGTCGGACGCGTACTGCACGATACCTATGCCAAGTACGTCGATACGATGTACATGTATTTCATTGTCACGCCTCCCGAAGAAACCGTCGAACGCGGTTGGCAGCGGGCGCTGCAGCGCGGCCGCTACAAGGCCGTGGAGGATTTCCTTGCGCATGGCGTCGAGGCCTGTCGCGGCATGCCCAAGCTCCTCTTCAAGTGGCTGGCGAGCCCGAGCCCCGACTACCGCTATGTATTCCTCGACAACCGGGTGCCCAAGGGGACTTTTCCGAAGACCATCGCCAGCGGCGACCGCACGGGGATGAGCGTCTACGACCCGGTGGCTTTCATCGACATCGAGCGCTACCAGAAGATCAACATCCACGCCCGCTTGCCGCAGGAGGTCTACCCGTCCGCGGCGGAGATGGCGGTCGCCGCGAATTGCGGCTTCCTCAAGGAGTGCGTGCGGCGCATGGCGCAGATCGACTTCGTCGACCGCGACAGCGGGATCGGCTATCTGCGGGCGCGCCAGGGCAGCTTCGAGGTGCTCGACACGGCGCTGCTGGCGCGGGTGTCGAGCGAACCCGAGCTTGCCGCCACGCTGAACGAAATCGCGCCCGCGATCCGCGCCGTCCCGCCAGCGCCGACTTTTTAGCGCATCGGCATCGCCTGCGGCTATTCAATCCTTTGCGTTGCCGTTTGCGCAGCGGGGTCGTGCGTCGCGGCCTTGAGCGGATCGTCCTCGCCGGCATATTCGGGGCGCGAATAGATTTTTTCCAGAGCCTGCTCGGCGGTGGCGAAGAAACGCTTTTCGCCGATCAGATCCCACAAACCTGTTGCATGCATGACACCCCGGACCTGTCGTTTGAGGCCACAGAAAATCATGACGATGCCGCTCTCGTTCATCTGTTCGACCAGGCGATGGAGCATTTCTTCGCCTGTCGCGTCGATGGAGTTGATGCCATCGCCGACGATGAGGACGTAGGGGGCTTCAGGGTTGTTCGCCACGGCCTCAAGAATGGCATCCTCGAAGTAGGAGACGTTGGCGAAATAGAGCCGACCGTCGAAGCGGATGGCGGTGACGATTTTTGAAGAAGGCAGGTGGTTGATGCCTGCGTCGCGCAGGGTGCCATCCTTGAGTCGGCCGAGAACGACGACGTTCGGTTTCATGGTGTTGTAGAGGAAGAGGACAATGGCCAGCCCCGCACCCACCATGATCCCCTTGTCAAGATGCGGCGCCGCCAGCAAGGTAACGACGAAGGTAACGATGGCGACGCTGCCGTCGATGCGGCTGGCCTGCCAGGTGTGCTTGAGTGCGGCAGGCGTGACCAGGCTGGTTACCGCCAGCAGGATGATTACCGCCAGCACGGCCTTGGGCAGGTGGTAGAGGTAAGGAGTCAGGAACAGCAGCGTAACGGCAACGAAAAGCCCGTTGAAGACGGAGGCAAAGCCGGTCTTGGCGCCGGCCTGCAGGTTGATCGCCGAACCGGTGAAGGAGCCGCAGGCCGGATAGGACTGGAAGAAAGCGCCGCCGAGGTTGGCCAGTCCCTGTCCGATCAGTTCCTGGTTGGGGTTGATCTTTTGCTTCGACTTGATCGCCATCGCCTTGGCCATGGAGATTGATTCCATGAAGGCGACCAGCGCGATAATCAGCGCTGCCGACAGCAGAGAGACGATGGCGTCGAGGCTCAGCGCAGGCATCTGGAAAGAAGGCAGCCCAGCGGGGATGTTGCCCACCACATCGCCGCCGCCGACCAGGTTGAGACTGCCCTGTTCGATTTTCCGTATGTGCCACTGCCGTCCGTCGGTTTCGATGCCCGGCGGAACCTGACCGGCCAGGAATAGTCGTGCCGGCAAGTTTTCGGCAACATTCTCACGCTCGAGATTCTGGCGACGGATAAGCCGGTGGCGTTCCTTGTTCTTTTTCTCGGAGAACGCAAGCTCGATTTTCAGCAATTCGATTTCCTGCGTTAGATTGACGACGGTGCGCTGCTCCCCGGCTTTCTTCGCCGCCCGCAGCTTGCCGGAAACCTTGGTGATGACGGTGTTGAGTGCTGCGATGTGATCGGCCGTCTCGATATAGGTGATCACTCCTTGCTGGGCGTGGGGATCGACGATTTCGTCGGGCGACCCCTTGCTCTTATGCTCGAAACCAACGGCGTAGCTGAGGACGGTGGTGACCACCACGGCGATCAGGACGCTGGGCTTGGGCGCCAGCTTCTTCAGTGCCAGCATCAGCGCCAGCGCGAATATGGACATGGCCAGGGTGGGCAGGTGGGTCAGCGAGATGTGGCCGAGCATCTCCCAGATGTCCGCGAGGAAGAAGTCGCTGCGGCCCTTGGGAATCCCCAGCAGCATGTCGAGCTGCGACAGCGCGATGATGATGGCTGCGGCGTTCATGAAACCGAGGATCACCGGATGCGATACGAAATTTACGATGGTGCCGAGTTTGAGCGCGCCGAGGCCGAACTGGATGACGCCGACCATCAGTGTGAGCAGCAGTACGAGCCCGATGTAATCATCGGTAAATGGCACCGCCAGTGGCGTGATCGCAGCCGCGGTCATCAACGAGACGATGGCGACGGGGCCGGTGAGTAGCTGTCGCGATGAACCCCAGAAGGCGCCGAGGATGGCCGGTATGAAGGCGGTGTACAAGCCGAAATAGATCGGCAAGCCCGAGAGCTGGGCGTAGGCCATCGCCTTCGGCACCAGCACCAGCGCACCGGTGACGCCGGCGATCAGGTCACCGCGCAGGATCAGGGAACTGATCGGGAACCAGGCCAGGAAGGGGAAAAGACGAAGCAGCCAACGGTTAGAAATCATGGGGTCAGCTAGACCGTCGAAGGTTAAAATATGCCGAGGCCGATGAGCTCGCGCAGAATTCGGCCCCTGTGATGTGGAATACGGCAGCAACCGCGCATCAACAACAACGCGAACAGGGAACATTTTACGTAGCCCACCCCGCTGTCAGGCCACAAGCGCATTATGCTGACATTACGTGTGTCTATCATGCCTGGGTCGGAAAGCTCGATAATTGCAGGCTGTTGTCGGCGACCGTTGCCGCACCCAGGTCTCCACTGTATGAATGACATCCGTTATGAACTGACGCCATGGCTTTTCCGCTGAAGAAGTTTTTCCCCTTTTTTGCCTGGTTCCCGTTGCGCGGCGACGCGCTCAAGGCCGACGCCCTTGCCGGCCTGACGGTGGCCCTTGTGCTGGTGCCGCAGTCGATGGCTTATGCCCAACTCGCGGGGCTCCCGCCCTACTACGGCCTATATGCGGCTTTTCTGCCGGTCATGGTCGCTGCGATGTGGGGCTCGTCCAACCAACTCGGCACCGGGCCGGTGGCGGTGGCCTCGCTGCTGACAGCCTCGTCGCTGGCACCGCTCGCCCTAGCGGGCTCGGATCAGTTCATCGCACTGGCCATAATGCTTGCGCTGCTGGTCGGGATCGTGCAACTGGCGCTGGGGGTGTTCAAACTCGGCGTCATTGTGAACTTCCTTTCGCATCCGGTCATCGTCGGCTTCACCAATGCGGCGGCGATAATCATCGGTCTGTCCCAGGTCAACAAGTTGGTCGGCGTGCCCATGGGCCGCTCCGAGCATTTCATCAACGACATCTGGGGGGTAGCCAGGCAGGTCGGCGACACCCATCTGCCCACCCTGGCCATGGGCGCGGTGGCCATTGCCATCATGTACGTCATACGCAAGAAGGCACCCAGGTTGCCAGGCGTCCTGATCGCGGTGGCTTTAACGACGGTCGCCTCGTGGCTGCTGCATTTCGAGACCAACGCCGCCGGCCGCGTCGAGCACATTGCCGATGTCGAACTCAGGACATTGGTCGAGCGGGTGGGCGATGTCGGGCGCCGTCTTGATTTCGCCAACCAGGAACTCGCCAGGAAGTCGGTCGAGGCCAAGGCCGTGCACAAGGTCGAAGGCGATATGAACCCGCATGCCGTGACGCTCGACGCTATCGTCGTCATGAATCGCATCACGGTGCAGATGATGGACCAGGAGTCCGCCGATCTGCGCAAGCAGTTGGGCGGACTCCGTGTTGTGCGCGTGGGCGACGAGCGGGGGCAAACGGTGGCGCTCTATCGCGAAGGCAAGGCTCCGGCGGAGGTGAAACTCGATAGTGCCGTCTACCGTATTCGCGGCGTCAAGGGAAATGACTTCAAGCTGATTGGCGGCGGCGAGGTCGTCGGCAAGATTCCCGAAGGCCTGCCCTCGATCGGGCTGCCGAAAGTCTCCTGGGACATGCTGGCCAGCCTGCTCTCGGCAGCCATTGTCATTTCACTGGTGGGCTTCATGGAGGCGATCTCCATCGCCAAGGCCATCGCCGCCAAAACCAAGCAGAAGATCGATCCGAATCAGGAGCTGATTGGTCAGGGCCTGGCGAACCTCGTCGGCAGCCTGACCCAGGCCTTTCCGGTCTCCGGCTCATTCTCGCGTTCGGCGGTCAATATCAATGCGGGGGCGAAGACCGGCATGTCCTCGGTCATCACCGGCGCCCTCGTGGTGCTGACCCTGCTGTTCCTGACGCCGCTG
>JBIJDJ010000206.1:0-5389 GCA_044344175.1 Sulfuritalea sp.
ACGGATTCGGCAACGCCTTCGCCGGCAAGTACGACAGCTTCTTCTGCGTCAATCAAGGCTCGCCCGAAGACCGCCTGGAGCAGTTCCTCGAAGCGGTGCGGATGGTGTATGCCAGCACCCTCAGCGAGGAGGCGCTGGCATACCGCCTGCAGCGCGGCCTGGCGCGCCAGGAAGAGCAGATGGCCTTGCTGGTGCAGCGCGTATCGGGCGCCTACCATGGTGATCATTTTTTTCCGGCCTTCGCCGGCGTCGGCATCTCCTACAACACCTTCGTCTGGCGACACGACATCGACCCGGAGGCCGGAATGCTGCGCTTGGTGGTCGGCCTCGGCACTCGCGCCGTAGATCGGGTCGAGGGCGACTATCCGCGCATCGTCTCCCTCGACCAGCCGCTGGTGGTTCCCCTCAACGATCCGGAGAACCGGCGCCGCTTCACCCAGCACGATGTCGATGTGCTCGATCTGGCGCAAAACTCCTGGCGCACCGTGCCGCTGCCTGCCTTGCAGGCGGCGGCCGCGACCCTGCCGCTGGAGCTTTTCGCCGAGCGGGATCCTGCCGGCTGGCTGGTGACATTCGACCGGCTCCTGACCGAGACCGGCTTTGCCGTCACCATGCGGCGCCTGCTGCAGACCCTCGAACAGGCGTATGAGTATCCGATCGACGTGGAGTTTACCGGCACCTACACCGGCGACGGCCGACTCCATGTCAACCTGATCCAGTGCCGCCCACTGCAGACGCGCGGCATCCAGGCCAAGCGGGTCGAGATCGAGGTGGCGAGTCCGGCCGACACGCTGTTCAGCAGTAGCGGCAACTTCATGGGCGGCAGCATCGTGCAGCCGATCGGGCGGGTGATCGCCGTCGATCCCGAGGCCTTCATGGGCATGAGCCAGTCTGACAAGTATGAACTGGCGCGCATCATCGGCCGCCTCAACCGCGAGGTCGTGGGGCGGGATACCGTGCCGACCCTGTTGCTGGGGCCAGGACGCTGGGGCACCTCGACTCTGCGCCTCGGCGTTCCGGTGCGGTTTGCCGAGATCAATGCCATGACGGCGATAGGTGAGGTGGCATTTTCCGCCGGCGGATTGCAGCCGGAGTTGTCCTTCGGTTCGCATTTTTTCCAGGATCTGGTTGAAACGGGGATTTTCTATGTAGCGCTGCATCCCGAGCGGCCGGGATGCTTCCTCAATGCCGAGTTATTGCGGGTACAGCCCAATCGTCTGGCGGAGTTGTTACCCGATGACGCGCGCTTTGCTCCCGCCCTGCGGGTGCTGGACATGGCTGATGGCTACCAGTTGCTGGCGGACATCGTCAGCCAGCGGGTCGTTTGCTGTCGCGCGACAGCCCCTGCCGCGATTTCCCGCGGCGGATAGATTCAGCCAGCGGAACTTGGGTTGTTGCGTTGCAGCGTATTGAATTTGCCGGCTTTTGGCGGTATATTTGCCCATCGTCCGCCTTAACCGGCGGACCATTCAAGGCCGGGGAGAGGCATCACCCCGGCTTTTTTGCCGGCTGCATTTCCGAGGAAAGACAAGATGGTCCTCCCCCAGCGTCAGGGTCTCTACGATCCGGCCAATGAACATGACGCCTGCGGCGTCGGTTTCGTTGCCCATATCAAGAACCAGAAGAGCCACGCCATCATCGAGCAGGGGCTGCTGATTCTGAAGAATCTCGAACACCGCGGCGCCACCGGCCACGACCCCTTGCTGGGCGACGGCGCCGGGATTCTGATCCAGATTCCCGATCGATTTTTCCGCGAAGAAATGGCCCAGCAGGGCGTCACCCTACCGCTCCCCGGCGAGTATGGTGTCGGCATGGTATTTCTGCCGCGTGGTGACGCCAGCCGGCGCGCCTGTAAGGCAGTCATCGAACGCGGCATTCGCTACGAAGGACTGGTCCTGCTCGGCTGGCGGGATGTTCCGGTTGACAACAACGGCCTGGCCCAGACGGCCAAGGATCTCGAGCCGGTGATGCGTCAGGTGTTCATCGGCGCAGGACCGGGCATCGCTGATGCGGACGCGCTGGAGCGCAAGCTCTACATCCTGCGCAAATCAACCGGACACACCATTCAGGCGCTCAAACTGCCCGATGTCAAAATGTTCTACGTGCCGTCCATGTCGTGTCGTACCGTCGTGTACAAGGGCATGTTGTTGGCCAACCAAGTTGGTACTTACTATCTTGACCTGCGCGACCAACGAGTGGTCTCGGCGATTGCGCTGGCGCACCAGCGCTTTTCCACCAATACCTTCCCGACTTGGGATCTGGCCCATCCCTTCCGCATGATCGCCCACAATGGCGAGATCAATACGCTGCGCGGCAACGTCAACTGGATACGCGCCCGCGAACACGGCATATCGTCCACGGTACTCGGCGAAGACTTGGAGAAAATCTGGCCCCTGATTTACGACGGCCAGTCGGATTCCGCCTCCTTCGACAATGCACTGGAACTGCTGGTGATGGGCGGCTACAGCCTGGCGCACGCCATGATGATGCTGATCCCCGAAGCTTGGGCCGGCAATCCATTGATGGACGAAGAAAGACGCGCTTTTTACGAGTATCACATGGCGTTGATGGAACCATGGGACGGGCCAGCTGCGGTGGCCTTCACGGACGGCCGCCAGATTGGCGCCACCCTCGACCGCAACGGCTTGCGCCCGGCGCGCTACCTGATTACCGACGACGATCTGGTGGTGATGTCCTCCGAGACCGGCGTGTTGCCGATCGCCCAGGAGCGCATTGTCAAGAAGTGGCGCCTGCAACCCGGCAAGATGTTGCTGATCGACCTTGAGCAGGGCCGGATCATCGACGATACGGAACTCAAGCGGACCATGTCCACTGCCAAGCCCTATCGGCATTGGATCGAGCAGTCGCGCTATTTCGTTGATGACATGCCCGAGGTCGGGCCCCACGAAAAGCTGACCGGTCCCCTGCTTCACGTGCAGCAGGCCTTCGGCTATACGCAGGAAGACTTCAAGTTCATTTTCGAGCCGATGGCTACCCAGGGCGAGGAAGCTACCGGTTCCATGGGCAATGACAGCCCGCTGCCGGTGTTGTCGGACAGGGCGAAGCCGCTGTTCAACTACTTCAAGCAACTGTTTGCCCAAGTGACGAATCCGCCGATCGATCCGATTCGCGAAGAAATCGTCATGTCGCTGATCTCCCTGGTCAGCCCCAACCCCAACCTGCTGGGAGTGGATGAGACCGAGCCGACACCTCGGCTCGAAGTGCATCAGCCGATACTTTCACCGGCCAACATGGCCAAGCTTAAGAAGATTGATGAGCTGACCCAGGGCATTTTCCGTTCCGTGGTGATTGATACCACGACTCCTGCCGCTGAAGGCGCTGCGGGCATGAGCCGGTCCCTGTATGACGTTTGCACCCGGGCCGAACGTGCGGTGGGTGTCGGTTACACCGTGGTCATTCTCTCTGACCGCAGCGTCAGCCATGAGCGCGCGCCAATTCCGGCGTTGCTGGCGTGCTCCGCGGTTCATCAGCATCTGGTGCGAGTCGGTTTGCGCACCTCCTGCAGCATGCTGGTCGAGACCGGTGCGGCGCGCGAGGTGCATCATTTCGCCACGCTCGCCGGTTACGGCGCCGAAGCGATCCATCCCTGGCTCGCCTTCGAGAGCATCGCCGCAATTGCCGGTCAGTTGCCGGGCAAGCCGGCAGTCTACGATGCGCAGAAGAACTACATCAAGGCCATCAACAAGGGGCTGATGAAAGTGATGTCCAAGATGGGCATTTCCACCTACCAGTCTTACGTAGGCGCGCAAATTTTCGAGGTCGTGGGCCTTTCTTCCGATTTCGTCAACCGCTACTTCGCCGGCACGCCGACCAAGGTGGACGGCATTGGTTTGAAGGAGGTCGCTGAAGAGAGCCTGCGTACCCACGCCGCCGCCTACGGCTCTGATCCCCTGCTCACCAGTATGCTCGACTGCGGCGGCGAATATGCCTACAGGGTGCGCGGCGAAGAGCACATGTGGACCCCGGATGTCATTGCCAAACTGCAGCATGCGACGCGTTCGGGGAAGTACGAGACCTACAAGGAATACGCCAGGCTGGTCAATGATCAGGGTCAGCGCCACATGACTCTGCGCGGCCTGTTCGAGATCAAGCCGGTCGGTCCGGCGGTTGCTCTCGATGAAGTGGAGTCCGCCAAGGAAATCGTCAAGCGCTTTGCCACCGGCGCCATGTCGCTGGGCAGCATTTCGACCGAAGCACACACGACGTTGGCGATCGCCATGAATCGCATCGGCGGCAAGTCGAATACCGGCGAAGGCGGCGAAGACCGCATGCGCTACAAGCCGGTGGCCGCCGGCAGCACGCTGGCCAGCGTGATCGGCAAGAACCGCGTTGCGCGCGACATTCCGCTCAAGGCCGGTGACAGTCTGCGCTCGGCGATCAAGCAGGTGGCGTCCGGCCGTTTCGGCGTTACGGCGGAGTACCTGGCCAACGCCGATCAGATCCAGATCAAGATGGCGCAAGGCGCCAAGCCCGGCGAAGGCGGCCAACTGCCCGGCCACAAGGTGTCCGAATACATCGGATTCCTGCGCCACTCGGTGCCAGGCGTGCAGCTCATTTCGCCACCGCCGCATCACGACATCTACTCGATCGAGGATCTGGCGCAGTTGATCCACGACCTGAAGAATGCGAACCCGGATGCCAGTGTCTCGGTCAAGCTGGTATCTGAAATTGGCGTCGGCACGGTGGCCGCTGGTGTGGTCAAGGCCAAGGCCGATCATGTGGTGATCGCCGGTCATGACGGCGGTACCGGCGCTTCGCCGATCTCTTCGATCAAGCACGCCGGCACACCGTGGGAACTCGGCTTGGCCGAAACGCAGCAGACCCTGGTGCTCAATCGTTTGCGCGGTCGCGTCCGGGTTCAGGCCGATGGTCAGATGAAGACCGGTCGCGACGTGCTGATTGGTGCCCTGCTGGGCGCCGATGAATTCGGTTTCGCCACGGCGCCGCTGGTTGTCGAAGGCTGCATCATGATGCGCAAGTGCCACCTCAACACCTGTCCGGTCGGTGTCGCGACGCAGGATCCGGTTTTGCGCGCGCGCTTCTCGGGGCAACCCGAGCACGTTGTCAATTACTTCTTCTTCGTCGCCGAGGAAGTGCGCGAATTGATGGCGCAGATCGGCATCCGCCGTTTCGACGACCTGATCGGTCGCTCGGATCTGCTCGACATGCGCAAGGGAGTCGACCACTGGAAAGCCAAGGGTCTCGACTTCTCGCGAATTCTCTACCGGCGGCCGGAAGTTGCGGGGGTCTCGTGTCGCCACAGCGAAGCCCAGGATCATGGCTTATTCAACGCCTTGGACCACAGTCTGATCGCCAAGGCGGCACTGGCGCGGGGCGCCAAGGTGGTGATCGAGTCCCCGATCAGAAA
>JBIJDJ010000044.1:0-17519 GCA_044344175.1 Sulfuritalea sp.
GCCCCAGGCGCCGAGCGTCGGATTTTCCCAATCGTCCTCGACGAAGCGCACGTCGTTTTGCTTGAGGTCGAAGCCCAGCGCTTCGAGCGAGCCAAGATAGAGTTCGAGGATGTTCGCCGGCGCGGGTTTGAGCACCACCTGATACTGGTAGTAGTGCTGCATGCGGTTGGGATTCTCGCCGTAGCGGCCGTCCTTGGGGCGGCGCGAGGGCTGCACGTAGCCCGCCTTCCACGGCTCGGGGCCGAGGGCGCGGAGGAAGGTCGCGGTGTGGCTGGTGCCGGCGCCGACCTCCATGTCATAGGGCTGCAGCAGCGCACAGCCCTGCAGGTTCCAGAACTCCTGCAGGCGCAGGATGATCTCTTGAAAGGCCGGTCTTTCGACCTTCAGTGCAGACTCATGCCCGCTTTCGGGCGTGACGTCGGAGCTAAACGTCGGTTTGGTGGTGCTCATCGGGGAACCCCGTTAATTCGCGAGAATGAGGATTTTACAGGGTTTGCGCCGGTGGGCCGCAGTTCCTGGACCGTACGGAGGCATGCAAGAAGGCGTCGCCGTCAGCGGGTACGCCCTGTGCGTTGCAGAAAGTTGCGTGCGGCGAGCGACTCAGTGGACTGCGTGATTAACGCGCGGTCGTCCTGGGACCCGCGAACGTCAGCGTCCCGTTCCTTGTTGATAGCACCAGTGCGTCCACATGCCGCGCAGTGCGGCTTCAAAATTCCCGGCAAAGCGTGGCGCATCGAAAAGCGGCGAGGCCAGCACCTGCTGGCGCAAGCCGGAGCGCAAGGTTGCCAGGCGGGAAAGATCACTGGCATGGGCCAGCGCCTTGGCCACATAATCGTCCGCATCGACCGCAATCCAGTCCGGCAGGCCGGCGTTCATCAGAATGCCAACCCCCTGCCGCGACAGGAAGCTCTGCCCCGCCAGGGTGAGCACCGGTACCCCCATCCACAGACTTTCGGCGCTGGTGGTAATGCCGGGATAGGGAAACGGATCAAGCGCGATGTCGACTCTTTGGTAGGTGGCTAGGTGCTCGACGCGCTGTTTGACACTTCCTTCCAGGATCAGCCGCTGCTCTCCGATGCCCTGCCTGGCAAAGCGCTCGACGATGTCCTGCCTTGCCGAGGGATCGTCAAGCTGTTTGACTTTGAGCAAGAGGCGGCTGCCGGGGACCGAGTCAAGCAGCCGCGCCCAGAGTGCCACCACGGCATTGTTGATCTTGGTCAGATTGTTGAAACAGCCGAAGGTGATGAATCCATCACTGCCCGCAGGCAGCGCAGAAACCGGGATGTCGTCGGAGGGTGGCGTAAAGCACAGATAGGTTTCCGGCAGACGCCAGATTTTCTCGTTGAAATTCTCTTCTTCGGTGACCGGCAAGGTCCATGGATCGGCGATGAGATAGTCGATCGCGGAAACTCCGGTCGTGCCCAGAAAGCCCAACCATGTCGCCTGCACCGGCGCGGGCTTCCAGGCGAACATGGGCAGGCGGTTGTGGGCGGTATGTCCCGCAAGGTCGATCAGGATATCGATGCCGTCGTCGCGTATCTGGCGGGCAAGGGCTTCGTCGGAAAGTCCCGCGGCCGAACGCCAGCCGTGGCAACAGGCCTTGATTCGCGCGGTCAGTACATCGGCGTGAAAATGACTGGAATAGGCGACGAGTTCCAGCCTGCCGGAGAAACTGGACGCGAGTTCCGCCATCACGCCCTCGACAAAGTAGCCCACCGGGTGAGCGCGCAGATCCCCGGACACCCAGCCCACACGCAAGCACTTGCCGGCTTCGGGAGCATTGCGCCAACCGGTATGGGGGCGGGCCTGTCGCGCTGCCAGGTCGCCAAAGCGTCGGGCATCGGCCAGCATCACCGCGGCAGGCTGGTCGCACAGGTAGTTGTGGAGCAGCAGCAGATCGCTGTGCGCCTGGGCGTCATCGGGCTTGATCTCCAGTGCCCGGCGGAAGCTCGCCATGGCGTCATCGAGTTGCCCGAGATCTTGCAGGGCCGAGCCCAGACCAATATGCGCCTCGACGAGGTCGGGTTTGATTTCCAGTGCCCGCCGGTAACTCGCCACTGAGTTTTCGAGTTGCCCGAGGCCCAGGAAGGCTACGCCCAGATTGATGTGCGCTTCGGCGTAGTCGGGTTTGATTTCCAGCGCCCGACGGTGGCTCGCCACGGCCTCATCGAGCAGCCCGAGGTTGTTCAGGGCATTGCCCAGATTGCTGTGCGCTACGGCGTAGTCGGGCTTGATTTCCAGCGCCCGACGGTAACTCGCCACGGCCCTATCGAGGTGCCCAAGGTTTTTCAAGGCATTGCCAAGATTGCTGTGCGCCTCGGCGTAGTTGGGCTTGATTTCCAGCGCCCGCCGGTAACTCGTTACGGCCTGATCGAGTTGCCCAAGGTTTTTCAAGGCATTCCCCAGATTGAGCTGTGCTTCGGCATCGTTTGGCAAGAATTTTGCTGCCTTTTGAAAAGCAGGCAGCGCCTCTTTGCCTCGTACAAGAAGAGAAATACTCAAGGCTTTCCAGACAAACCCGGAAGCAGGGTAGCGCTCAAGCAGCAAGCGCGCCCGGTGCTCCATTTCCTCGTGACGGCCGGCACTGAACAAGGCGGCAACCTGGTTGCATTCGGCCGGTGTCGGCGCCGCTTCCTGGCGTGAAAGCCTGGGCGCGGGCGAATCGAGCCCGGATTTCGCCTCACAACATTTCTTGTACTTTTTTCCGCTGCCGCAAACGCAGGGGTCGTTTCTTCCAGGCTTCAAAATTACCATCCTTGCTTGTGAAACATTTCGTCGCTCACGTGAGGTGCTCCCATCGTCAGTGCCAGGGGCGTTCCAGCAAATCCGCGGGGGTGATTCTAGATGCATTTCTCGGTAGGTAAGCCATCGGGTGAATGCGCCCTATTTCGTGCGGCATACTCTGCCGGGATGAGATACTCCAGTTCGGCAGGATGTCAGGTTGGCGGCTGGGTGCAATGGAGGCGCCCGCTTCCGGTATCATTCGCGCCAGGTCAACCACAGCTTAAGGAGCAGTACCGTGGATCATGAAGTCAGCGTGATATTGAAGAGCGGCGAGAGGTTCGATTTCCCGCTTGGGGCGGAAGAACTGTCCGTGTTCGATCCTGCAACGGCACGCCACTGGATTGCCGGGGCCTTCCTTGCTGCCGAGCTGGAAACACCAAACCCTGTGGGCAAAATGCTGCTGGTCGACCAGATCCTGCTGTTGGCTCTTAACTTCAAGCCCGCCGATTACCACCCGGCAACGGCGGATGTCCGCCGCTTCCTGTGTGCGGCGCTGCGGGCCATGGGCCGCGCCACGCTGACCATCGACCTGGCGGCTTACAAACTCTAGATTGTTTCGCCGCGCCGAACCGCCGTCAGGCAGGCGCCGATGGCGATCAGCAGCGCCAGCAGATTGCCCCAGCGGGCATAGGGTGTCAGGCCTGTGCGGCCTTGAGCCTGCACCACCAGCGCATCGGTAACGAAGGGCGGCAGCGTCGCCGCGATAACTCCGTTCGCCGCTACCATGGCGGTCATCCCGGTGTTGGTCGCGCGCAGCATGACGCGGCCGGTTTCGATGGCCCGCAGCTGGGCGATCTGCAGGTGTTGCGGTTGCGCCAGCGAATCGCCGAACCAGGCGGTGTTGGACAGGTTTACAAACAGCGTTGCCGCGGGCAAGGCGCCGAGCAACTCCTCGCCAAACAGATCCTCGTAGCAGATGTTCGGCGCGATGCGCTGCCCGGCGATTTCCAGGGCTTCCTGGCGCGGCGGGCCGGCGGTGAAATTCGACATCGGGATGCGGGCGAAGTTGAAGAACCAGGCAAAGCCCGGCGGCGGATATTCGCCGAAGGGCACCAGGTGGTGCTTGGCATAGGCGCTGGCGGCGAGTTGCGGGGTCAGGGCGACGGCGCCGTTGGTGTAGCCGCCGTCGGTGGTACCGATGGCGACGCCGATCAGGGCGTCGCCGTGGCCGGTCAGGCCGCGCAGGACCTCGCGCGGAACCTCACTGAAATAAAGCGGAATGGCCGTCTCCGGCAGGACGGTGAGCGTCGCCGGGTGGAGGCGCGCCAGCTTCAGATAGGTATCTACCGACAGCGGCAGCCGTTTCGGATCCCACTTCAGGCTTTGCGGCACGTTGCCCTGCAGCAGGCTGACGGTGACCGGGCTGCCCGCCGCTTGCGTCCAATCCATCGCCCGCAGCAGGCCGCCAAGGCCGAGCAGCAGCAGTATCGAGACCCAGGCCCCAGGCTTGCGCCAGCCTGTGATCCGCATTTCACCGAGCAGTCCGCCGATCAGGGCGACGATGAAGCCGACGCCATACACGCCCAGCACCGATGCCCAGCCGGCCAGCGGGCTGGGCGGGCTTTGCGAGTAGCCGACGGCCAGCCAGGGGAAGCCGGTGAACAGCGTGCCGCGCAGCCATTCGGCGAGGGTCCACAGGCCGGCGAAGAGCCAGACGTCACGTGGTGTGTTCCTGCGCCAGCGCAGGAACAGGCTCCCGGCCAGTGCGGGAAACAGGGCGAGGTAGAGGCAGAACAGCAGTGTTGCCGCGCCTGCCGCGGGCGGCGCCATGCCGCCGAATTGCGAGAGGCTGACATAGATCCATGAGACGCCGAACAGGAAGCAGCCGGCACCCCAGGCCAGGCCCAGCAGTAGGCCTTCGCGCGCGCCGGTAGCGCGGCGCCAGAGCAGGAACAGGCCGCCCAGCGCAAAAGTCGGCGCCGGCCATACGGGGAAATACGCGGCGAACCAGGCGTCGAACGGCGCGAAACCGAGAACGCAGAAGGCACCGAGGGCAAACGCAGCCGCTACGGCAAGCAGGGAAGCTGCCGGCCGCCGCTGCGCCCCCGGTTCTGTCATTGACCGGCGGCGGGAGGCGTTGAGAGCGGCAGATCCTTTTGCGGATCGACCAGCAGGGTATGCACGCGGCGGCTGTCGGCGCGCAATACCTGCATGCGCAGGCCGTCGATGACGACTGCTTCGTTGCGCTTGGGCAGGCGTCCGAGGTGATGGATCACCAGGCCGCCCACGGTATCGAAATGCTCGTCGGAGAATTCCGTGGCGAAAGCCGCGTTGAAGTCGCTGATCTCGGTCAGGGCCTTGACGCGATAACGTCCGGTATTGTCCCTGACGATGTTGTCCTCGGTCTCGTCGAAGTCGTATTCGTCCTCGATGTCGCCGACGATCTGTTCCAGCACGTCTTCGATGGTGACCAGGCCCGCGACGCCGCCGTATTCGTCGACGACGATGGCCATGTGGTTGCGCGAAGCCCGAAATTCACGCAACAAAACATTCAAGCGCTTCGACTCGGGGATGAAAATCGCCGGGCGCAAGGTGTCGCGCAGGTCGAATTCCTTGCCGGCGAAATAGCGCAGCAAATCCTTCGCCAGCAGGATGCCGAGCACATCGTCCTTGCTCTCGCCGATGGCGGGGAAACGCGAATGGGCCGTATCCAGCACGATTTCCACAATCTGTTCCGGAGAGTCGTTGATGTCGACCACGTCCATCTGCGCGCGCGGCACCATGATGTCGCGCACCGCCATGTCGGCGACGGAAAGTGCGCCTTCGATGATGGACAGCGCATCGGCGTCCATCAGGTGGCGCTCGAACGCGCCATGCAGCAGTTCAAGGAGTTGTTCGCGGTCTTCGGGTTCGCGTAGCAGCAGCGAGGTAAGACGTTCGATCAGGCCGGGTTTACTCGATGGGTCCATGTTCAGCCATAAGGATCGGGGTAACCGAGATCAGCCAGAATTTTGCGCTCAAGCGCTTCCATGCATTCGGCCTCGTGGCGGCCGGTCTCGTGGTCATAGCCCTGTAAATGCAGCATACCATGCACCACCATGTGTGCGTAGTGGGCTTCCGGCGGCTTGCCTTGTTCCCGTGCTTCGCGTTCCACCACCGGCAGGCAGAGCACCAGATCGCCGCAAATCAGCTCGCCGGATTCGTAGGGAAAGGACAGTACGTTGGTGGCGTAATCCTTGCCGCGATAATCGCGGTTGAGCGTCTGTCCCTCTTCCGCGCCGACGAAGCGCACCGTAACTTCAGCGGGTCTGCTACAGCAGGCGCGCACCCAGCGGCGCACTTGCGGCCGCGTCGGTGCTCCATCCTTGCCGCCCGGATACTGCACCGACAGGCGCAGTTCAGGCAGGCGGGGTCTGGCGGACGCTGCCGTGTTTCTCATAGGCATCGACAATCCGTGCCACCAGCGGATGGCGCACCACGTCGGAGGCGTCGAAGTCGGTGAAGGCGAGGCCGCGCACATCGGCAAGGATACGGCGCGCTTCGACCAGGCCGGACTTCTGCCCGCGCGGCAGGTCGATCTGCGTCACGTCGCCGGTGACCACTGCCTTGGCGCCGATGCCGATGCGCGTGAGGAACATTTTCATCTGTTCCGGCGTGGTGTTCTGCGCTTCGTCGAGGATGATGAAGGCGTGATTCAGCGTGCGCCCGCGCATGTAGGCTAGCGGGGCGATCTCGATGTTCTGTTTTTCGAAGAGCTTCGACACCTTTTCGAAACCCATCAGGTCGTAGAGCGCATCGTAGAGCGGACGCAGATAGGGATCGATCTTCTGCGCCAGATCGCCCGGCAGGAAGCCGAGCCGCTCGCCGGCTTCGACCGCCGGCCGGGTGAGGACGATGCGGCTGACCAGGTCGCGTTCGAAGGCGTCGATCGCGCAGGCGACCGCGAGATAGGTCTTGCCGGTGCCGGCCGGACCGACGCCGAAGGTGATGTCGTGTTCCTGGATGTTGCGCAGATATGCCGCCTGGTTGGGCGTGCGGCCGTGCAGGTCGCTCTTGCGCGTCATCAGGCCAGCGCCGGGCAGGGTCGGGGTGCGCGCATTGCGGTTGCGCGTGATCTCGATCAGACCGAGCTGCAGTTCGTCGATCGACAGCGGTTCGGCCGCCTGTTCGTAGAAAAGCTCCAGGGCTCTGGCGGCCAGGTGCGATCGCGCGGGATCGCCGCTGATGCGGAAATCCTGGCCGCGACGGCCGATGGTGACATCGAAGGCGGCCTCGATCTGGCGCAGGTTCTCGTCCAGCGCGCCGCAGAGATTCTGCAGGCGTACGTTGTCGCTCGGTTGCAAAGCAAGATTCAAGGCCCGGGTGCCGGTCATCTGGTTTTCCGGCTCTTTTGTTGGCTTGAAATAACTCGTTCGGAGCGACTGGTGATAGTCGAGCGACGCGAACTGACCAGAAGCCTCCCCGCGAGGGGAGGATGGGAGGGGCGGGCATTTAATTCGTCTTTCGTGTGTTTCATCATCGGCGGGTGACTCTCACTGTCATGAGCGTTTGATTATTGGTGCGTCACGATCTCGCCGCGCAGGCTGTGAGGCAGTGCGGCGGTGATGGTGACATCGACGAAATGGCCGAGCAGACGTTCGCTGCCGGCGAAGTTGACCACCCGGTTGTTGTCGCTGCGCCCCGCCAATTCGCTGGCATCCTTTTTCGCGTGCCCCTCGACCAGAACGCGCTGCATCGTGCCGACCATGGCCTGGCTGATTTTCAGCGCCTGCGCCTCGATGGTTTTCTGCAGGCGCATCAGCCGGCGGAGCTTGAGCTCCTGCGGCGTGTCATCGGCCATGTCGGCGGCGGGGGTGCCGGGGCGCGGGCTGTACACGAAGGAGAAGCTGTTGTCGAAATTCAATTCCTCGACCAGGTTCATGGTCTTTTCGAAGTCCTCTTCGGTCTCGCCGGGGAAGCCGATGATGAAGTCGGATGAAAGTGAAAGATCGGGCCGTGCCGCCCTGAGTTTTTTCACCAGGGACTTGAATTCGAGCACGGAATAACCGCGCTTCATCGCCGCCAGAATGCGGTCGGAACCCGACTGCACCGGCAGGTGCAGGTGCGAGACCAGCTTGGGCGTGCTGCGATAGGTGTCGATCAGCCGTTGTGTCATCTCGCGCGGGTGCGAGGTGGTGTAGCGGATGCGTTCGATTCCTTCCATGTCGGCCAGTGTTTCGATCAGGAAGGCGAGGTCGGCGGTCTCATCGCTGGCGTCGTCGTCCAGCGCACCGCGATAGGCATTGACGTTTTGCCCGAGCAGGGTCACTTCGCGCACGCCGCGCGCGACCAGGCCGGTGATTTCCGCCACCACGTCCGCCAGCGGGCGCGAGACTTCCTCGCCGCGCGTGTAGGGCACGACGCAGAAGCTGCAGTACTTGGAGCAGCCCTCCATGATCGAGACGAACGACGACCCACCCCCCGACCCCCGCCCCAGGGGCGGGGGTGACGGAGGTTCGCCGCTGCGCGGCTCCGTGTCGCTGGCAGTCCCCGGCTCGGGGCGGCCCGTCGCCGGGGACGGGCTCTCCATGCGCGCATAGGTCGGCGTCAGTAAGTCGAACTTCTCGAGTTCCGGGAAGGAGATATCCACCTGTGCCTTGCCGCTGCTGCGCCGTGCGGCGATCATCTTTGGCAGGCGGTGCAGGGTCTGCGGGCCGAAGACGAGATCGACATAGGGAGCGCGGGCGACGATCGCCGCCCCTTCCTGGCTGGCGACGCAGCCGCCGACGCCGATCACCAGGCTCGGCTTGAGCTGCTTGAGGTGCCGGACCCGGCCGAGATCGTGGAACACCTTCTCCTGCGCTTTTTCGCGCACCGAGCAGGTGTTGAACAGGATGATGTCGGCTTCCTCGGGGTTCTCCGTCCTGACCACGTCATCGCTGCCGGCCAGAACGTCGACCATCTTGTCGGAGTCGTATTCGTTCATCTGGCAACCGAAGGTGCGGATGAACACTTTCTTTGGCATCGTCGATTGCGGGAAGAAGTGGGGAGGAGGCGCGATTATAGAGCAGCCGTGGCGGCCGCCTGTTTGCTACCATCGCCGCCATGTCACCTGCAGTCGTCCTTCTTTCCGGCGGTCTCGATTCCGCCACGGTCCTCGCCCTGGCGCGCGAACAGGGCTTTGCCTGCCACTGCCTGTCGCTCGATTACGGCCAGCGCCATGGCGCCGAGCTGCAGGCGGCGGAACGCGTGGCGGCGGCGCTGGGGGCGGCGGCGCATCGTGTGCTGAAGCTCGATCTTGGCCAACTGGGCGGCTCGGCGCTGACCGACAGATCGATCGCCGTGCCGATCACGGGTGTGAAACCGGGAATTCCGGTGACCTACGTGCCGGCGCGCAACACCATCATGCTGTCCCTGGCCCTGGCCTGGGCCGAGGTGCTGGGCGCGCAGGACATCTTCGTCGGCGTCAATGCCGTAGATTATTCGGGTTATCCCGATTGCCGGCCGGAGTTCATCCGCGCCTTCGAGGCGCTGGCCAACCTGGCGACGAGGGCCGCGGTCGAAGGCAGGCCGCTCCGGGTGCACGCGCCCCTGATCGACATGAGCAAGGCACAGATCATTGAATTGGGCGGCCGTCTGGGCGTCGACTACGGGCTGACGGTGTCCTGCTATCAGGCCGATGTGCAAGGACGGGCCTGCGGGGTATGCGACTCCTGCCGCCTGCGCAGCGAAGGCTTCGCGGCAGCCGGTCTGGTCGATCCGACTCGCTACGCAGGCGGCAATTGATTGCCATTATTTGGGGTCAAAGAACACTGATTCCATGCTCCGGCCGCTATTTTAGAATGGCCGGCTCTACAAGGAACTAGCCGCAACGAGGGCTTGGGGGATATTCATGGAATTCACTATTCATCTGCAGATACTGGCCATCGTGTTTGTCACCGGCATCGTCATGGGCGCGGTGGCCAACAAGACCAATTTCTGCACCATGGGCGCTGTTTCCGACTGGGTGAACATGGGCGACACCGGGCGCCTGCGCGCCTGGCTGCTGGCCATTGCGGTGGCCATCCTGGGCGTGGTGGTGCTCGAAGCCTCGGGCAAGGCGGCGATCGGCACCGGCACTTTCCCGCCCTACCGGACACCCAATCTGGCCTGGCTGCGCTACGTGCTGGGCGGGCTCATGTTCGGCATCGGCATGACGCTGGCTTCGGGTTGCGGCAACAAGACTTTGGTGCGCATCGGCGGCGGCAATCTGAAATCCATCGTGGTTCTGGTGATTGCGTCGGCCTGCGCCTACGCGATGCTGTGGACCAATTTCTACGACACGGTTTTCGGCAGCATGATGTCGGCCACCACGGTCAACCTGGCGGCGGCCGGCAAGGCCAGCCAGGCGTTGGGCGACCTGACCGGCCTGGGCAATACGGTGTTCGGCGCGGCCCTGGTCGTGGCGCTGCTGGGCTTCGCCTTCTCCTCGCGCGACTTTCGCGGCAGCTCCGACCACATCCTGGGCGGCGTCGTGATCGGCCTTGCCGTTATCGTCGGCTGGTATGTCACCGGCGGCTCGATGGGCGTGGCCTGGAAGGAATTCGCCGACTTTGCCGACGTCAAGCCCTTGCGCGTCGAGACCCAGTCCTTCACCTTCATGAGCCCGATGGGCGACCTGGCCCGCTATGTGATGAACCCCGCTGATACCTCGCTGATCAACTTCGGCATCGTGGCGCTGGCCGGCGTGATTGTCGGCTCCTTCCTTTACGCCTTGATCAGCCGCAGTTTCCGTGTCGAGTGGTTCGTCAATCGCGGCGACTTCGCCAATCACGCGGTCGGCGCGGTCCTGATGGGCATTGGCGGCGTCCTGTCCATGGGCTGTACCATTGGCCAGGGCATTACCGGCGTCTCGACCCTGGCCCTGGGCTCGGTGTTGACCCTGGTTTCGATAGTGGCGGGCGCCGCCGCCATGATGAAGTATCAGTACTGGCGCATGATGCAGGAAGCCTGAGAGCCCCGAGCCGCGATAAATCCCATTTGACAGTGGGTTCGCCGATTGGTTAGAATGCTCGGCTTTCCGAGAAGCGCATGGGCGGATTTCATCCCTTGCTGCGCCGTCCGGGTTATCGAAGCATGCAAGGAACACCAGAATGAAAACATTTTCCGCCAAGCCGCATGAGGTCCAGCACGACTGGGTTGTCGTCGATGCGACCGACAAGGTGCTCGGCCGCCTGGCTGCCGCGATCGCACACCGGTTGCGCGGCAAGCACAAGGTCATCTACACGCCGCACGTCGATACCGGCGATTTCATCGTCGTGGTCAACGTCGACAAGCTGCGCGTCACCGGCAACAAGGGCGAAGACAAGAAATACTATCGCCACACCGGCTATCCTGGCGGCATCAATGAAACCAACTTCAACAAGCTGCAGCAGCGTTTCCCGGGCCGTATCCTGGAAAAGGCCGTCAAGGGCATGCTGCCCAAGGGCCCGCTGGGCTATGCGATGCTGAAGAAGATGAAGTGCTACGCCGGTGCTGCTCACCCGCACACCGCCCAGCAGCCCAAGTCACTCGACATCTGAGCGCTGGAAATCCAAGGAGTTTTTTGATGGCAGTCACCCAATATTATGGAACCGGTCGCCGCAAGTCGGCCATTGCCCGCGTGTTCCTGCGCAGCGGCAGCGGCAAGTTCGTGGTCAACGACAAGCCGGTCGACGAGTTTTTCTCGCGCGAGACCGGCCGCATGGTCGTGCGCCAGCCGCTGGTACTGACCCAGCACACCGGCACTTTTGACATTCTGGTGAATGTCGAAGGCGGCGGCGAGTCCGGCCAGGCCGGTGCCGTGCGGCACGGCATCACCCGCGCCCTGATCGAATACGATGCGACCCTGAAACCCGCCCTGTCGAGCGCCGGTTTCGTCACCCGCGATGCACGCGAGGTGGAGCGCAAGAAGGTGGGCTTCCGCAAGGCACGCCGGCGCAAGCAGTTCTCGAAGCGTTAAGCTGCAGCGGCTGTATCGCTGTCGTGCAAAAGCCGCCTTCGGGCGGCTTTTGCGTCTGCATCAGGCTTATACGGGTTACCATCAAACACTCGCAGCAAGGAGCTTGGCATGATCAAGGCAGGTATCGTCGGCGGCACGGGCTACACGGGGGTGGAACTGCTGCGCCTTCTGGCGGGGCATTCCGCAGTTGAACTGACGGCCATCACCTCGCGCGGCGATGCCGGCAAAGCGGTCGCCGACATGTTCCCCAGCCTGCGCGGTTTTGTCGGCCTGAACTTCAGCGATCCCAAGGATGCGCCGCTGGATCAGTGCGACGTAGTGTTCTTCGCCACCCCCAACGGCATCGCCATGCAGCAGGCGGCAAGCCTGCTCGACGCCGGGGTGAAAGTTATCGACCTGGCGGCAGATTTCCGCATCAAGGACGTGGCGCTGTGGGAACAGTGGTACGGCATGAGCCACGCCAGCCCGGCGCTGGTCGCCGAGGCGGTGTATGGCCTGCCCGAGGTGAATCGCGAGCAGATCCGCGGCGCCCGCCTGGTGGCGAATCCCGGTTGTTATCCGACGGCGACGCAGTTGGGTTTCCTGCCGCTGGTGGAGGCCGGCTGCATCGACCTCGAGCACCTGATCGCAGATGCCAAATCGGGTGTGTCCGGCGCCGGTCGCAAGGCCGAAATCGGCATTCTGTTTGCGGAGGCCGCGGACAATTTCAAGGCCTACGGGGTAGCCGGCCATCGCCACCTGCCGGAAATCCGGCAGGGTCTGGCGCGCGCGGCAGGAAAAGATGTCGGCCTGACCTTCGTCCCGCACCTGACGCCGATGATTCGCGGCATCCATGCCACGCTTTACGCCCGCATTACGCGCGAAGAGGATTTCCAGGCTCTGTTCGAGCAGCGCTACGCCAACGAGCCCTTCGTGGACGTGCTGCCGCCAAAATCGCATCCCGAGACGCGTTCGGTGCGTGCCGCCAATACCTGCCGGATCGCCGTGCATCGCCCGCAGGGCGGCGACACGCTGGTCGTGCTTTCGGTCATTGACAACCTGGTCAAGGGGGCGGCCGGGCAGGCTGTGCAGAACATGAACCTCATGTTTGGTCTGGACGAATGTTCGGGTCTTTCGCTAGTTCCCGTCTTGCCCTGACGCTGAGGCGGCTGCGCGGCCGCTTCGGCATTTCGGCGCCCCGCGTTGCGATCCGGACGCACCTGCCGTGGTACTGGCGGGTGCTGTCCGTCGTGGTGCTTTCCGCCGCGTCGCTGGCGCTGGCCGGCTGGATCTATGACGCCGGGCAGCGCTTTGCCGGCTTTCACCAGGGCGTGAGCGAGCACGAAATTGCCGACATGCATGAGCGCATTGCGAAGTTGGAGTCGGATCTGGAAGCCGCGCGCAAGGTGGAGAATTCCAGCGAAAGCCGCTTGCGGATCGAGAGCACCTCGCAGGTGCAGCTGACCGCACAGATCAGGGTGCTGGAAGAGGAAAACACCCGTCTCAAGTCGGATCTGGCGACATTCGAAAGCCTGGCTGGCGGCCAGGTTGGAAATGCCGGCCTGGCGATAAGCCGGCTGCAGATTCTTCCCGGTGGCGGCGGGCAATATCGCTATCGCCTCCTTCTGGCACAAACCGTCGATAAAAAGGACAAGGAATTCAACGGCATGATCCAGCTGGTCGCCACCGTGCAACAAGGCAAAGAGACTGTTATGATGGAGTTTCCCTCCGCCGGGGATCCTGCGGCCGGCCAGTATCAGGTCAATTTCCGCTATTTCCGGCGCCTGGAAGGCACGTTCAAGGTGGCCGCCGAGGCCCGGGTTCTTCGTGTCGAGGCGCGCCTGATTCAGGATGGCGCGGTCAAGGCCAGCCAGAGCGTGGTTCTTTGAGCGCCGTGGCATAAGAGCAAATAGCAGCCAAGGAGATTCCTTCATGTTCGGCAAGAAAACAAACAAGCCCCAGGGGCGCATCGACAGCTTGATCGGCGCCGGCACCTCAGTGGTCGGCGACGTGACATTTACCGGCGGTCTGCGCGTCGACGGTGAAATCAGGGGCAATGTGCGCGGCGCCGACGGCCAGCCGGCAACGCTGGTGATCAGCGAACATGCCCGGATCGAGGGCGAGATATCGGTTTCCCACCTGGTCATCAACGGCACCGTGATCGGTTCAGTGCATTCGAGCGATTTCCTGGAACTTCAGACGCGTGCCCGGGTCACGGGTGATGTCGAGTACAGCTCGATCGAGATACATCTCGGGGCCGTGGTTCAGGGTCGCCTGGTGCATCAGGGTGCGGCGGCAAAGGCCGTGGAATTGAAGCTGGCAGCCAGTAATTGATTTTTTGCGCTATTGCAATCATAATTACTGGACTTATTTAGTACACCATTACAGAAACCCCTCAGGAGAACACCATGAACGCACCCACCGAAATGCCGGCACCCCTGAACTTCACCGATAACGCTGCGAGCAAGGTCAAGGAACTGATTGCCGAGGAAGGCAACCCGGAACTCAAGCTGCGGGTGTTCGTCACCGGTGGCGGTTGTTCCGGTTTCCAGTATGGTTTCACGTTCGATGAAGTGACCAACGAAGACGACACCGTGATGGAAAAGAACGGCGTATCCCTGCTGATCGATCCGATGAGCTACCAGTACCTGGTCGGTGCGGAGATCGATTACTCGGAGGGGCTGGAAGGTTCGCAGTTCGTGATCAAGAATCCGAACGCGCAATCGACCTGCGGTTGCGGATCGTCCTTCTCGGCCTGATCCGGCTGCCTGAATGAATGATGGGCGCGGGGAATTGAGCCCCGCGCCCTTTTCGTCTGTATTTATCGGAGATAGACGGCGCCGAGGATCCGCGGGCCCTGGGCGCCGGTAACCTCGGCGAGGTTTCCGGGTTCGCCGCGCAACGTTCGCCAGGCCAGCCAGGCAAAGGCCACGGCCTCGACCCAGTCGGCCGGCTGGCCCAGAAAGTCGGTGCCGGCGACACGGCAATCCGGCAGGTGCTGTTGCAGGCGGGCCATCAGCGTCTGATTGCGCGCGCCGCCGCCGCAGACGAAAAGCTCCTGCGGGCTACCGCACCAGCGGCCGATGGCCGCGGATGCCGACACGGCGGTCAATTCAAGCAGTGTCGCCTGGACATCCTCGGGACGTTCGCTACCGGATAGCTGGCGTTCCAGCCAGTCATTGTTGAACTCGTCACGGCCACAGCTCTTTGGCGGATTGGCGCCAAAAAAGGCGTCGGCCAGCAGGCGCTGCAGCAGTTCCGCCAGCACCTGCCCCTGTGCCGCCCATTCCCCGCCTGCATCGAAGCGCTGCCCGCGGTGGCGTTCTGTCCAGGCATCCATCAGCAGATTGCCCGGACCGCAGTCGAAACCCCGCACCGGCTGCCGCGGATTCAGGTCGGTCAGGTTGGCAATGCCGCCCAGATTGAGGATGACCCGATGCAACTGCGGATCGCCGAATACGGCGGCATGAAAGGCGGGCACCAGCGGCGCGCCCTGACCGCCCGCGGCAATGTCGCGGCTGCGGAAATCGGCGACGACGGCAATCCCGGTAAGTTCGGCCAACAGGGCCGGATTGTTCAGCTGAATGGAATAGCCGGCGGCAGGCTGATGGCGGATGGTCTGCCCGTGGCAGCCGATGGCGGCGACCTGCGCCGCATCGACACCTGCAACGGCGAGCACTTCGCGCGCGGCTTGCGCGTAGCAGCGCGCCAGTTCGTTGGCCAGCAGCGCGGCCCGGTGAACTTCGTCATGCCCCGCGGTCTGCAGTTGCAGGGCCTGGCGGCGAATCTCGGCCGGATAGGGCAGCCAGAACGTAGACAGCGTGCGCGGCGGATTGTCCGAAAAGTCGACCAGCACCGCATCGACACCGTCCAGGCTGGTCCCGGACATCAGCCCTATGACCAGCGGCCCCGCGGATTCCATTTCAGTCGCCCTGGGCGAGGTTGAATCCGCGAATCAGGTCGAGGCGGGCGAGATGGCCCCCGGTGTGCGTGCGGAACAGCCCGAGCTGCTCGGGAGCCAGCGGCGGTGCGCTGGGCAGGGCCATCGCCAGCGGATTCTGATGCACCTCGGCTACACGGAATTCGTAATGCAGATGGGGGCCGCTGGCCAGTCCGGTGGCGCCGACGAAGCCGATCACATCGCCCTGGCCGACGCGGCTGCCGCGGCGCAGCCCCGCTGCGAAGCCCGAAAGGTGGCCGTAGAGCGTCGTGTAGCGGCTTTGATGGCGCAGGATGACGACCTTGCCGTAGCCGCCCTGCACGCCCACATATTCGACCGTGCCGTTGCCGGTGGCCTTGACCCGGGTGCCGACCGGCGCGCCGTAGTCGGTACCCTTGTGTGCGCGCCATTTCTGCAGAACGGGATGGAAGCGCGCCGACGAGAAGCCCGAAGTGATGCGCGAAAATTCCAGCGGCGAGCGCAGGAAGGCCTTGCGGATGTTCTTGCCGTCGGCCGTGTAATAGCCGCTGCTGTTTTCGCCGCCGGCCGGATCGGCGAACCACGCGGCGCGATAGGCCTTGCCGTTGTTGACGAACTCGGCGGCGAGGATGCGCCCGCTGCGCACCGGGCGGCCGAGATGATTGATGGATTCGTAGATCACGGCGAAACGGTCGCCTTTGCGCAAATCGCGGTGAAAATCGATGTCGCCGCCGAATATGTCCGCCAGTTGCGTCGCCACCGAGTCCGGAATTCCCGCCGCGTCCGATGCGCCGAACAGCGAATAGCGGATCTCGGCGGTTTTCATGACCACCTGGGTTTCGAGTGGCAGCGCCTGTTCCGAAGCCGAGAACAGGTCTCCATTGCTGTCGGCCTTGCGTTCGACCACCAGGGCCTGGTCCTTGCCCCCATTGAGCGGGAATATCAGGCTCTGCAATTCACCCTGCGACCCGGTCCGCACCGTCAGGTTCTTGCCCGGACTGAGCTGGCGGAACAGGCTTTGCGTCGTGGCGCTGCCTTTCAGAAAGCCGGCGGCGGCCGGATCATCGACGCCGAGGCGCTGCAGCAGTCCCGTCACCGTGTCGCCGCGCTGCACCCGTTCTTCATGCAGGAAGCTTTGCTCGCCGTCTGCCGCTGCGACCAGTGCAGGCAGGGACAGGCGTTCGACCACCTGCTGCCGCGGGATGTCCGTCAGGCGGGCGTCGTTGACCGTGCCGAGGGCGGCAACCATGCCGAAGAGCGACACGCCCACCACGCCGGCGCCGGCCCAGAAACGCGTGCGTGCCGAGCGCGCAACTCCCTCCCCTTGAAGGGGATGGCAACGCGCAACTCCCTCCCCTTCAAGGGGAGGGCTGGGGAGGGGATGGGGTAAAATCTTCTTCTTGTGCAATTGGATGGGCCGGCCGGCTGAAGAGTCGGGCGAGTGTAGCAAAAATCCCCCTTCCGTCAAACCGGGTTACGTCATCATGGTCGATATCGACTCCCAACTGGCGCTGATCAAGCGCGGCGCCGACGAACTGCTGATCGAAGCCGAACTCGTCGAAAAACTGAAATCCGGCCGCCCCCTGCGCGTCAAGGCCGGCTTCGACCCGACCGCGCCGGACCTGCATCTCGGGCATACCGTGCTGATCAACAAGCTGCGGCACTTTCAGGACCTCGGCCACCACATCATGTTCCTGATCGGCGACTTCACCGGCATGATCGGCGACCCCAGCGGCAAGAATTCCACCCGGCCGCCCCTGTCCCGCGAACAGATACTCGAAAACGCCGACACCTACCGCGAACAGGTGTTCAAGATCCTCGATCCGCAGAAGACCGAAGTCTGTTTCAACTCGACCTGGTTCGAGCCGCTCGGCGCCGCCGGCATGATCAAGCTGGCCGCGCGCCACACCGTGGCGCGCATGCTCGAACGCGACGATT
>JBIJDJ010000207.1:0-5209 GCA_044344175.1 Sulfuritalea sp.
GGCCCGCCAGTTCGCCCCCGGCAGCAAATGCCTGGTGCTGCGCAACGGCTGGTTCAGTTTCCGCTGGTCGCAAATACTCGACATGGGCGCGATCGCCTCGGCGACCACGGTGCTCAAGGCCGGACGTCTGGGCGAGGGCGCGCAGGTGCCCTTCGCCCCGACGCCGATTGACGAGGTAGTGGCGGCGATCCGGCGTGACCGCCCCGCCGTAGTCTTCGCCCCGCATGTCGAAACCGCCTCGGGCATGCTGCTGCCCGATGACTATCTGCGCGCGGTCGGCGTTGCGGCACGCGAAGTCGATGCCCTGTTCGTGCTCGACTGCATCGCTTCCGGTGCGATCTGGGTGGACATGCGGGCGACCGGTGTCGATGTGCTGATCAGTGCACCGCAGAAGGGCTGGAGCGGACCCTCCTGCGCCGGCTTCGTCATGCTTGGCGAACGCGCCCGCGAGCGCATCGCCGGCACCACCAGCAGCAGTTTCGCCTGCGACCTGAAGAAGTGGCTGCAGATCATGGAAGCCTACGAGGGCGGCGGCCACGCCTATCACGCCACCCTGCCCACCGATGCCTTGCGCCGGGTGCGCGATGCCATGCGCGAAACCGAGAGCTTCGGCTTCGAACGGGCCCGCGCCCAGCAGTTCGAACTCGGCCGTCGCGTGCGTGCATTGCTCGTCGCCCGCGGCTTTCCCAGTGTCGCTGCGGCGGGATTCGAGGCGCCCGGCGTGGTGGTCAGCTACACGACGGATCCAGAAATCCAGTCGGCGAAAAAGTTCATCAATGTCGGATTGCAGGCGGCGGCCGGCGTGCCATTGCAATGCGACGAGCCGGCGGATTTCAGGAGCTTCCGCATCGGGCTTTTCGGCCTCGACAAGCTGGGCAATGTCGAGCGCACGGTGGCGACGCTCGAAGACGCGCTGAATCGTCTCGGCTGAACGGCTGGCGTGATTTGCCGTCTCACCAGCGCCGACTTTTGATCTTCCGTCGTTCCGGCGAAGGCCGGAATCCGGTTTTTTGTGGCATTGCCGGGACTCGCCCCGGCGGGCGAGGTACTTTCTTGCTGCGCCCGGACAAAGCGACCGGACTACACCCGGCGAACCTTCCTCGCTCGGCGGGTCAGAGGGGAATGAAAAGCCTCGCGGCGGCGTGTCGCCAGCGCCGACTTTTTGCAACGCGCTGCTGCGGTCAGAGCGAAAGTGTCCGCACAGCCAGATTACTGAGCTCGTCCGGGTCCCCAATGCCGATGATTTTGCGTTTCTCGTCGATACCGTTCTCCAGTTGGACCATGTGGCCGCTGGTGACGTGGTCGATGATCACTTCCACGCCATCGGGTTTGGTCTTCAGCCGGGCGGCAAAGGGAGGGATACTTTATGAAATATGGCTTTGTACTTCTAAAACGGATCGCGCCGTCATTTTTTTCATCGTTGGTAGCATCGTCATGTCTATCATTCGTCGATGCAGATGACCGATGCGTGAAGGTCGGCATGTCGAAGGCGGAGGCAATTCAGGGAGTGGGTCAGGAAGAGTAAGCTTCTATGATCGTCAGCGCGGCAGTGTCAATACGGAGGTTACCAGGGCTGCGACCAAGAGCACAATCGCAGGGGCAAGCTTTGGTTCGTTGGGGACGACTTCGCCACGAACTTTCTGCTCCTTCACGCCAATTCCTTTCATTCGTACATAGATTTCCGCTACGCACAGAATGCTCAGGAAGAGAGAGAAGTAAAAGATGATTGCGCGGTATTCCATGTCGAGTCTCCTGCCATAGTTGCAGACATCATAGTCCAACGTTGGTAAAGCCCGCCAATCGCGGCTCGCCGAGCCTGGATGGGAGGTTAGTGTCAGCTTCGACGCGTCGAGTCGGTCGGCGGTTCGGAGAACTATTGTTGGGCGCTACTGGGGCAACTGTAACGCCCATATTTCATTAGCGGACGGTAGAAAGGTCTAACCTTGCGGCTTGACTACAGGCCCGACAACACCCTCCAGGTTTGAGACAAGCGCCTTGCGGTACTCCGAGACATAGAACTCAATGGCCTTCGCCCTATTTTGTTCGGTACCTCCGGTGGAAATGAAATTGAAGGCGTTATAGCGACCGGCGGCGAACAGAATGGCGGCGCTTGCCTCACCTCCCTTTCCATCTTCGGCAATGCGGTTGGCAAGATGGATGAACTCGTCAACGAGTTTGAGGAATTCCGGAGCGTAGGCCATGGTTTTCTTTCGGTTAGGTTAGGCGCAGTCAGAACTATAGTCGACAAGCAGCGGCCCGGATTTCGCACACCGCCGAGGTTCGCTGACGGTCGTGTCCCGCCTACCGTCTGAATCGAATTGCTGCCGTTAGAGCGACGGATTGACTCGGAAACCAGTCATTAAAAATCCATGCTAATGGCACCACAAATTACCGTTCCCGCAAACCTGCCCGTCAGGCGGAAAAGTTAAAATTGAATGGCAGCTTTCGAAGGTCGGGTGTTTGGCGGCAATCGCCGCTTCCATTTTCCTTCTATTGCGGCTAAGGACCCGAAACGGAAGCTCAAGCGCATCGGTGTCGGAGCGGTTTCGGCACCAGATCCCACTCGCGACGCTTTTGCTCCCCCTCTGAGCCGCCGAGCGAGGAAGGTTCGCCGGGTGTAGTCCGGTCGCTTTGTCCGGGCGCAGCAAGAAAGTACCTCGCCCGCCGGGGCGAGTCCCGGCAATTCACCAGAACACTGGATTCCCGCCTTAGTCGCGGCATAACCTGAAGGTTAGCCTTCACTGAAACTTCGTTTTCGCGGGAATGACGGCAAAAGTCGGCGCTGGTGCTACGGTGATTTCAGGCGCGCTTTTTCGCCGCCGACTTGGCGCGGGCCTTCTTTGCCGCTTCCAGTTCGTCGAACAGCGCACCGAATTCCAGGGTCACCTTGTGGCTGCGGTCGAGATGGATCATCGGCTTCGCCTGCTGGTGCGATTCCTTGATCCTGACGGACGAGGAGAGGAAGGAGGCCAGCACCGGCAGGCCCTCCTCGCGCAACTCGCCGATGATTTGCTGCGGCAGGCTGGCGCGGGCCTGGAACTGGTTGATGATGATGCCTTCGACCTCGAGGCCGGCGTTGTGGTCGGCGCGGATCTCATTGACATTGTCCATCAGCGTGTAGAGCGCGCGGCGGGCGAACTCGTCGCAGTCGAAGGGGATCAGGCAGGCATCCGCGGCGATCAGCGCCGAGCGGGTATAGAAGTGCAGCGCCGGCGGCGTGTCGATGAAGATTTCGTCATAGCCTTCCAGCGCGTCGAGAGCCTCGCGCAGCTTGTAGATCTTGTAGCGCGATTCGAGCTTGGCCTGCAGTTCCTCCAGCGCCGGGCCCGACGGCAGGATGGAGAGGTTCTCGAAGGGCGTCGCGGTGATGAATTCCTTGGTCGGGAGCGGGCGCAGCTTGAAGCTCAGCATCTGGTCGAAGAACTCGTTGGCCGTGAGTTCCAGGTTCTGCGCGGCGGCGCCGAGCAGGTACTGGGTCGAATTGGCCTGCGGATCGAGGTCGATCACCAAGGTGCGGGCGCCGCGCGCGGCGGCGATGGCGGCGAGGTTGCAGGTGATGGTGCTCTTGCCGACACCGCCCTTTTGATTGAATACGACGCGCTTCATGATCTTCCTTTGGATAAATTCGCCAAGTTACTCGCCTGGGTGCGTCGAAATTTTACCAAGTCCCGGCAGGGCTCGTGGAATTCCGTAATGGTGCTGTCGGCGGCATAGGGCTATGATTCCGCGATTCTTCCGCACCCGGGGTACCCGCGATGTCCAACGAACAAGAGAATCTTTCCGCCGCCGCCCTTGAATATCACGAGTGGCCCACCCCGGGGAAAATCGCGGTGGTGCCGACCAAGGGCCTGACCAACCAGCGCGACCTGGCGCTGGCCTACTCGCCGGGAGTGGCTGCGGCCTGCAATGCCATCGTCGATGATCCGGCCATGGCCAGTCGCCTCACTTCGCGCGCCAACCTGGTGGGCGTGGTGACCAATGGAACGGCGGTGCTGGGCTTGGGCAACATCGGCCCCCTGGCAGCCAAACCGGTCATGGAAGGCAAGGGCGTTCTGTTCAAGAAGTTCGCCGGTATCGACGTGTTCGACATCGAGTTGCAGGAGCCCGACGCGGACAAGCTGATCGACATGATCGCGGCGATGGAGCCGACCTTCGGCGGCATCAACCTCGAAGACATCAAGGCGCCCGAGTGCTTCTACATCGAGGCCAAGCTGCGCGAGCGCATGAAGATCCCGGTCTTCCACGACGACCAGCATGGCACGGCGATCGTGGTCGGCGCGGCAATCCTCAACGGACTCAAGCTGGTCGGCAAGAAGGTCGAGGAGGTCAAGCTGGTCACCTCGGGCGCCGGTGCGGCGGCGCTCGCCTGCCTGGATTTGCTGGTGAACCTCGGCGTGCGCGTCGAGAACATCTGGGTCACCGACATCAAGGGCGTTGCCTACGAGGGCCGCGTCGAGGACATGGATCCGATCAAGGCGCGCTACGCGAAGAAGACCGATGCGCGCACGCTGGCCGAAGTGATCGAGGGCGCCGACGTATTCCTCGGCCTCTCCGCCGGCGGTGTGGTCAAGCCGGCGATGGTGGCGAAGATGGCGAAGAACCCGCTGATCCTGGCGCTGGCCAATCCGACGCCGGAAATTACCCCCGAGGAAGTCAAGAGCGTGCGCTCGGACGCCATCATCGCCACCGGCCGTTCGGACTACCCGAACCAGGTCAACAACGTGCTGTGCTTCCCCTTCATTTTCCGCGGTGCGCTGGATGCCGGTGCCACCACCATCACCGAGCTGATGAAGCTGGCCGCCGTGCGCGCCATCGCCGAACTGGCCCAGGCCGAGGCTTCCGACGTGGTGGCCATGGCCTATGGCGGCGAAAGCCTGGCCTTCGGCCGCGAATACCTGATTCCGCGCCCCTTCGATCCGCGCCTGATCGTCAAGATCGCTCCGGCCGTGGCCAAGGCTGCCGAGGAATCGGGCGTCGCCACACGACCGATCAAGGATTTCGACGCCTATCGCGACAAGCTCAACAGCTTTGTCTATCACTCCGGCTTCGTCATGAAGCCGGTGTTCAGCGCGGCCAAGAAGGCGCCGCGCCGCGTCATCTACTGCGAGGGCGAGGACGAGCGGGTGCTGCGCGCCGTGCAGGCGGTGATCGACGAGGGCCTCGCCCAGCCGGTGCTGATCGGTCGCCCCGAGGTGATCGGCATGCGTAT
>JBIJDJ010000045.1:0-17240 GCA_044344175.1 Sulfuritalea sp.
CTGCTCCATCCGCTGCGCTAGTGCTCCGGCAAAAGTCGGCTCTGACGGAACGCCGACAAAGCCGATGTCCTGCTCGCCGAAGCGACCGGTGGCGGTCCAGCCAAGGCGCAGCGCGAGTTGCGCGTTGTTGCCGAGCGTGGCATGGGCATCCAGCGGCAGGTGGTAGGCAAACAGGCTGATGTCATGCGCCAGCAGGCGTGCCATGCGCTGTTTGCGAAAACCCGTGATACGGCCGTCTTCGGCTTTCCAGAACCAGCCGTGGTGCACCAGCAGGGCATCCGCGCCGCGATCGATGGCGACCTCGATCAGCGCCTGGCTGGCGGTAACCCCGCAGACGATGCACGCGACCCGCTCGCGGCCTTCCACTTGCAGACCGTTTGGGCAATAATCGCGGAAGCGCGCGGCGTCCAGCAGGGTGTCAAGACAGGCGCGAAGTTCCTCCCTTGATACAGCATCACCTGGCTTCATCTTTACGTCCCGGAAAAAACCAAATTATGCGCCGCCTTTGGCTGATTTTTGCCCAGACCGTCACGATCTGCATTGCCGTCCTGTTTGTCGTCAAGACGCTTAAACCGGAATGGCTGGCCCAACCGCCCGGCACAGGCGGTGGTATCTCCGAAATGGCGACGGTAGTCGAAGCGCCTGCCGGCAGCGAGGTGCATCGTCCCGGCTCCTATGCCGATGCCGCGAAAAAAGCGGTTCCGGCGGTGGTGCATATTTTCACCAGCCAGGAGGTGAAGGGCCCGCGTCTTCCCTTCATCAACGACCCCATATTCCGTCACTTCTTCGGCGAACGCTTCGGCGAACAGTCCCAGCGCCGCTCGGGGCTGGGCAGCGGGGTGGTGGTCTCGCCCGAAGGCTATATCCTGACCAACTTTCACGTGATCGACGGCGCCGACGAGATCGAGGTCGCGCATAACGACGGCAGCAAGTACAAGGCGCGCGTGGTCGGCTCGGACCCCGAGTCCGACTTGGCGGTGCTGCGCATCCCGGCCGACCACAAGTTGCCGGTAATCGCCTTCGGCAGCAGCGACACCCTGCGCGTCGGCGACGTGGTGCTGGCCATCGGCAATCCCTTCGGCGTCGGCCAGACCGTCACGTCCGGCATCGTCTCGGCGCTGGGCCGCTCGCATCTGGGCATCAACACCTTCGAGAACTTCATCCAGACCGACGCGGCGATCAACCCCGGCAATTCGGGTGGCGCACTGGTCGATGCCAACGGCCACCTGGTGGGCATCAACACGGCGATCTATTCGCAAAGCGGCGGCTCGATGGGCATCGGCTTTGCGATTCCCGTCTCGCTGGCGAAGAGCGTGATGGAACAGATCGTCAAGACCGGCGGCGTGACACGCGGCTGGGTCGGCATCGAAGTGCAGGAAATCACTCCGGAACTTGCTGAATCCTTCAAGCTGGCCGGCACCCAGGGCGCGCTGATTGCCGGCGTGATGCGCGGCAGTCCGGCCGACAAAGCCGGCATCAAACCCGGTGACGTGCTGACCCGGGTGGCCGGCAAGCCGGTGAAGGATGCCCAGGTAATGCTGGAACTGATCGCAGCACTGGAGCCGGGGAAAACCTCACGCTTCGACTTGAAGCGCGACGGGCGCGATGCGGGCGTTGACGTCCTCATCGGCAAGCGACCGCCGCCACCGAAGGAGTAGCGGGGGCTGCCTGCCCCCGGCACCCTACCGGAGCGAGGCGTTGAGCGCCTCGAGCGCCATGCTGCCGGGGCAAAGATAGGCGTCGCGGAGCTGGTTGAGCGGCTTCTCCACCGTGTTCAGATGGCGATGCAAATCCTCGGCGCTGCTATCGACGTACAGCAGGCCGGTGACGACCTCGCCCAGGGCATGGCGTTCCGCGAGATGGTTCATGGCGCCGATGCGATCGGATTGATCGTAATCCTTGTCCAGCTTGCGCAGCAGCAGCACCGAACCGTCGTGTTGCACGATGCGACGCAGCGAACCGGGCGCGTAGGACGCCTTGATGTGGTCGCGCGGCAGGATGAAGTCGAGTCGATTGACGGCTTCGTTGTGCTCGCGCACGTAGTCGTAACTCTTGGTCGAGCCGGAGTGATTGTTGAAGGTTACGCAGGGGCTGATGACGTCGATGAAGGCGGGACCGCGATGCCGTAAGGCGCCCTTGATCAGCGGAATCAGCTGCTCCTTGTCGCCGGAGAAACTGCGCGCGACAAAGTTGGCGCCGAGTTGCAGCGCCAGCGCCACCAGGTCGATCGGGCTGTCGTTGTTGACCACGCCACGTTTGCTCTTCGAGCCCTTGTCGGCGGTAGCCGAAAACTGCCCCTTGGTCAGCCCATAGACGCCGTTGTTCTCGACAATGTAGGTCATGTTCACGCCGTGCCGCATGGCATGGGCGAACTGGCCGATGCCGATCGAGGCCGAGTCGCCATCGCCGGAAACACCCAGGTAGATCAGGTCACGATTGGCCAGCGCCGCGCCGGTGAGGACCGAGGGCATGCGGCCGTGCGTGGTGTTGAAGCCGTGGGAGGCGCCGAGAAAATAGTCCGGCGTCTTCGACGAGCAGCCGATACCGGAGAGCTTGGCCACGCGGTGCGGCTGGATGTCGAGATCGAAGCAGGCCTGCACCACGGCGGCGCTGATCGAATCGTGGCCGCAGCCGGCGCACAGGGTCGAAATGGCGCCTTCGTAGTCACGCTTGGTGTAGCCGAGGGCATTCTTCGGTGCTTCATCCAACAGCAGCTTTGGCTTGACGAGATAAGTCATGAGGCCACCTGTTTGCGCATGGGGGTCACCTTGTGCTCGGAGAGCGCCGCGGCGATCCTGCCGGAAATGAAGCTGGCGGTGATCGGTGTGCCGTCGTAATGCAGCACGCGGATCAGGCGTTTCGGATCGACCTCGCCTTCATTGATCAGCAGCATGCGCAGCTGGCCGCTCTCGTTCTGCTCGACGACGAAAACGCCGTCATGCTGGTTGATGAAATCGATCACTTCGTCGGCAAACGGGAAGCCGCGCACCCGCAGGGTATCGACATGGATACCCTGTTTTTCGAGCAGCGCAAACGCCTCGGCCATGGCCGCACTGGTCGAGCCGTAATGGATGGCGCCGAAGCGGCTGGGCTGCGAGGCACGCTGCACGACAGGCGCCGGCACCAGCTTCTTCGCCGTTTCGAACTTGCGCCGCAGACGCTCCATGTTGTAGACGTAATCGGTCCCCGCTTCGCTGTACTTGGCATAGGCGTTGCGCGTGGTGCCGCGGCTGAAAAAGGCACCCTTGGTCGGATGCGTGCCGGGGATCGTGCGCCACGGAATGCCATCACCATCGACGTCGAGATAGCGCCCGAAATTCTTGCCGGCCTCCAGTTCTTCCGCACTCATCACCTTGCCGCGGTCGTAGCGGCGCTGGTCGTCCCAGTCGAACGGCCGGCAGAGGCTGTCGTTCATGCCGATGTCGAGATCGAGCATGACGAATACCGGGGTCTGCAGGCGATCGGCCAAGTCGAAGGCCTGGGCGCCGAGCGTAAAGCACTCGTAGGGATCCTCGGGGAACAGCATGACGTGCTTGGTATCGCCGTGCGAAGCGTAGGCGCAGGAGATCAGGTCCGATTGCTGGGTGCGGGTGGGCATGCCGGTGGACGGACCGCCGCGTTGCACATTGAAAATTACCGCTGGTACTTCGGCAAAATAGGCCAGGCCGAAAAATTCCTGCATCAGCGATATGCCGGGGCCGGAAGTGGCGGTGAAAGCGCGCGCGCCATTCCATGCGGCCCCGATCACCATGCCGATCGAAGCGAGTTCATCTTCAACCTGAAGAATGGCGTAGCGCGCCATGCCGTTGTCGGGATCGGTGCGGTACTTGCGGCAATAGCTGCTGAAGGCTTCGATCACCGAGGTCGAAGGCGTGATCGGGTACCAGGCGGCAACCGTGGCGCCGCCATACAGTGCGCCGAGCCCGCAGGCATTGTTGCCGTTGACGAAGATCTTGTCGCCGACGCCGGTAGCACGTGCCACCCGCAAACCGATCGGGCAGGAAAGATTCGCCTTGGCATAGTCGTAGCCCAGCTTGAGGGCATTGACGTTGGCACCGATCAGCTTGTCCTTGCCGCGGTACTGATCGGCAATCAATTTCTCGACGACGGCGAACTCCATGTCGAGCAGCGCTGCCAGCGCTCCGACGTACATGACATTCTTGAACAGTTGCCGCTGACGCGAATCGGCGTATTCGCGGCTGCAGATCTCGGTGAGAGGAACGCCCAGCACCGTGATGTCCTCGCGGAACCGCGATCGCGGCATTGTCTTGGTGGAGTCGTAGACCAGATAGCCGCCGGAGGCGATCTCGGCGATGTCGCGATCCCAGGTCTGCGGGTTCATCGCCACCATCAGGTCGCAGCCGCCGCGACGGCCCAGCCAGCCAGCCGCCGAGACGCGCAATTCATACCAGGTCGGCATGCCCTGAATGTTGGAGGGAAAAATGTTGCGCGGCGCCACCGGCACGCCCATGCGCATGATGGCGCGGGCGAACAGTTCGTTGGCCGAGGCCGAACCGGAGCCGTTGACGTTGGCGAACTTGATGACGAAGTCGTTGCAACTCTCCATGGGCTTGGTAACTTTCATGTTCTGCGCACCTCCGCTCCGGCTTCCGCGGTTTGCAGGAAGAATTTCTGCATGTCCCAGGCGCCGGTCGGGCAGCGCTCGGCACACATGCCGCAATGCAGGCAGATGTTCTCGTCCTTGACCATCACGCGTCCGGTCTTGAGTACGTCGGAAACGTAGAGCGCCTGATCGGGGTTTTTCGCCGGCGCCTTGAGCCGGCCGCGCAGGTCATCCTCTTCGCCATTGGCAGTGAAGGTGATGCATTCGGTCGGGCAGATATCGACGCAGGCATCGCACTCGATGCAGGTCTTGTGGGTGAACACCGTCTCGATGTCGCAATTCAGGCAACGATCGGCCTCGGCACAGGCCAGCAGCGGATCGAAGCCGATTTCGAGCTCGAGTTTGATGTCCTTGAGAGTCTTTTCCAGCGTCTTCGTCGGCACCTTCTTGCGCGCTTCCTCGGAGACGTTGTTGTCGTAGCTCCACTCGTGGATGCCCATCTTCTGGCTCGCAAGATTGGTCAGCGGCGACGGCCGCTGCAGCAGATCCCGCCCGCGGCAGAAGTGGTCGATGGAAATCGCCGCCTCGTGGCCATGGGCCACGGCGGTGATGATGTTCTTCGGACCGAAGGCCGAGTCGCCACCGAAAAACACCGGGGACAGCGTCGATTGCAGCGTGACCGGGTTCAGCACCGGCATGCCCCACTTGTCGAACTCAATGCCGATGTCTTTCTCGATCCACGGAAAGGCATTCTCCTGGCCGATGGCCACCAGAACTTCATCGCACTCCATCAGCTCGTCCGCCTCGCCGGTCGCGACCAGGCTGCGGCGACCCTTGGCATCGTATTCGGCGCGAACTTTTTCGAACACGACGCCGGTAAGCCGGCCCTTGTCATGGACGAACTCCTTCGGCACCAGCATGTTGAGAATCGGGATGCCCTCGTGAACCGCTTCCTCTTTTTCCCAGGGCGAAGCCTTCATTTCCTCGAAGCCGCTGCGCACCACGACCTTGACATCCTTGCCGCCCATGCGGCGTGCGGAGCGGCAGCAGTCCATCGCCGTATTGCCGCCGCCGAGTACGATCACGCGTTTGGATATCCTGGTGGTGTGGCCGAAGGCCACATTGGCCAGCCAGTCGATGCCGATATGGATATGCGCCGCCGCTTCCCGGCGACCCGGAATATCGGCGTCGCGGCCGCGCGGGGCGCCGGTGCCGACAAACACCGCATCCCAGTTCTCCGCCAGCATGCCGCGCAGGCTCTTGACCCAGTGCCCGTAGTGCATCTCGACACCGAGATCGATGATGTAGGCGCACTCCTCGTCGATGACTTCGTCGGGCAGACGGAACTTTGGAATCTGGCTGCGCATCATGCCGCCAGGCGTTTTACCGTTGTCGAAGACCGTGACCTGATAACCAATCACCGCGAGATCGCGCGCCACAGTCAGTGAAGCGGGTCCGGCGCCAATGCAGGCTATTCGCTTGCCATTCTTCTTGACCGGGGCCTGTGGCAGGCGTCCCCGGATGTCATCCTTGAGATCGGCGGCGACACGCTTCAGCCGGCAGATAGCCACCGGCTCCTTGTCCACCCGGGCGCGGCGGCAGGCGGGTTCGCAGGGGCGATCACAGACGCGTCCCAGGATGCCGGGAAAGACATTGGAGCGCCAATTGATCATGTAGGCGTCCGAGTAACGGCCGGCGGCAATCAGGCGGATGTACTCGGGAACGGGCGTGTGGGCGGGACATGCCCACTGGCAATCCACGACTTTGTGAAAATAGTCGGGGATGCCGATATTCGTCGGTTTCACGTGCGCTCAGTCTCCAGTCACTGTGGCTGCGGCAAGATCGCCAGCGGGGCGCCACTGACCTTGGGACACTGTAGCACCGTCCGGCCCGGAACATAACCGCGTAGCCAGTGGGTGAATAGAACACAAGGCTTTCCCCCAAGGCCCAAAATCAGCTAGTCTTTACGCTCCATTTTTTGTCCGGCGGTAACTCATCATGGCTCTGCGCGCGATCATTTTTGATGTCGACGGTACCCTTGCCAACACGGAACGCGACGGCCATCGCCCGGCGTTCAATGCGGCGTTTTCCGAAGTAGGGCTGGTCTGGCACTGGGACGAGGCCTTTTACGGCACCTTGCTGAATGTCACCGGCGGGTTGGAAAGGATGCGTCATTACGCCGAGAAATTCGACCCCGCCACGCATGCGCGAACGGATTTCGACGAGCTGCTGGCCCGGATTCACGACATCAAGACGCGCAATTATCAGCGCCTGCTTGCCGCCGGCGCGATTCCGCTGCGGGCAGACATCGGCCAGTTGATTTGCGATGCGCGCACCGAAGGCGTGCGACTGGCAATCGCCTCGAGCTCCAAGCTGGAAAACGTGGTCGGCCTGTTGCGCGCCAATCTGGGTCCGAATGCCGACACATGGTTCGATGTCATCGCCTCCGGCGCGGTCGTGACGGCCAAAAAGCCCTCGCCGGAAATCTACCTGTGGACGCTGCGGCAACTCAACCTGCCGCCCCGCGATTGCCTCGCCGTGGAGGATTCTTCCCACGGGCTGGCCGCGGCCCTCGCGGCGCGGATTCCTACCGTGATCACGGTCAGCGATTACACCATCAACGAGAACTTCGACGGCGCGCGAATGGTGCTGCCGGAGGCCGATCTGGTCTCGCTGGACAAGCTGCGCCTGTGGCACGCAACGGCAAGTACGTCCTGAAGGGTTGCCCCCGGTTCAATCAGCGACGGCCCGGATGCTGCAAATCTCCGGCGCCGGTCTCCAAATTTCCTAATCGCGCGGCTGCTGCTCGGCGCGATCAAGCTCCCGGTTCATTTCCTCATCTGAGGGAGGCCGGTAGTCTGTTTCGCCGACAGGCTCCGGGGCTGGCCGCACGATGAAACTCGCCAAAATAATTCCCAGTTCATACAGCAGCCACAGCGGCACCGCCATCATGAACTGAGAAATCACGTCAGGTGGCGTAAACACCGCGCCAACGACAAAAGCGCCGACGATCACATAGGGCCGCCATTCGCGTAGCTTGGCGACATCGACGATACCGATCTTGACCAGCACGATGACGATGATCGGCACCTCGAAGGTGACGCCGAACGCGAGGAACATCGTCAGCACGAAGGAAAAGTACTTCTCGATGTCTGTCATCCAGGCCACGCCCTCCGGGGCGAACTGCGCCATGAAGCCGAACACCATCGGGAAGAAAGCAAAGTAGGCGAAGGCCATGCCGATGAAAAACAGGATCACCGAAGCAGCTACTAGCGGCATCGCGAGCTTTTTCTCATGGGCATACAAACCGGGCGCGACAAAGGCCCAGACCTGATACAGCACGTAGGGCAGGACGACCAGGAAGGCCGTCATAAGGGATACCTTCATGGGCACCAGAAAGACACCGACCACATCCGTGGCGATCATCTGGCCGCCCGCCGGCAGCTTCTTCAGCAAAGGGTCGGCCAGCAGCGAATACAGCTCGCGGGCGTAAAAGGCCAGCGGTACGAAAACAATGCCGACGGCGATGAGAATTCGAATCAGGCGATCGCGCAACTCGACCAGATGGGAGAGAAAAGTCTCTTGCTGGTCAGACATCAGGACTTGAGCGTTTCTGCGGCAACAGGGGACGGCGCCAGCGTCGATGCTGCCTGCACCTCGACTGCGGGAGTCGCATCAGAAGTCGGCGCTGGCGACACGGCGGGATCTGCCGCCGGCGGTTCGATTACCGTATTCACCGAGGATTCCACCTCGCGCATTTCGTGAGTCACCGAAGCCTGCAGGTTGGTCACCTGATCGGTCATCTCCTGCTGCATCTTTTTCAGCTCGTCCAGCTGGATCTCGCGATTGATGTCGCTCTTGACGTCACTGACGTAGCGCTGCAGGCGACCGAGAAGGAGGCCCGCAGTACGCGCCACCTTGGGCAGGCGCTCCGGGCCGATGACGACCAGTGCCACCACGGCGATGACCATCAACTCGGACAGGCCTACGTCGAACATGGGTTCGTTGGGATCTGGTAAATGGCAGGAAAGGCCGCAGGAAAGGTCGTGGCTGCAGAAGCAGACAGACCGCTCAGCCGCCAGGGATCAGGATTTGGTTTGTTCCCGGCGTGACTCGACGTCGATGGTCTGACCGGTAACCTGCTGCGGTTCGGCCGGCTTGTCGGCGGATTTGTCGGCACTGGCCTCCTTCATGCCGTCCTTGAAGCCCTTGACCGCTCCGCCGAGGTCCGATCCCACGTTGCGCAGCTTTTTGGTGCCGAACACCAGCATGACGATGACCAGCACGATCAGCCAGTGCCAGATGCTGAAAGATCCCATCCTGTTTTCTCCTCGCGCTCAGTGAAATTTCAAGGCGCTCTGCGCTTAAGCATGGACCCCAGGGGCTCGGGGCCGCCCAGAATATGAACGTGCAGATGATACACCTCCTGCCGCCCGATCCGCCCGGTGTTGATGATGGTGCGAAAGCCTTCGTTGAGCCCCTGGCCTTTGGCCAGTTCACCCGCCTTCGCAAGAATGCGCCCCAGCAGCATCTGATGGCTCATGTCGGCCTCCATCAGCGACGGGATGTGCAGCTTCGGCACAATCATGAAATGCACCGGCGCAATCGGGCTGATGTCGTGAAAAGCGAAGATTTCCTCGTCTTCATAGATTTTTTTCGAGGGGATCTCGCCGTGCGCAATCCTGCAAAAAATGCAGTCGCTCATTATTCGGGGCTCCGGCTGTTCTTCTCATCAATACCGGAAATGCCTTCCCGGCGGCGAAACTCGACCATCACGTCATCGACGCCGATGCCGAACTGGGTCAGCAGGATCATGCTGTGAAACCAGAGGTCGGTCACTTCGCGCACCAGATGCAGGCGATCGCCATCCTTGGCGGCCATGATGGTTTCGGCGGCTTCCTCGGCGACCTTCTTGCAGATCGCGTCGGTGCCCTTGGCATACAGGCTGGCGACATAGGACGAATCGGGCGCAGCGTCCTTGCGTTCGAGCAGTGTCGCCTGAACGCGGCGCATAACTTCAAGATCGATCATATACGACTCCCTTTCCCCCGCCCGCAGGAGGGGGTGATGATTGTTCGCGGGCTTCACCCGCTCCAAGCGTGGCTCGAGCCTTACTCAAGCAAATCGCTATTTTCCTGCCGGTTGTGCACTCATCTTTTCCGCTTCCGCGACCCAGCCGCCGCCCATCGCCTTGTACAGGTTGGTCATCGCCTGGAACTGCGTCTGCTGCGTCTGCGTGTATTGCAACTGGGCGTTGAACAGGCTGCGCTCCGCATCGAGAACTTCGATATAACTGGTGTAACCGTTGTCGTAGCGCAGGCGCGCGGTTTCCGCATACAGTTCCAGCGACTTGACCTGGCTCTTCTGTGCCACGAGTTGCGCCCCGGTGCGGTCCTGATTGACGAGCGCGTCATTGACCTCGCGGAAGGCTTCCTGGATCGCTCTCTGGTACTCGAACAGCGCCTGTTGCTGCGTGGCTTCGGCCACCTGCACCTGGCCGGCAAGCGCGCCGCCGGTAAAGATCGGCATGCTGACCGGCGCGGAGTACTGCCATACCTTCGACGAGCTGTTGAACAGATTGCCCAGTCCGAGGCTGGCGTAGCCGAAGAGCCCGGTCAGCGAAATCGTCGGATAGTAAGCGGCCTTGGCGGCGCCGATCAGGGCATTGGCGGCGATCAGGTTCTGCTCGGCGCGCCGTATGTCGGGCCGCCGTTCGAGCAGGTCCGAGGGCAGGCCGGCAGGAATCATGGGCAGTGCCAGCTGGTCGATGGTCTTGCCGCGCACGATCGGGCCGGGATTGCGGCCCAGTAGTACGCTCAGGCCGTTTTCCTGCTGGGCGACGGCCTTTTCCAGCGGCGGAATGCTGGCCAGGGCCTCCTCGTACTGGGACTTGTTCTGGCTGAGTTCAAGCTGGGATATGACGCCGCCCTCAAAGCGAAGCTTGAAGATCTCGTACGACTCGCCGCGGCTTTTTGCCGTCTCCCTGGCGATCTCCAGTTGGCGGTCGAGCGCGCGCAGGTTGATGTAGGAAGCGGCAACGCTGCCGACCAGCGACAGGATGACGCCTCGCCGCCCTTCCTCGCTGGCCAGCAGTTGGGCGTTTGCAGCCTCGGTCTGGCGGCGGATGCGGCCCCAGATGTCGATTTCCCACGCCGCATTCAACACCACCTGGTAACTGTTATAGGTCGATGGGCCTACATCACCCGGCAAGGTGTTCCTTTGTCGGCTAGGCTCGTACCCGGCGCCAACCTGCGGGAAGAGTCCCGAACGAACGATGCCGTAATTGCCGGCGAACTCCTCGACACGGGCCGCAGCGATCTTCAGATCCTTGTTTTCCCGCAGTGCCGTGACCATCAGGTCGTTGAGCACCGGATCGCCGAACTGTTCCCACCAGGCGGTATTCGCCAGGTCCTTGGCATTCTGCTCGCTGAGGCGCCAGGCGGGCGGCGTTTCGACGGCCGGACGGAAATAATCCGGCCCGATCATGCAACCGCTGACCAGCAGTGCCAGCAGCGAAATGAGCAAGGGCTTACGCATGGCTCTGCCCCTCCTTCTCCGCGGGTTTCCCGGACGCATTGCCGGCACCGGCTGCGCCGCCTTCGTGCCCGGCGACACCGGTTTTTCCCTTGTGGCTCATTCTTTCGACAGCGTAGAAAGTCACGGGGATGATGAAGATGGCGATGCAGGTGGCCGCCAGCATGCCGCCGATCACCGCACTGCCCATGACCTGCCGCGAAATGGCGCCGGCGCCGCTGGCAATCGCCAAGGGCACGCAGCCAAGAATGAAGGCAAACGAGGTCATCAGGATCGGCCGCAGGCGGAGTTGAGCCCCCTTGAGCGTCGCATCGACGAGCGACAACTCGCCCTTTTCGTATTCCATCTTGGCGAATTCGACGATCAGGATGGCGTTCTTGGCCGCCAGACCGATCAGCATCACCAGGCCGATTTGCGCATAGACGTTGAGTTCCTGGCCGCGCAACAGCAGCGCGAAGAAGGCGCCGGCGATGGCGATCGGCGTCCCCAGGAGTACCGAGAAAGGCAGCGACCAGCTCTCGTACTGTGCCGCCAGGATCAGGAAGACGCACAGCAGCGAGAAGCCGAAGATGACCGCCGGCGAGACTCCCTGCTGGGCCTTCTGCTCCTGGAATGACATCCCCGAATAGTCGTAGCCCATTTCGACGGGCATGGTTTCGGCGAAAACCGCCTCGAGCGCCTGCATCACCTGCACCGAACTGTAGCCGGGCGCCGCCGAAGCGTTGATCTGCGCGCTGCGGTAGAGGTTGTAGCGCATCGTGAATTCCGGACCGGAGACATTACGGATCGAGGTCAGCGCCGAGAGCGGCACCGCTTCGCCCTTGGCATTGCGAACGTAGAACTGGCCGACGTTCTGGATGTTGGTCCGGTAGTCGCCCTCGGCCTGGACGTACACCTGCCATTGGCGGCCGAAACGGTTGAAGTAGTTGATGAAGCCGCTGCCAAGGAAGCTTTGCAGCGTTTTGTAAACGTCGCTGAGGTTGACCCCCTGCTTCAGCACCTTGTCCTGATCGACGTCGATGAAGAGCTGGGGCACGGTGGGCCGGAAAGTCGTCGAAACGCTGGCGAGTTCCGGGCGCTTCCTTGCCGCTTCGAGGAACTTGGTGGTGTTCTCGGCGAGGAAAGCGATGTCCTTGCCGGCACGGTCTTCAAGAATAAACGTCGCACCGCCGGAGGTGCCGACCCCCTGGATGGCCGGTGGCGGAAACGCAAAAGCGATGGCCCCACTGATACCGCCCAGCTTCTTCGTCAGTTCGGCCTTGATCGCCCCATACTGCTCTTCGGGCTTCTTGCGCGCGGCCCAATCCTCGAGGGTGATGAAGAAGAAGGCACTGTAGGTATTCGTCACCTGGCTCAGCATGCTGTAGCCGACGACCGTGGTCGTGTACTTGACGCCCGGCACCTTCATGATCAGTTCTTCGGCCTGGGCGGCAATTTCCGCCGTGCGCTGCAGCGATGAGGCATCGGGAAGCTGGATCGCGGCAAAGACGTAACCCTGGTCTTCATCCGGGAGAAATCCTGCGGGAACCAGTTTGCCGAAGAAGCCGGTCGCCACCGCGACGCCCACCAGGAAAAACAGGCTGACTGCGGTCCTGCGGATGGCAAGACGGCAGATGCCGACATAGCCCGCGGTAACGCGACCGAATACCTCGTTGAACCAGTCGTAGAATTTCTGCATCAGGCCGCTGCCCTTGACCTTGGGCTTGAGCAGCATGGCGCACAGCGCGGGACTCAGTGTCAGCGCGTTGAACGCCGAGATGATTACCGAAATGGCGATGGTGACAGCGAACTGCTGGTAGAGCTGGCCGGTAATTCCCGGAATGAAGGCGGTCGGCACGAACACGGCGGCAAGGATGACGGCGATTGCAATTACCGGACCCGTGACCTCCTCCATCGCTCTCAGCGTTGCATCCTTTGGCGACATGCCGTGCTCTATATGGTGTTCGACAGCTTCGACGACGACGATGGCATCATCGACCACCAGACCGATGGCCAGCACCAGACCGAACAGCGACAAGGTGTTGATCGAAAAGCCGAACATCGGAAACAGCATGAAGGTGCCAACCAGCGACACCGGCACGGCAAGCAGCGGGATCAGCGTCGCCCTCCAGCCCTGCAGGAAGACGAAGACGACGATCATCACCAGCACCAGCGCCTCGATCAGTGTGTGCTCGATTTCCTTGATGCCTTCGGTAACCGACAGCGTCGTGTCGAGGGCGATGACGTACTCGAGATCGGGCGGGAAACTCTGCTTGAGCTTCTCCATCAGCTTCTTGGCGCCGTCCGCTGCCTGGAGGGCATTGGCGCCCGGCATCTGATAGAGCGCAACGAGGGCAGCCGGCTTGCCGTTGAGCCGACCCTGCTGGCTGTATGTTTGCGCGCCGAGCTCGATGCGGGCGATGTCGCGGACGCGAACCAGCGATCCGTCGGGATTGGCGCGCAGCACGATCTGGCCGAAGTCTTCTTCGCTCTGCAGGCGCCCCTGCGCGCGCACCGCGTAGGTGAATTCCTGGCCCCGCGGCACCGGCTCGCCACCGATGGTTCCCGCCGGATTGACGGTGTTCTGGGCATTGACTGCGTTGATGATTTCGGGAATCGTGATGTTCAGCTTGGCCAACTGGTCGGGCTTGACCCACAGCCGCATCGCGTACTGGCCGGCGCCGAACACGGTGACGCTGGCGATGCCCTTGACCCGCGTCATCTGGTCGTTGATGTTGATGAAGGCGTAATTGGCGAGGAAGATGTTGTCGTAGGTGCCCTTCGGTGAGTAGAGCGCGAACATCACCAGCGGCGAAGAAGTCGACTTGGCTACGGTGACGCCGTAGTTGCGCACGTCCGAAGGCAGTTGTGATTCGGCCTGGCCCTGGCGCATCTGGGCGAGCAACTGGTCGGTGTTGGCGTCGGTGCCAAGGGCGAAGTTGACGTACAGCGTGGACTGGCCATTGTTGGCGTTGATCGAATACATGTAGTCCATATTGTCGACGCCCGACATCTGCTGCTCGATCGGGGTGGCGACCGCCTGTTCGACGGTCAGCGCGTCGGCGCCGGTGTAGGTGCTGCTGACATTGATCTGCGGGGGAACGATGTTCGGGAACTGGGCGGTCGGCAGCCCGGACATGGCGACCAGGCCGATGATGGTCATCAGGATCGAGATGACCATGGCCACGATCGGCCGGTTGATGAAGAACTTCGACATGGCCGCTTACCCCTTGGCTGCCGGTGCCGGCGCCGCGGGTTTTTCCGCAGGCTTGGCCGGACTGGCAGCAGCGGCCGGCGCTGCCGGCGCGAAGGGCTTCGGACTGACCGCAACTCCCGGCTTGACCTTCTGCGTTCCCTCGGCCACCACGCTCTCGCCTGCCTTCAGACCGGTGCTGACGATCCACTCGGTGCCGATGCGTTCTCCAACCGTCACCGGACGGATCTCGACCTTGTTGTCGGCACCGACCACCGCGACCAGGTACTTGCCCTGCATTTCGGTGACGGCGCGCTGCGGGACCAGGAGCGCGTCCTTGTTGACCGACATCGTCACGCGGATCTTGCCGTACTGGCCGGGACGAAGCAGGTTTTTGGGATTCGGGAACTGGGCGGCGGCCTTGAAGGTGCCGGTCGTCGTGTCCACCTGCCGGTTGAGCAGGAGGAACTTGCCCTGCTCGGGATAGAACGAGCCATCGACCAGGATCAGCTCTATCGGCCTTGGCTTCTTGTCGGGGTTGTGGCTCTCCGCCACCTTGAGATATTCCCGTTCGCTGATGTTGAAATAGACCTTGATCGGGTCGACGGCGGAAACTGTCGTCAGTTCCGACGACATGTTCGGGCTGAGGAGGTCGCCGATCTGGGCCTTGGCGATGCCGGCAATACCGGTGATCGGCGACGCCATGCGGGTGAAGCCGAGGTTCAGCTGCGCCGTCTTCAGCGATGCTTCGGCCGCGTCGAGCGCTGCCTTGGCAGACAGTTCGGCACCGACGGCATCGTCGAGGTCTTTCTGGCTCACCGCGTTCCTGGCTGCCAGCGGCTTGATGCGCGCCAGATTGGCCTTGGTCGTCTCGTAGCGCGCCTGTTGCTGCGCGCGCAAGCCTTTGGCTTCGTCAACGGCGGCATCGAAGGTGCGCGGGTCAATTTCGAACAGCGGCTGCCCCTGCTTCACCAGGTCGCCTTCCCGGTAGTTCTGCTTGATCAGGTAACCGGTTACCTGGGGACGGATTACGGCATTGACGTTTCCATCCAGAGAACCGATCCACTCCATGTAAATCGGCACGTCACGTTGCGCGACCTTGACGACTTCGACCGCCGGCGGCGCCGGCGGGGGTGGCGCGACCTTGTCGCACGCGGCAGCAAAGATCAAAGCCAGAAAGGCGGCTCCGATCGAGGTTTGCCGGAGTGCCCGGGTACCGGAGGAATGCTGCAAATCGTTTGGCTTCATGGCGCTTCCCACTATGGAAATTCTGCGGGATTTTAGCATCGGGATGTACTCGAATCGGCCTTTGCTGCGAACCGTGGCGCATTTGACGCCAACCCGGCGCTTGACGCGACACCCGGTTCCAGCGCTGCCCTGTGGAAGCAATCCCTGATTTCCTGTCCTTGAACGGATGCGGGTGCTCCGATGTCCCTATAATCGAACACTCCGCGCGTGAATGCGAGCCGTTCGCGGCGATGCTTCGAAAGCGGCGCCGGGCCGATTCTGTAACTCACCGTCCAAAGGTCCTATGAATCGTCATTTTTTCGTCGCCGCGGCAGCAAGCAGTTTGTTCGCCGGCTGCGCCCCGATCAGCATGAGCGATGTTTCATCAAGCTATTACCAGTTGCCGGCCAATACGACCGTGATCGTGCGGCAAACCATCACGATTCCGCCAGGAACCGCCCACGTCACCCTGCAGGACGGGCGGATCGTCACCATCGATCACCTGCGCCGCTATGAACCGTTCTGCGAGTTCGAGGTCAATGACGTTGTTGAAAGCGAACAGCAGGTGCGCCCCGGACGATTCGCCGCGGCGCGCATCATTCGTCAGCAGCTCCTTGGCGCGAAGCGCCAACCGGTGCTGCTGGCAACCAACACGGCGACTGAAACCGCAAACGACGCCACAACCGGAATGATGCTTTTGGCCGCGCTTGACGACACCTTGAGGCTTAACGAAGTGCGTCTTCGATTGCACTCCGCAGAGCAGGCGAACGTGCGGGAGTTGCGTTGTGCGGGCGGATGGGCCTTCCTGTCGACCGTGGCCTATCCGACACTCGCCGAGATGAACCGCGTGCTGGGCGCGCTCATCAGCATCGAGATCAACTAACCTCGGCCGACGCGCTTTATCTGTGCCGACATTGACATTTATCAATGCTGCGTCGCACAAATAGCGGACAGTAGTATCTGAACGAAACTTTAATTCCGATACAAACACATCAACGGAAAAACGCGTGATCGACGCACGTAATTATTCAGTCACGGAAACGCTGCGCAACGGCCTTGAAGTCCGCATCCGCGCGGCACGTCCGGATGACAGCGACCCGTTGATCGAGGCCTTCCACAAGCTCGATCCGGAATCCGTCTATCTGCGCTTTTTCGGGCCGAAGAAGGAGTTTTCGGCGGCAGAATTGAAGCGCTTCCGCGAAGCCGATTTCGACACCCGCGTCATCCTGCTCTGCACTGTGCAGGAGGCCGGCCGGGAAATCGTCATCGCCACCGGCACCTATGCGCGCGCCGGGGACGCTACCGCGGAAGTCGCCTTCATCGTCGAAGAGGATTATCACCGGCTCGGCATCGCCCGCCGCCTGCTGACCCATCTCGGAAAAATCGCCACGGCTGGCGGCATACGGACTTTCACCGCCGAAGTCCTGCCGCACAACACCGCCATGCTCGGCGTCTTCGGGCGTTGCGGCTGGCCGATGACCACGCACAGCGCCGACGGCGTCACCCATATCACCCTCGATCTAAATCCATCGGAGCAATAGCCATGGCAGCCGTAGCCCATCCGCATGAGAAATACCAGCGCCTGATCGATACCTGCAAGGCCCTGCCGCCCACCACGGTGGCCGTCGCCCACCCCTGCGACGAGAGCTCTCTCTCCGGCGCCATGGATGCGGCGAAAATGGGACTGATCGTACCCATCCTGGTCGGCCCGAAGCAGAAGATCGAGGCCACCGCGAAAAAATT
>JBIJDJ010000208.1:0-5205 GCA_044344175.1 Sulfuritalea sp.
TCACGGTTGCCTTGTAGTCCGCTTCCGTGTAGCTGCCCTTGGCGAGTGTCGTCTTGGTCGGCTTCCAGCCCTTCGGCTTGACTAGCAGGTAACCCTGCATCTCCAGGTGCAGCGCCGAACAGAACTCCGTGCAGTAGTACGGATAGACGCCTTCCTTGTCGGCCTTGAACTTCACCGACACGGTCTTGCCCGGCTCAACCGATGCATGCACGTTGTAGGTCGAGACGGTGAAGCCATGGGTCTCGTCCTGCGCGCGCTCGAGGTTGGTCAGGTTGATCGTCACTTCGTCGCCCACTTCCACTTCGATGGTTTCCGGCGTGATGTGCGAGCGGATCAGGGTACCGAAGACTTCGACCTTGTTGCCCTTGCGAACCGCCTTCTCCTGACCGGCGAGAGTTGCGGCCGGGTGCGGCTTGTCGGTGCGACTGTCGGTGCCGACCTTGTAGCGCACTGCCGGCTTCAGCTTCTTGGCATCGATGGCCACCACATAGTGCGGCTCACCCAGCGGCAGCGGCATGTCGTAAAGCAACTGCATCTTGTCGCCGCTGATGTCGATCAGCTGGTGGTTCTGCGGATGCAAGGGGCCGACCGGCACAAAGCGGTCGATCGCCAGCTTGTTCAGCGCGACAAGGTACTTGCCGGCCGGCTTGGTCGAATCGCCTTCCATGGTCATCAGGTGGCCGATGTTGTAATGCACGCTGAGTTTGTCGAGCACCTTGCCTTCGCAGAAGTCCCACTTCGCGACTTGCGAATCGACATACAGGGAGGTGTAGGCAGTACAGGGCTTGCTGTCGTACTGGGTATGCAGGGGGCCGAGACCCAGCGCAACCTGCGTATGCAGCGCGTCCTTCATGGCGATCACCGGAATGCCGTAGGGATCCTTGGATTCGAACTTGCCGGCCTTGATGGCCGCCATGATCTTCTCGAAGGAATACACGGAAACATGGGTGTCGAGCTTCCCGGCGACGATGATCTTGCTGCCGTCCGGGGTCACATCGACGCCGTGCGGCGACTTGGGTTCCGGAATCAGGAACAGGATGCCTTCCTTGATCGCGGTTTCCATCATGATCACGTCATGACCGTTGATCTTCTTGCCTTTTCCGGCGGCAACCAGCTCGGCCGCTTTTTTCCAGTTGATCACGTGCATGTAGTCGGTGTCCTTGGCGGAACAACCGGCTTCATACGGGGGACGGCCCTTCTCGATGCCGCCGACGTAACGCTCGGAGCAGAAGGAGTTGGTGAATGACCAGCCTTCCGACGGACCCTTGCCCGCATCGGACAGATCCTGCGAGTACGGCGGCAATTCGAGCGAGAACGACTTCTTGGGGTCGATGCGGCCTTCCTTGCGATCAAACTTCCAGTAGGTAATGCCGCCACGATACTTCTCGTTGAACTCCTCGAGCGGATAGAACTTCTTGTTCTCCAGCGGCGAGGCATACTGCGCCGCTTCGATCACGTACTCGGTATTGGTAGTGACGAAGGCACCACCATGTTCGGACTTGAAAATCGGATTGACGACGATCTGCTTGGTTTCGAAGTCGCGCAGGTCGATCACCGCCAGGCGCGGATTGGCCTTGTCGTTGATGAAGAGGAACTGGCCGTCATACTCGCCGTTGGTTTCGGAGATGGCCGGGTGATGGGTGTCGCCCCAGGTGATGTCCTTGCCGTCGATGCGGCCGCCGGCCAGCACCTTCTTCGAGCTTTCATCAAAGCCATAGCCCTGCCAGGGTTCCGGCGTGAAGACGCCGATGTATTTCAGGATGCGCATCGAGGGAATGGCATAGACGATGACCTGGCCCGACTGGCCGCCCGAACTGAAGGCGACGAACTCGTCGCGCTTGCCGGTCGGTACGTAGGTCTTGGCCGCCGCCAGCAAATCCTGCTGGCTCAGACCGCGCGCTTTCAGCACATCCTGCAAGGTGTCAGCGGACCAGGCGGTCGCCGCCAGTCCCATCCCCGCTGCCAACAGCAGCGCGGTGGCTTGCTTGCTAAACTGTTTCATATTTTCGCTCCCATTCCGGTTGATACTTCGATTTCACAGCTTTCGATACCTGCCAAGCTCTGCGCACAGCTGCGACAATTCGCCACTGCGACAATATGTCGCACATTAGACGCCCAAGACCCAGCCATGAAATTGACATGGATCAACTGCTCAGATTCTCCAAGCGTCGATCCTGATCAGATATCCAAATAGGCACATAAGCGCCGCAACGAAAGATGGCAGCGAGATTCAGTAATTCGTGGGTGGTCAATCTGGCGATAGCCGGTGCAACCATGAACATGGGCTACAACCGCAGCGAACTGGCACCTGCCGGCAACGGCCGCTATGCGGGCGAAACCTCTCGCTACCGGTCTGCGTTGCCGGCACGATGGCCTGGATCGCCACGGTGATGGTCGAGACCGACCGCCAGCGCATCGCCGTGGCCTACCGCTTCGAAGTCGGCCACTGAGGGCGACGCCGGTTCAGCCGAAGCCTGGAAGCGTCGTTGAAGGAACCGGAATCGCCCATCGGCGGATTATCCGACACAGATCAAGGAACAATCCGCTTATCCCCTGCGACAATAGGCCGTACCCACGGATTCATGGACAAGTTCGCATGAGATATTTCCTTCCTGTCGTGCTTTTGGCACTCTCCTTCTGCGGCCCCGGGCGCGCCCAGAACCTCGATAAGGGCAAGGAGATCAACAGTGTCTGCGCCGGTTGCCACGGCGAGTTCGGTCAGGGCGGTTCGCGCGGCGAATACCCGCGCATTGGCGGTCAGCGTGCCGCCTATCTCCTCGATCAGTTGAAATCGTTTCGCGCCAGGAAGCGGATCAACATACCGATGTACCCCTACACTCAGGAACGCGAACTCCCCGATCAGGACATCAAGGATGTCGCCGCCTACCTGGCATCGATCGAGCTTCCCACCACGTGGCCGGTGTTCAAGGAAACGGACGACGCCTTGACGAGGCTGACCCTGACCGAGCGCGTCATGATCATTCCGCGCGTGACGGGCAACCTCGGCAACGGCGAGGCGATCTATCAGAAGAAGTGTGTCACCTGTCATGCCGCGAACGGCATGGGCCGCGGCATGTTCCCGATGCTGGTCGGCCAGTACACCAGTTACCTGATGCGACAGATGGAAAAGTATCTGAAGGGCGAACGTCCGCACGATGATGTCGACGTTGGCGGCGTGCTCAATGCGCTGAAGCCCGAGGATCTCCAGGACATTCTGGCCTACCTGACCTCCATTCAGGAAGCCCGGTAGAAACGTCCGGATTTCGAGAAGAAATCGTGGCGAGCGGGCCGCAGCGGGGTGCGGCCAGAGCGCAGCTGCCGGATACACATGTTGCTATGTGTGAGGATGGCCGGGGTTGCCAAATGAGCCGCCCAAGCCCCGATCCGGCACGCGCAGTAGATTTATCCCGAAATCCGTAACCCGGTCTTCTTCAGGATCGCCGTACTGTAGAGAATGTCGTGCGCCCGGCTGGCGCCGCCCAGGAGAGCGGCAATCTCGGCGACGCGGGCGGCCACCTCGGCGCGATTCTGGCTATGCACCATGGCAAACAGGTTGTAGGGCCAGTCCGGCAGGCGGCGCGGACGCCGGTAGCAGTGGGTGACGAATTGGAGGGCGCCGACCTGCGCGCCGAGTTCGTCGACGCGGGCATCGTCGACGTCCCACACCGACATGCCGTTGGCCGTGTAGCCGATGGCGTAATGATTCGGCACGGCGCCGATGCGACGGATCACGCCGCTATCGAGCATGCGCTGCAGGCGCGCGAGGATATCGTCGGGGGATATGCCCAGTTCGAGCGCCAGCGCATCGTAGGGACGCGAGACACGCGGCAGGCCGGCCTGGGTGGCGACGATCAGGCGCCGGTCGACGGCGTCGAGATCCGGCCTGCTTTCAGGCATGGAGTTTCATCTCCACGAAGTATTCGCGTTCCTTGGGGAAGGCAAATACCGGCAGCCCGGTCGCCGCCTCGATTGCCGCAATCGCTTCGCCGATGCCCTGTGGCGTTGCCGTGGCCAGCACGAACCACATGTTGAGGGCATGCTCGCGACGGTAGTTGTGCGCCACCTCGGCAAAGGCGTTCACCTGTGCCGCGACCCGCTCGAAGTCGGCATCCGCCACGCGCATCGCCGCCAGTACGAAGGCGCCGCCGGCGCGCTCGATCTGGAACATCGGGCCGAAGCGCGTCAGCACGCAACGCTCAAGCATCGCATCGAGCCGCCGCAGTAATTCATCTTCGTCCAGACCAAGCGTTTCGGCGACCTGGCGATAGGGTTCGCGTACCAGCGGGAAATCGCCCTGCAGGGCGTTGATCAGCTTGCGATCGATGTCGTCCAGCGCCGGGGACTCAACCAGGGCGTCACGCATTGACGAGACCGCTCGCCTGGCCGCCAGGGGCCGCCGTCTCGGCGAAGTAGCGCGCGCCGCACTGCTTGAAGCGGCGCGTCGAGAACAGCACCTGCCCGGGCACGCCGGCCAGCCGGATCAGGCGTTCGATCACCGGTTGCGCATCTTCGCGCGAACGGCCATGCACCATGCAGTAGAGGTTGTAGGGCCAGTCCGGCAGGCTGCGCGTGCGGCGATAGCACAGCGTGACACCGGGCTCGGTGGCAAGCTGCGGGCCGATGCGATCGACCTCGGCATCGGGCAGGTCGAATACCACCATGGCATTGGCACGGTAGCCCAGTTCGTGGTGGCGCACCACCACGCCGAAACGCTTGATCAGGCCTTCACCGAGCCAGCCGGCGATGCGTGTCAGTACCTCGTCCTCGCCCATGCCGGCGCGTGCGCCGAGGCATGCGAAGGGACGCGACACCAGTTCCAGACCCGATTGCAGCGCCGCAATCAACTGCTTCTCCCGGGCATCGGGCTCACGCGCCGGCGTGTCCGGAGTCGGGGCGTGATGCTTGTGCGCTGACTTCAGATCGAAGCCGAGGTCGATGTGATATTCCTGCTCCAGCGGAAACGAGAGCACGGCGCAAGCTGTCTCGCGCTCGATGCCCAGCAGAGTGCTCGCCAACACGCTCTGATCAGCCGCGGTGGCAACGAACCACAGGTTGTAGTGGTGTTCGCGCTGGTAGTTGTGGTTCACTTCCGGCCGTGCGCTGACCAGAGCGGCAATTTCCTCGATGCGTTCCGGCGGCGCGGCGAGCGCGGCGAGCGTCGAGGCGCCGATGCGGCGCGGCGCGAACACGGCACCGACGCGACTG
>JBIJDJ010000047.1:0-17136 GCA_044344175.1 Sulfuritalea sp.
GGCATAGGTGCCGCACCAGTGCGGGCCGTCGAGGATGCCGCGACCGCGTTCAATCGGTAGCTGCCCTGCGGCATGCAGGGACAGCAGCAGGTTCATCAGGTTGGCGCTGCCGTCCACCACGGCGGCATCGACCACCTGCCCGGCACCGCCGCGTTGCACATTGAGAATGCCGGCGAGGAGACCCATTGCGAGATAAAGTGCGCCGCCACCCAGGTCGCCGACCAGCGTCGGCGGCGCCAGCGGCGGCTTTCCCGGTTCGCCGGAGAACCACAGGGCGCCGGAAAGCGCGATGTAATTGAGATCGTGCCCGGCGCTTTGCGCCAGAGGCCCGCTCTGTCCCCAGCCCGTCATGCGGCCGTAGACCAGCTTCGGATTGCGCGCCAGGCAGATATCCGGCCCGAGTCCGAGTCGCTCCATGACGCCGGGCCGCATGCCTTCGATCAGAGCGTCGGCGCGCGCGACCAGTTTCAGCACGGCGTCGATTGCCCGCGGGTCCTTCAGGTCCAGCGCCAGCGAACGCTTGCCGCGATTGAGGATCGCATTCTTGCCCATGTCGAGTGGATCACCGGCTTTGCCGCTGACCCGCTCGACCAGGATGACTTCCGCTCCCATGTCGGCCAGCAACATGCCGCAGAAGGGCCCCGGCCCGATACCGGCGATTTCGACGATGCGAACTCCGTCGAGAACTCCCATTTTCGCTACTCCTTTCCGGATGATCCAGGAATCTGGATCTTACGAGCATGACATTTTTTTGCTGCGTTGCCGATTTCGGTTAGCTTGCGGCTTCTTCCTCCGCCTAGAATTCCGCCAGGGTGCCAGACATCGGCGGCCCGCTTGCGATTTCTGGATCGCATCGCGATCACTCCATTTATGGACCGCCCACCATGCAGAACTTATCAGGAATGAGGGTGGTGATGGCAGCAGCACTGCTGGTGGTGCCGCTAAGCTCACTTCAGGCGACTGCCGGCCAATCGGCGGCGACGGTGTATGCGCTCAATTGCATGGGCTGCCATTTTCCGCCCGAAGAGATTACCCGCGAAGCGCCAGCCATGGTCGGCCAGTTTGCCCAGACCGAAGGCGGCCGCGTCTTTTTTATCCGGATACCAGCCAGCGGCGGCAAATCTCTCGACAAGGACAAGGAGGCGCGTCTTCTACGCGAGATCCTCAACTGGAAAAAGAGTTGTTCGGTGATCATGCAGGATGCCCCGCTACTCAAATACACAGGCGTCAGATGAGTTGCTGGATGCGGAGGTTTTGCGCACTGCTGACGGGATGCGCTCTCATCTGCGTGTGGCCGACGGCTGGTGCGCAGTCCGCGCGCCTGGAGCCTTTGCCGGCGCCGGCGACGGTCAAGCCGGCACTGGCCAAACTGGGGTGGCACCTGTTCTTCGAACCGCGACTGTCCGGGGACGGCAGTCGCAGTTGCGCGAGTTGCCACCTGCCGTCGCGGGCTTATGGCGGCGATTCCGACCTGTCACGCGGCTATAACGGTACCGAGTATTTTCGCAATGCACCGGGCCTGATGTCGGTGCGACTGAAGACCCGATTGATGTGGGACGGCCGGCTCGATGGCGCCGATCTGCCGACGGCGGTGCGCGACATGGTCACCGAGGCGCATTTCATGAACGCCGACGGGCGCCTGATCCAGGAGCGGATCCGCCAGATTCCCGAACTGCTTGCGCTTTGGCGCGACGCTTTCGGCGCGCAGAGCCAGCCATACGGTCCGCAGATATTCGTCGCCATTGGCGAATTCCTCAAGACGCTGGATGGCGGCGAAACCTTGGTGGACCGCGCCTTGCGCGGCGACCGGACGGCATTGCCGTCGCAGGCGCGCGAGGGTATGGCCTTGTTCAGCGGCAAAGGCCAGTGCGTGCGTTGCCACAGCGGAGCGCTGGGCACGGATGGCAAGGCATATCGACTCGGCGTGCCGGAGAATCCGGCGATCGCCGATGAGCCGCTGCGCATGATTACACTGCTGCGCCATCACGCCACCATGGGCGTGCCGAACTACATGGCCGAACGCAAGGACCTCGGAAGCTATGTCGTGAGCAAGCAAGCGGCCGATCGCGGACGATTTGTCACGCCCGCTCTGCGTGGACTGACCCACACCGGCCCGTATATGCACAACGGGCTGTTCGCCACGCTTGAGGAAGTGGTGGCGTTTCACGATCAGGGCGGCGGTCCTGGCAGTGAATTGCAGCCATTGGGACTTTCCGTACGCGAGAGGGTTGCCCTGGTGGCCTTCCTGCGTGCCTGGTCTGCGCCGCTGCAGGTTGTGGTCGAGCCACCGACCTACGACTATTGGTCGGCGGGAGTTGCGCGGTGAGGCTACGCTTGACAACAGGACTGGCGGCGCTGCTCTGGTCGGCGGCGGTTTATTCGGCTGCGCCCGGGCCGGTGCCGGGCGGTCTCGGTCCCTTGCCGCCGGTCAGCGTTCCCGCCGACAACCCGATGAGTGCTGCCAAGGTCGAATTGGGGCGACTGCTGTTCTGGGATACTCGTCTGTCGGGCAATGCCTCGACGTCCTGCGCCTCCTGCCATGCACCGCAAACCGGCTGGGGGGAACCGGAAGCCCTGTCGCGCGGTTATCCCGGCACGCGCCATTGGCGCAATGCGCAGACCATCCTCAACGCGGCTTACTATTCCCGGCTGTTCTGGGACGGCGCCGCTGACAGCCTTGAGCAACAGGCGCAGTCGGCCGCCGAAGGTGCGGTCGCCGGCAACGGTGACGCGGCCATGATGGAAATGCGCCTGCGCCTGGTGCCCGAGTATGTCACCCGTTTCCGCGAGGTCTTCGGCACCGAATGGCCGCGCCTGCACCATGCCTGGCAGGCCATTGCCGCTTTTCAGCGCACCCTGGTGTCCGACCCGAAAAAAGTCCCTTTCGATCGCTGGCTGGCGGGTGATGCCGACGCTCTGAGCGATTCGGCGCGGCGTGGTTACGCCTTGTTCATCGGCAAGGCCGGCTGCGTGCAATGCCACGGCGGCCCGTTACTTTCCGACCAGGCCTTTCATGCCCTGGGCGTGCCGCGTCACCCCCAATCCGACAGCAATCCGCTGGTGCAGATCACGGCGCGCTGGCAAAGCCTGCAGCGCGGCGTTTCCGAAGCCCAGTACAAGAGCAGCGACGGTGACCTGGGATTGGCCTACCTGACCCGCAATCCGGCCGATGCGGGCCGTTTCCGCACGCCGTCGCTGCGCGAGTTGCGCTATACCGCGCCCTACATGCATAACGGCGTATTCGCCACGCTGCGCGAAGTCGTCGATTTCTTCGACCAGGGCGGCGGCGAAGGGCCGAACAAGGCACCGCAGTTGCGGCCGCTGGGACTCGGCGCGACGGACAAGAAGGATCTCGTCGCTTTTCTCGAATCGCTCAGCATGGATCAGCCGCTGCTGCTGGCGCCGCCGCGTGTGCCCGAGTCAAAGCCGCTGACAGACGGAGGAAAAAATGTACTCCCACGATGAACCCGCCTGCCAGTCGCGTCGGGATTTTCTGCTGGGCGGCGGCAAGCTGCTCGTGCTGGTCGCTGCCTCGGGAATCACGGAAGCCGTGTGGGCGCAGCGCGCCGGGCACGCGCCGCTGGCAGTGGCCCGCCTGTCCGCACTCAAACCCGGCGAGCCGTACTACTTCGAGTATCCGCAGGCCGGCGATCTCAACATTCTGGTCAAGCTCGGTGTCGCGGCCGGCGGCGGTATCGGCCCGCAGGCCGACGTGGTGGCCTTCAGCACGCGCTGCACCCATCTCGGCGGCAAGCTGAGGGGAACACTGCAGGCGGAAGTCCATGTGCTCGGACCCTGTCCGCGCCATCTCACCACCTTCGACCTGAGCCGGCATGGCGTGGTGATTACCGGCCATGCCACAGCCAGCTTGCCGCAAGTCGTGCTGGAACTCGACGGCGACCAGATCCGCGCCGTCGGCATGCAGGGGTTGGTTTATCCCGAAGGGGGCCGGCATGGCTGAAACTCGATCCCTGCCATTGCCGCCACTTGGCGCTGAAGAAATATCGACCGCCTGCGATTACTGCGTGGTGGGTTGCAGCTATCGCGTCTGGCGCTGGAAAGTCGGCGCTGGCGGTACGGCGAATACGGCTGTGCCGTGGGCCAATCCGTCCCAGCACAACATCGTGCAATGGCAGGGTCAGCCCCACCATGTTCTGGTACTGCCCGATCCGCATGCCACGGCTGTCAATCCCAAGGGCAACCATTCGATGCGCGGCGGCACCCTGGCGCAGAAGTGTTACAACCCGGAAAATAAAACGCGCGAGCGGCTGACCACGCCGCTGCTGCGGGTCAAGGGCGAGCTGCAAGCGGTGTCGTGGGACACGGCGCTGGACATCATGGCGGCGGTGTCAAAGCATGTGCTGAAAAGTTACGGCGAGCACGCCTGGGGCGTCAAGGCCTACTCCTACCAGTATTTCGAAAATACCTACGCCATCACCAAGCTGGCGCTCGATGCCATCGGCACCCCGGCTTTCGCTCCGCACGACAAGTGTGCCAACAGCAACGACGCGGCAGGGCTGGACGATGCCGGGCTCGAAGCCTTTGCTCCGGCCTACGAAGACTGGGGTGCGTGCGACGTACTGTTCCTGTCGGGCACCGATCCCTTCGAAACCAAGAGCACGCTGTTTACCAGTTGGATCATGCGCGGCGAAACACCCGACAAGACCCTGATTTTCGCCACGCCACACCGGAGCATGGGCGCGGCCTGGGCCGAGAAACGCGGCGGCTTGTGGCTGCCGGTGATCCCCGGTACGGATACCCTGTTGCACAACGCCATCGCCCGCGTCATTGTCGAGCGTGGCTGGCAGGATCAGGCCTTCATCGAACGCTGGGTGGCGAAGCGCTGGGAAGTGGATCAGGGGTATGGTCGCGGCACCCGCAACACCCCCTGGCAATGGCGCACCACCTGGGGTACGTGGCAGAGCGACTGGGAGGATTTTCGCCAGTTCCTCCTGTCGCGCGATGAGCACCGGCTTGAAGATGCGGCACGCATCACCGGCGTGCCCGCCGCGCTGATCGAACGGGCCGCCGAACTGCTGGCCAGGCCCCGTACGGACGGTACGCGCCCCAAAGCGTCCTTCATGCTGGAGAAGGGCAATTACTGGTCCAACAACTACATGAACAGCGCCTCCTTCGCCGCGCTGGGACTGATCTGCGGCGCCGGCAATCGCAAGGGGCAGGTGATCGGCCGCGGCGGCGGTCATCAGCGCGGGATGATTTCCGCATCCGGGAATCCCGACTGGCTCTCGCCCGAGAAATATCCGGGACGGCGCAAGAAGCCGTTGAATCTCGACCGCTGGCTGATGGACGGCCAACTGCGCTTTGCATGGGTTTTCGGTACTACATGGATCGGCGCGATGGCCGCCTCGGACGAACTGGAACGCCACATCGCGCGCCTGACCCGCGGCAGCCCGCACCAGCCGCAACAGGCAACGGCCGCTGCAGCAGCAGCGGCGCTGATCGCTCGCGCCGATTCGGGCGGCATGGTGCTGGTCGATTCCGACATCTATCCGGTCGAGCCGTTGGGCACGCGCTACGCCGACATCATTTTGCCGGCTGCCACCTGGGGCGAAGCCGACTTCACGCGTTGCAACGGCGAGCGCCGTCTGCGCCTCTACAACCGCTTTTGCGATGCGCCGGGACAGGCGCAGCCCGACTGGTGGGCGGTGCAGGCGTTTGCCCGGCGCATGGGCTTTGGTGACAAGTTCGCCTGGCGTAACGGTAGTGACGTCTTCGAGGAAGCCGCGCGCCACAGCCGGGGGACGCCTTACGACTATTTCGACCTGGTCGAGCAGGCGCGCCGGGAAAAATTGACGGGGCACGAGTATCTGCGACGCCTGGGTGGCGATGGAATTCAGACTCCGATCTGGCGGCAGGGCGATGCCATCGCCGGCACTGTCCGCCTGCACGATCCCCTAACCCGGCAGGGCGAGCCAGGCGCTTTCCGCAACAAGTTGCTGAACGCCTTCAATACCCATAGCGGCAAAGCCGTGCTGCTCAAGACGCCATGGAGCTATCCCGGCTGGAGCGAGTTCTACTCCGCCGTGCAACCGCGCAGCGAGAAGCAGGAACTATGGATCACCAACGGCCGCATCAACGAAGTCTGGCAAAGCGGATTCGATGACCTGCGCAAACCCTATACCGCTGCCCGCGGCCTGCCGCAAATGCTGTTCATGAACCCCGATGACGCCCGGCGCCGCGGCATCGAAAGCGGTGACCGGGTGCGGGTGAGCAACGACACGGTGTATGTGCAGACCGGCATGCCCTTTGGCGTCACTGAACACGAGATGAATTTCAATGCGCTGTTGGCCGCAGGCCACATCCGGGTCACCCAGGGGAGTTTCGACGCTGTGGCGGTGCTCGATCCCGGCATGCGTCCGGGCGTCGCCAAGGCCGGTTTCAACGCACGCGGCAGCCATGCCAACGCGGTGAGCCATGCGGTACCCGACCCGATGACCAACAACTATCGCTACAAGCTGGGGCGGGGGCAGGTCGAGCGCGTCGACGCTTCAACCGAAAAAACCGACCTCAACGGACCGAGCCTGAAGCCGCGCGGTCTCGCCTGATTGGTTCGCAGCGCGCTGAATGCGCGTCTGCGGTCACTGCTTGCGCAGGGTGTCCGATGGCAGCTCGCCGAACATGGCGCGGTAATCACTGGCGAAATGCGACAAATGCCAGAAACCCCAGCGGGCCGCGACATCCTGTACCTGCGTTGTTGCCGGATTGGCGTCGCGCAGTTCGCGGCGCACGCTGTTGAGCCTGATCGCCCGCAGATACTGCACCGGATTGGTGTTGAGGACTTCCTGGAAACAATATTGAATCGTGCGGCGGCTGGTATTCAGCGCATTGCAAAGCTCGGCGATCGTCACCGTGTCGTGAAGGTGGGTCAGCACGTAGTTTCTGGCATCTTCGACCATGGCCTTGCGTGCCTGATAAGTCGCCAGCGGCGCCGGCAGGTCTCTGGCGGTCTGGATCGAGTCGCAGAGATGGCCCATCAGGGCTGAATGGACGGTTTTCTGGACCGTCGGATGGGACAGCATCGCCGGGTTCCCGTCGAGAACTTCAAACAGCGAATCGAGGAATACGCGCAACTCGGCCAGGCCGGTCGGACAACGCATCACCGCCGGGTCATCCGACAGCAATCGCTTAGAACCCGCTCCGGTCAGCGACGCCACCACCTGCTGATAGGCGTCTTCCCGGATAGCAATGCCGACGACGTCGAACTCCTTCGGGCTTTGCAGGGAGAACTCGCTGCCCGGGCCGAAGGAAAACATGCTGTCACCGTGCAAAGGGCGGTCGCAGAACGTACCGCCGCCATTCATGGCCATCGGCACCCCGAACAGTCGCGCACCGGCCCATGCCTGCCCTTGCTCGACTACCGCTTGGGTGGTGACCTCGCGAAAAATCTGCATGTCGCCGATCCATACCTCCGACAGGGTCCCCCGGAAACTGCCTGAACTGATCTGGTCATAGTTCTGGTTCCATTTGCCGAGGTTGGCGGCATGCTCATCGACGTCGCGGGCAAACAGTTTTTGATACGAGTGATCCCTTTCCAGGCCTTCCAGGGCATGGACAGGAGTCTTGGGCAAGGGCAGTCGGTTCAGTGTTTCGGAATACGGCATCAGGTGGCGGATTCAGGTGGAGTCACGGCAAGTTTAAACCGAACGCAATTTATTTGATGGTAACCGCGGTTTGCCGCAGCGCAACAAAAGAGACACTCGCCGGCAGACCGCTTTGTTTTGCCAATTTCGGCTATTGATCTACCGTCAATTCATTTACACTGAAAATTGTTCCGCATGGCGAAGCGCGCGTTTGTGGAAACTGCAGAACCGGTGCGCGGGATGGTTGTTCACGATTGGCTTTGTTTTGGAAAGGGCCGAAATGCTTGCTGGCAACATCAGGAAATTATGCGCAGGCGCGATCATCGCCGCCGCTTCGTGCCACGGGCATGCCGACGTCCCGGTCGACAAGATAACGGTAGCCAACCTGCCGCCGGCGACTCCGTACCGGCTTTATCTTTCCGACATGGTGATTTCCCATTTTCACGACAGCAAGCTGATGATCATTGACGGAGAGTCGCTGAATGTCGTTGGCCATGTGGCGCTGGCCATGGTCGGGCACGCTACCCTCACTCCGGACCGGTCGGAGATCCTGGTATCGACGGCCTATATGACCAAGCTGAATCGCGGCGAGCGCATAGGCGAACTGGATGTATACGACGCCACTACGCTGAAGCTGAAGGCCGAAATCAGCGTACCGCCGAAGCATGCCCAGTCGATGCCCTACCGGGGAAGCATCCGTACCTCGGCCGATGGCCGTTTCGTCATGATGCAGAACGCGACTCCGGCTTCGTCGGTGACCGTGGTCGATCGGATTGCCGGCAAGTTTGTCGCCGAGGTTCCCACGCCGGGCTGCTGGATGATATATGTCCCGCAGTCGGTATCCGACCGCTTCTCGACCCTCTGTGGCGACGGCACCATGCTTACCGTCAGGCTCGATGCCGAAGGCAAGCCGCTAGATCGGAAAAAGAGCCCCAAGTTTTTCGATGCCGATGACGATGCATTGTTCTCGTCGGGTGCGCAGCGGGACGACAATTACACTTTCATGTCATACAAGGGCAATGTGCAGACCGTCAATGTGGCCGGTGACGCCGCGGTTGCCGATGTGCCCTGGCCATTGGTCACGGCGGCGGAAGCCAAGGCCGGCTGGCGGCCGGGTGGTTATCAACCTGTCGCTTTGCATGACAAGAGCGGACGAATCTACGTCGGCATGCACCCGAAAGGCAAGGAAGGCAGCCACAAGACTCCTGCCAAGGAGATCTGGGCCTTCGACCCGGCGAGCAAGAAGCGCATCGATCGTGTCCCGGGCCATCACGCCACGGTGATCGCGGCAAGCCGGGGTGACGCGCCAAAGGTGTTTGCCTACTCGACCGAAAAGTCGACCCTGGCGGTGTTTGATGCGGCCGGCAAGCTCAAGCACCTGAAAACGGCCGGTCCCTTCGCGGAATTTGCAACCCAGCTGGACGTCCAGTAATGGGAGGATTGCCCTTGCTCGATCCCGTTGCCACCAGCGCCCTGAGTGCCGTCCTGTCGGTCATATTCCTGACCGGTGCCTGGCAGAAGCTGCGCGATCCGGCTCTGTTCCAGGCCAATGTCGAGAACTACCGGCTGCTGCCCGACGGCCTGGCCTGGCCGGCAGCCATCCTGCTGCCCGTGTGGGAGCTGGCGGCGGGTGTCCTTGTTCTCTTTGATCCGACGCGGACGGCCGGTGCGGTGCTGGCGATCGGACTGCTGGCGGTGGTGACGGCGGCGGTAATCATCAACCTGCTGCGCGGGCGGACCGAAATTGACTGCGGCTGCGGCAGCCTCGGCGGGCACGTCGGCGATCAGACGCTGAGTTGGGGCCTGACAATGCGCAACGCCCTGTTGGCGGTCGCCGCCTTGCTCACCTTGCGCGAGGATGCGGCCCGTGCCCTGGTCTGGATCGACTACCTGAGCGTTGCCGGCGGAACTTTGGGCCTGCTCGGTCTTTACGTCACGGCCAATCAATTGATGGCCAATCATCCGCGTCTGCATGCCCTGAGGAACCACTAGCAATGACCGAAGCCCTGGTTGTCTCCAACATCATTCTCTGGGTCGTTGTGCTGGCCCTGCTGGTGGCCGTGCTGGCGCTGGCGCGGCAGGTCGGCATACTCTACGAGCGGGTCGCCCCGATGGGTGCGCTGATGCTCGATCACGGTCCCAAGGTCGGCGACATGGCGCCGGTGTTCAATCTCGAATCGCTGGGCGGCGGCACCCTGAGTGTGGGTCTGGCCGGCAACAAGAAGAGCCAGTTGCTGTTCTTCCTGTCGCCGACCTGTCCCGTCTGCAAGAAACTGCTGCCGGTCCTCAAGTCGATCAAGAACGTCGAAGCCAAGTGGCTGGATGTCGTTCTCGCCAGCGACGGCGACCGTCCCGAGCATGCCGAGTTTTATCGCAAGGCCGGGTTGAACGAATTCCCCTACGTTCTTTCGACCGAGCTCGGCATGGCCTTTCAGGTGGGCAAGCTGCCCTATGCCATATTGATCGGTGACGACGGCCGGGTTCGCGGCAAGGGCCTGGTCAATTCAAGGGAGCAGCTCGAAAGCCTTTTCGCCGCCAAGGAACTGGGCGTCGCTTCGGTACAGGAATACATTGATCAGCAAGCCTGATTCGACGGGATCGCAAGGAGACGGAAATGCAATGGTTTGACAACTTTTTCGAGACACGCAGCCGCCGTGCGGCGCAGTCGATTTCCCGGCGCAGCGCGGTTGCGCGACTCGGCAAGCTGCTGGTGGGGACCGCCCTCCTGCTGCCGGTATTGCCCTTCGACCGGATCGGCAAGGCGATTGCGGCAGACAAGGCCAAGGACAAGCGCAACGACGACACCGCCTGCGAATACTGGCGTTATTGCGCGCTCGACGGTTTTCTGTGCACCTGCTGCGGCGGCTCGATTTCCACCTGTCCGCCGGGTACCGAAGTCTCGAAAGTCACCTGGGTAGGCACCTGCCACAATCCCAACGACGGCAAGGACTACCTGATCAGCTACAACGACTGCTGTGGCGGCGTCACCTGCAATCGCTGCGGTTGCAATTTCAACGAAGGGGAGCGGCCGGGCTACCGCATGGGCGTGCATAACGACATCAACTGGTGCATGGCCAACAGCTCGAATTCCTATCACTGTACCGTGGCCGCAGTCGTCGGCACAGCCGAGAAGAGCCAGGGCTGAGATGCATGGACGCAGACTCTTTTTCGCGGGCAGCTGCGCTTTGCTGACGCTTGCTGCCAGCGGATCCCTGCGGGCTGCCGATGGAGCCGGTCTCTATGCGGCAAATTGCGTGGTATGTCATCAACCGGACGGCAACGGCGCCGAGGGGCTGGCACCGCCGCTGGCCGGTGTGCTGGCGAAGCGGGCGCAATCGGCGAACGGACGCGAATACCTGGCCCAGGTGCTGGTTTCAGGCATGCTCGGCAAAATTACCTCGCGTGGCATCAAGTATGACGGCGCCATGCCAGCGGCAACCCTGTCCGACGAAGAACTCGCCGCGGTCATGGGCTATGTCCTCACGACCTTTAACAACGTTTCGCAGCCCATGCCTGCGGAGCTTTTCGGCGCGGCCCGCGGCAAGGCGCTGACGCCCTCCGCGGTGCGTCGGCAGCGCGAGCGCGTGCTCGCGGAAACCGGAGAGTAGGGCGTGGCGAAAGGTTTCTACCGCACCTTCCTCGCGTTTGGCCTGGCGGCATCGCTTGCCTCGCTGGCCATGGCGGCAATGGCGGGGGAGCGGCAGCGCATCAACTATCTGCTGCATTGCTCGGGCTGCCATCAACCGGATGGCAGCGGCAGCCCTTCCAGCGGCATTCCCGACATGCGCGGCAGCATCGGCTATTTCCTGCGCCTGCCCGAGGGGCGTGCCTTTCTGGTTCAGGTACCGGGTACGGCACAATCGTCGCTGAACGATGGCGACACGGCTGAGTTGTTGAACTGGATGGTGAAGACGCTCGGCGAGAAAGCAGTTCCGGCGGATTTTTCGCCTTACACGCGAGACGAGGTGACCCGCCTGCGCGGACATCCGCTCGATGATGTTCCCGCAGTGCGGACGTCGGTAATCGGGCGCTTGCAGCAAATGGGCTATAGAATTGATTGATCTACCAATAAGAGGGGGAGTGAAATGAAGTCGAACCGCAAAATGTTGCAATCAACCGTGTCGGCCGCAGTTCTGGTCTTTTTGGCCGGCAGCGCCCAGGCCGCGGTGTCCGAAGCCGAAGCGGCCAAGCTTGGCAAGGAGCTGACGCTCGTCGGCGCCGAGCGTGCCGGCAACAAGGATGGCAGCATCCCGGAGTTCAAGGGTGGCACGCCGAAGGGCAAGCACAAGCTCGGCGACCCTCGGGTCGACCCCTTCGCCGCCGAGAAGCCCCTGTTTTCGATCGACGCCTCGAACGTCGACAAGTACAAGGACAAACTCACCGCCGGCCAGATCGAACTGATCAAGACGCGCAAGGGCTACCGCATGGATGTCTATCCGACGCACCGCTCCTGCGGTTATCCGGACATCATTGCAGAGCGGACGAAGAAGAATGCGACGCTGGCCAAACTGACCACCGATGGCAAGGACAACCTTGCCACCGGGCTCGGCGGCGCCTTCCCCTTCCCGATTCCGAAGAACGGCGCCGAGGCGGTATGGAACCACCGCCTGCGCTGGCAGGGTGAGGGCCGCTTCGAGCACTATCAGACCAATTTCATGAATCCGGACGGGACCTTCTACGGCCTGGCCCAGGATCAGGTCACCCTGATGCCGTTTGCCTCGACCAAGGCCAATTCGCCGCAGGATGCCGGCGATGCGCAGATGAAGATTCTCAATACCGCCACCGCGCCGGCCGCGCGCACCGGCGAGGTGATTCTCGCGCATTACTTCATGACCAAGAACAACGATGCATGGATGTACTTCCCCGGCCAGCGCCGTGTCCGTCGTCTGCCGGCCTTCGACTACGACAATCCGATTCCCGGCTACGAGAACCTCGAAACCGCCGACCAGTATCCGATGTTCGCCGGCAACCTGGACCGGTATGACTGGAAGCTGGTCGGCAAGCAGGAACTCTACGTGCCCTACAACAGCTTCAAGTTCGTCGCCAAGCGCCCGGTCAAGGACGTCTACGGCGGCCTGTATCCGAATCGCGACCTGATCCGCTACGAGCTGCACCGCGTCTGGAAGGTCGAGGCAACGGTCAAGGCCGGCATGCGGCACATGTTCGCCAAGCGCGAGTTCTACATCGACGAGGACACCTGGATGCTGCTCAACGCCGACCAGTACGACGCCCAGGGCAAGCTCTGGCGCGTGATGGAAGCCTCGATCTATCCGGCGGTCGAACTCGGCGCCTGCGTCAGCCAGGAATTCATGTCCTGGGACCTGACCGTCAATCGCTACATGGCCGAGAACGCGACCCAGGAAGCCAAGCACACCGACTGGCTGGCGGGTGACGAGGGGCGCATCGATGCCAAGCGCTTCAATTCCGATGAACTGCGCCGTGCCGGCGAGCGCTGATCCGCGCTCACCCAAAAGAGGAGGATGACACCATGAAAAAAATACACCTGCAACTCAAGCCGCTGGCGATCGCCATCGCGGCGCTCGGCGCCACGTTCGCCAACCCGGCCGCGGCCTTCAAGTTCGAAATGGAAAACGGGCTCACCGGCAGTTTCGATTCGACGATTTCCGTCGGCATGCAAATGCGCATGCAGTCGACTGACCGGTCGATCATCGGCAACGACAACGGCGGTAATGTACCGACTCAATCCCAGTTGGGCACCAAGGTTAACGGGGCCGGCTTCGGGTGGACGGCCGACCCGGATTTCAACTATTTGCAGACCGACGACGGCAACCTGAACTACAAGAAACACGACATTGTCTCCGCCGTGGTCAAGGGCACCCACGAACTGTTTTTGACGCAAAAGGGCAACTGGTCGGCACTGGCCCGCGTCACCTGGTCGTCCGACCAGAAGGCCGACGACACCCGGCGCACTTCGCTGCGACACGATGCCGAGGATGCGGTCAAACAGAACGTGACCCTGCTCGACCTTTGGGTGGCGAAGGAATTCTCGCTCGGCGAGCAGACCGCCAAGCTCAAGCTCGGCAACCAGGTCATGAACTGGGGCGAAGACATTTTCATCATCGGCGGTGTCAATGCGGTCAATGCCTTCGATCTGCGCAAGATCCACATCCCCGGCGTCCAACTCAAGGAAGTCTTCATCCCGGCGCCGATGCTCTCATTCAGCTCCGGCCTTGGCAACGGTTTTTCGACCGAGGCCTATTACCAGTTCAAATGGAACAGCTTCAATTTTGATCCGGCGGCTACTTACTGGTCATCTGCCGACTTCATCGGCAAGGGCGGCAAGCGCGGTGCATTTATTGCAACTTCGCTACTCGATCCGAACTATATGGGTGGCACGCCGCGAGGAACCTTCGGTGACATCAATAACAAGCTCGCCGGCCGGGATTATGCCTCCCTCAGTGCAATGCCTGGAATCGTCCCGATCAAAAACACCGAACCGAAAGACAGTGGCCAGTACGGCATCAATCTTCGCTTCAAACCGGCGGACGGCGACACCGAGTTTGCCGGTTACTACCTTCATTATCACGACAAGATCCCATTCGTCGGTTTCCGGCAGAACTTGGCGACGGGTTGCGCGACGGCAGTGCCGGCGGGATCTGTCCCCTGCACTCCCGGCACGAACGTCGGTGGCTACACGGCGATTATCCAATACGGCGAAGACAAGGAGCTGTTTGGCCTATCCATGAATACGAAGCTGGGCGACTGGGCCGTCGGTGCGGAGCTTTCCTACCGGCCGCGCGACAGCGTTGCGATCGACCCGACTGTCCCGCAAGTTAACCTTGGCGGACTTTATACGGGCGTTTCAAATGCGAAAGCGAAATACAACCTACTGCAACAGGCAGTAGATGCTTCCCTGACCGGTGGCTCTGCAACCGTCAAGGGCTATACCAACGAGGAAAAATATCAGGCGCACGTGACCGGCTTCTATCTGCTGCCGCAGTCGATAACGTCCGTTTTCGGCGCCGCCGAAGGCTCCTTCCTCGGCGAAGTGGCCGTTACCCACTATCCGGGCCTCGACCTTTCGGGCGGCACGCCCTATCTGCTCAACAACTACAAGCTGCCCGACAAGACGTCATGGGGTTATGTGGCCGAGATCGGCCTGACCTATGCCAACATCTTCAACTCGGGCTGGACCATGTCGCCGCTGATCGACTTCTACCACGACGTCCACGGCACCAGCCCGACGGCCTTGCCCTTTGTCGAAGGCCGCAAGGCGTTGGCGCTCAACCTCAACTTCGACTATCACAACGAGTGGAAGGGCAACATCGGCTACAGCACCTTCTGGGGTGGCGGCAACATGAACATGATCCGCGACCGCGACGTGCTGTCGATGTCGATTTCCCGCACCTTCTGACCTCCTTCGGGCAGGCGGGGAACCCGGCCACAGCGCCGGTTTTCCCGCCGTTTTTCCGTCCAAAACCGCCCCGCACGTAAACCCGAGGATTCCGCTCGATGCCCAGCATTGTCAGCTTCGTCAAGTCGCTCGAGAACTTCTTCTTCCGCTTTCGCGTGCCGACGCTTGCCGTGCTGCTGGTGTTCACCATTGCGATGGGCTGGCTGGCGACCAAGCTGCACATGACGGCCGGATTCGACAAACAGTTGCCGCTCGGCCACGAATACATCGACACCTTCTTCAAGTACCGCACCCAGCTGTTCGGCTCAAACCGCATCATGGTGGTGGTGCGCGCCAAGAAGGGCGACATCTGGACCAAGGCTTCGCTGAAGAAGCTGCACGAAGTGACCGAGGCGGTGCTGTTCCTGCCGGGCGTCGACCGGCGCTCGGTGCAATCCCTGTGGACCCCGAATACCCGCGTCTATGAACTGACCGAGGAAGGTTTCAACGCGGAGGACGTGATCGGCGGCAACATCACGCCGGATGCACTGGATGCCGCAAAAATTTCGAGTATCCGTGATCGCGTGATCCGTGGCGCCTATACCGGCAGTCTGGTGGCGAACGACGGCACTGCGGCCATGGTGGTGGCCGATCTGCTGGAAGAAGATCCAAAGACGCACCAGCAGCTCGATTACCTCGCCCTCGCGGAAAAACTCGAATCCGAGATTCGCGGCAAGATGGAAACGCCCGATCATGCCATCGAGATCATAGGTTTTGCCAAACAGATCGGCGATATCGCCGCCGGCGCCAAGGGCGTAACGGCATTCTTTGTGCTGGCGATACTGCTCACCGTGGCGGCCGTGTACTGGTATTGCCGTTCGGTGCTGCTGACGCTGCTGCCCATCCTGTGTTCGATGACCTCCGTGGTCTGGCAGTTCGGCGCTCTGACACTGCTCGGTTACGGCCTCGACCCGCTGGCGATCCTGGTGCCTTTCCTGGTCTTTGCCATCGGCGTTTCGCATGGCGTGCAGCAGATCAATGCCATTACCAAGGCTGTCGCCGAAGGGCAGGATTCAATGGGGGCGGCACGCGAGAGCTTTTCCAGCCTGTTCATTCCCGGAACGCTGGCGCTGGTAACGGCCTTCGTCGGCTTCATCACGCTGGTGATCATCCCGATTCCGATGATTCGCGAACTGGGGATCACGGCTTCGATCGGCGTCGGCTTCAAGATCGTCACCAACCTGATCATGCTGCCCGTGGTTGCTTCCTTCTTCCGCTTCCCGCGCAGCTATGCCCTGCATCTGGAAAAGGTGCAGGAAAAGCGCGGGCTGATTATCCAGAAACTGGGATTCATTGCCGACATCAATCACGCACGAATGGTGCTGGCTTTGACCGCGGTACTGTTCGGCATCGCGGTGTGGCAAAGCCACGGCCGGCACATAGGCGCGTTGCAGCCGGGAGCGCCCGAACTGCGCGCCGATTCACGCTACAACCAGGACGTACAAAACATCGTCAGCCGCTTCGACCTGGGCATGGATGTACTCACCGTGGTGTTCGAGACACCGAACGATTCCTGCAACAGTTTCCCGGTGGTGAATTACATCGATCAATTCACGCTGCACATGGCCCAGGTGCCGGGCGTGCTGTCGGTGTCCTCGCTCTCGGCGCTGGCCAAGTTCGCCAATGCCGGATTGAACGAGGGCAACCCGAAGCTCGCGGCGCTGCCGCGCGACAGCAAGGCCTTGCAGGTCGCCGTGGGCTATCTGCCCGAAGCCGGCGGCCTGTTCAACCGCGCCTGCACCATGATGGCGGCCAACGTCTATCTGGCCGACCACAAGGCCACCAGCATCAAGGTGGCCATCGATGCGGTCAAGGAATTTCGCAAGGCCTATCCGCCCGATCAACTGGGGATGAAAGTCCTGCTCGCCTCGGGCAATGTCGGGGTGCTGGCGGCGACCAACGAAGAAGTCGAGGCGCGCGAACTGCCGATGATGCTGTATGTGTACGCGGCGATCATGATCCTGGTGTTGCTCGCCTACCGCGACTGGCGGGCCATGCTGGCCTGTTGCGTGCCGCTGACGGTGGCGACTTTCCTCGGCTACTGGTTCATGAAGACGCTCGATATCGGCCTGACCGTGGCCACCTTGCCGGTAATGGTGCTGGCCACGGGGATCGGCGTCG
>JBIJDJ010000048.1:0-16891 GCA_044344175.1 Sulfuritalea sp.
CTTCTTCGGGGCCGCAGACTTCTTAGCGGCGGGCTTAGCCGCTGCCTTCTTTGCGGCCGGCTTCTTGGCTTTCTTGGCATCAGCCATGTTGAACCTCCTTAACAAATTAACAGGAAAGAACCACCACTACTTTTTTACTGCAACCCGTCTGGGCTAGCACGGATTATCCAACGCTCCGATGCAATCGAAAGCGACGAATTCCTCACGTTTATCCGCCTATCACTTCGTTTTGAAAACGCGGATGACAAACGCACGTACAATCAATCATCATATTTGCCGGGTCACGATCCGGTGCGGCACCTGCCTGGCACTGGCTTGTGCGAACCCCGAAACCATTGGCCTGCGACGCACGCGAGCCAACGGCAGACGAATACCCATCCGGAGTTTCTGCCCGGTGAGCGATCGCCTGAATTTGTGGAGCGGATGATTTGCGGAGGAAAGAACGCAGGCCCTGATTCATGGCCATTTCGATAGAAGACAATTGGGCAACCCCGTTGAGGTCGGTTGAATACGCGCCCGAGACTTCCTGCATTCAGATCTCCCGTCCTTGCGTCATGAAGCCGGTGATGAGCGGGACGCTATTGCAACGCATCGTCCCTTCTGCATCGCGACCTACTATATCTAGTAGGTAACCAGTAGTTCTGCACTAATTGTAGTAGTTGCATTTTTTTACTGCAAGAGTTTTTTGATGCTGACGCAAAAATAAACGTTGTTGCCTTGCGACACTCATCTGCTTGCGTCATGCACGCGACGCCAATCAAAGCATGGACCTGGGTCCGTCTTGCGTCCGGGTGCGATATCGTTGTGGCCGACCACCGCCTCGATCGAAAAGCGGCGGCACAGTTCGGCGAGCAGGCGGTTGAGGACCAAGTACTGTGCATCCTCAAAAGGCAGATCGTCACAACCCTCGAGCTCAATGCCGAGAGAAAAATTATTGCAGTTTTCTTGCCCCATCCAGCTCGAGATGCCTGCATGCCAGGCCCGGCCGGAGCAGGGAACAAACTGGATCAATTCGCCGTCGCGGCGCACAAGAAAATGGGCCGACACCCGCAGGTCCCGTATTTCACGGAAATAGGGATGCGCCTCGGGATCGAGGCAATTGGTAAACAGCTGGATGATCTGCCGGCCCCCGAAACCCCCGGGCGGCAAACTGATGGCGTGAATAACGATCAGCCGGATCGACTCATCTCCGGGTCGCTCATCAAAATTCGGCGACGGCACCCGCCGCGCGTCGGACAACCAGCCGGCGGCGTCATCCGCTTCCGGCGGCGGCTTCACTCGTTCATTCCCAATCGCGCCATGCGATAGCGCAAGGAACGGAAAGTTACGCCAAGCAATCTCGCGGCAGCGGTGCGATTGTTGTTCGACTGATTGAGCGCATCAAGAATCGACTGGCGCTCCACACTATCGAGGTGATCCTGCAGGGAGCCCCCGGCTGTCGCGGCGGAAATCCCGGGCAGTTGGACCGGGGCCAAACTCAGGTCAACTGCGTCAATGCAATCCCCTGTCATCAATGCCAGGGCCCGCTCCAGAACATTCTCGAGTTCCCGCACATTGCCCGGAAAGGGATAGCTTTGCAAAGCCTCAAGCGCGGCAGCAGTCAGCGGTGGCAGAGTCAAGCCGGCGGTCGGCGCCAGCCGCTCCAGAATGCGCTGCGTCATCGTTGGAATATCTTCGCGACAGTCCCGCAAAGCCGGCATCCGCAGTTCAATGACATTGAGCCGATAGAAGAGGTCCTGGCGGAATCGTCCCTGCTCGACCAACGCCTTGAGATCCTGATGCGTGGCGCAGATGACGCGCACATCAACGCCCTCCTCGCCGGTGGCCCCGACCTTGCGCACGCGCTTCTCCTGAATCGCCCGCAGCAGCTTGACCTGCATCGTCAGCGGAAGTTCCGCCACCTCGTCGAGAAACAAAGTACCGCCGTCAGCCACCTGGAAGAACCCCTCGCGATCGTCGCTGGCCCCCGTGAACGCGCCCTTGCGGTAGCCGAAAAACTCGCTTTCCATCAGATTCTCGGGAATTGCTCCGCAATTTACCGGCACAAAGGCGCAATCGCGGCGGGCACCCAGATTGTGGATCAGCCGCGCCGCCAGTTCCTTGCCGCTACCCGACTCGCCCGTGATATGAACCGGCGCCTGACTTCGCGCCACCCGGTCAATCAGCCGGCGCACCTGCTCGATCGCGGGCGAGTCACCAAGCAGACCGGACTGGACACTCATGTCGCCGGCAGGATCCGGACTGGGCAAGTCCAGCGCGGATTTGACCATGCCCCGCAACTGCTCGAGCGAAACCGGCTTGGCGATGTAATCGAATGCTCCGGCCTTGAGTGCGGACACCGCATTCTCGGCGCTGCCATGTGCGGTAATCACCGCCACCGGCAAGTCGGCCACGCTCTCGGCGATATGGCGCACCAGATCCAGCCCTTCGCCATCCGGCAAGCGCATGTCGGTCAGACACAACTGATAACGCTGGCTGGCCAGCATGCGGCGCGCCTCTGCGAGAGATCCCACGCAATCCGCCAGCAGGCCCATGCGCGCCAGGGTGAGATCGAGCAACTCGCGGATATCCGCTTCGTCATCTACTACCAGCACCCGCTTCTTTTCGCCGTGACCACGCGGACGGCGTTCGTTCTTCATTGACATACCAGCCCCTCGGCCGAGATACGGAAATGGGCACCCGGAGCCTCGTCCAGCAGTTCAAGGCTGGCGCCACTCGCCTCGCACAATTCCCGCGCGATATACAGGCCCAAGCCGGTACCAGCACCGTGCGTGGTAAAAAAAGGCTCGAACACCTGATTGCGCTGCGCCTCATCGACTCCCGGCCCGTCATCGACGATATGCAACTCCACCCTGTTTGCAGCGGGGGCAGCCCTCGCCTCCAGTCGCACGGCTCGATCCGCCGTGCTGGCATGGCGCAGCGCGTTTACCAGGAGGTTCCACAACACACGATAAAGATGTCCCCTGTCAAAACGCAGTTCGACGTCCACCTCGCCAATCTGCAGGCGTCTCCCGGCCGATGCATCGTGCAGTACCAGTTCTTCAAGAAATCCGGAAAGAAAAGCCTGCCAACGCAGGGTTTCCGGTTGCGCGCGGTCGCGGCGGCCAAGTTCCAGCACCTCGGTTACCAGCCGATTCAGGCGGCGGGTATTGTCGTGGATGATTCGGGCCAGGCGCTGATGCAAGGGATCACTATCCTCCTCGGCCAGCAATTCGGCGGCATGACTGATGGCCGCCAGCGGATTGCGAATCTCGTGCGCCATATTGGCGGTAAGCCGTCCAAGTGCAGCAAGCTTCAACTGCTGCGCCTGGGACTGCACCCGCTCCATGTCTTCCAGGTAAATCAGCGCATGCCCCCCAAGTTCCGCTGAAGGCATATAGCGCACGCGTAACAGGCGCCCGCTTTCCTGACGCAACATCTCCACCATTTCGACGGGTTGTGCGCTCCACATCCGGTAGCGGTCGGCCAGCCCCCCGGAAAACGTCGTCAGTTCGGCACCGTCAGTTGCCCGCACATCAAGCAATGCTTCGGCGCGCGGGTTGCGCAATCGCACACGCCCGTCGCCATCCACCACCAATACCCCATCCTCCATGTCGCGAATGATCCGCTCGCTAATTCGCAGCTGGTCGTTGAGTTCTCTCCCCCGCTCCCGCGCCAGCGTTTCGTTGGCGACCACCCGCTGCGCCAGAAGCCGGGCGATGATCGCGGTACCGAAAAAGGCCGTGCAGATGATCCCGGTGCGCACGAAGTCCGCCGGGTCGGCTTCCAGTGCCAGCGCACGCCAGCTTTCCTCCAGCAGCATCGCCACCGAGGCCAGCGCCGCATAAAACAACGTCATCCGCCCCTGCCCCACCAGCGCCGCGCCGGCAACGACCACCAACAGCAGCATGGCGATACCGCTCTTCTGTCCACCACTGGCAAACATCATCAGCGTCAAGGCCGCAACGTCGACCGCCACCTGCACCGAAAGCTGAAGATTGAAGTGGCGGGGTCTGCGCAGCAATACGACCAGAAACCCGGCGGCCAGCAGCAGATAGACCGCCGCGACCCTGCCGAACAGCGGGGGATCCTGCGTGCCGAGACTGATCGTATCGCCAAAAACAAGGGCCGCGACCAGAAACAGCACGGCGATTGACAAGCGGTAAATCGTGAAATAGCGCAGCGAACGCCAGAAGGAATCGATTGCGTCGGTTTCCTGCGGTAGCGGACCCTGCACGCTCAAGGCCGGACTCCCAAGCGTCGATGATCTTCGCAACAGTAATCCTGCGCGGCTTCGCTTAGCGATTCGGCACGGGGGAAATGCACTCCGCAATGCGCGCATCGCGTCATGGGCTCCGGCATGCGAGCGGCAGGTGGGGGCTTGCTGCGTCGGTTCGATGCGCGCACCAGTGCGTAGATCACGGCGAGCACGGCAATGAAAAGAAGGAACTTCGCCACGGTCTTCAGCCCCCCGCAGCAGAAAGCAGTTGGTCGGGGCGAGAGGATTCGAACCTCCGACTCCTGCGTCCCGAACGCAGTACTCTACCAGGCTGAGCTACGCCCCGACGGCAAGTTGGTGGCAAGGATGGACATTGCGGGAACGAGCCTGAAATTTCGGCCCGGGAAGTCATCCTTGCAAACATTGCGGTGGTCAAAAACTTCTTTGCACCGCAAAGTCTGCCAATTGTAGCAGCGTTTCCCTGAACTTTGAGTCCGGTAACGGCGCAAGGGCTGCCTTGGCCATCCCGGCCTCTTCGACCCCGCGTCGATGCGCGACGTCAAGAGCACCGCTGGAGCGCACCGCTACCAGCACTTCGGCAAAACTGTCACTGCTGGCGTTTTCAACGGCACCGCGGACCAAAGCCACCTGTTGCGGCGTACCGCTCTGGATGACATGAATCAGCGGCAAGGTCGGCTTGCCTTCGGCCAGATCGTCGCCCAGATGCTTGCCGGTCTCAGCTTCCTGCCCCGAGTAGTCGAGTACATCATCGATCAGTTGGAACGCCGTGCCCAGGTGCATGCCATAGTCCGCCATTGCCGACTCGATCTCCGGGCTGGCGTCGCCGAGAATCGCGCCGAGCCGGCCGGCCGCTTCGAACAGCTTGGCAGTCTTGTAGCGAATGACCCGCAGATAGTCCTCAACCCCGATATCGGCGTTGCGGCAGTTCATCAATTGCAGCACTTCGCCTTCGGCAATGATGTTGGTCGCGTCGGCCAGCACCTGCATCACGCGCATGCTGCCGACACCGACCATGATCTGGAACGCACGCGAATAAAGAAAATCACCCACCAGCACACTGGCCGGGTTGCCGAATACCGCATTGGCGGTATCGCGACCGCGGCGCAGCGACGACTCGTCGACCACATCGTCATGCAACAGGGTCGCGGTGTGAATGAACTCGACTACTGCCGCCAACTCGTGATGGCGGGTGCCCGAGTAACCGCAGGCGCTGGCGGAAAGCAGCACCAGCGCCGGGCGCATGCGCTTGCCCCCCGCCGAGATGATGTACTCGGCAACCTGGCGAACCAGCACCACGTCCGAATGCAACCGCACCCGAACCACGGCGTCAACCGCGCGCATATCGGCGTCAATCGGGGCATACAGGCTGGCGAAGTCCACGTCGAATTTAAGTGTTGATACAAAAGCGCGATGTTAGGCGGCGCATCTGCCGGCGTCAACGCGGAATCGATCGCCGGCACGCCTCGACATCGCATTTGCCCGCCGACCTCCCCATTCCCGGAAAGAAGCGCACAGCCGGGCCCGGCTGATGACATTCACAATTCGGCGGTGCGTCGGCAAAGCAGGCTTTTCCCTTATACTCAGCGCTTGACGCAATTGCCCGTCACCGTTGATTTTCCAGTGCTTTTACTGCATTCATTGCCAGCTGACATGACAGCCACATTATGACAGAGCCAAAACTTCCGGCCGCTCCAACAAGCCAGGCAGCGTGGTCGGGCCGCTTTGCGGAGCCCGTTTCCGATCTCGTCAAACGTTACACCGCCTCGGTATTCTTCGATCGACGCATGTGGCGGCAGGACATTCGGGCTTCGCTCGCACATGCGCGGATGCTGGCCAGCCAGGGCATCATTGCCACTTCTGATCTGCAGTCCATCGAGCAGGGCATGGCCAGCATCACCAGTGAAATCGAAGCCGGCAGTTTCAACTGGAATCTCGATGACGAGGATGTGCATCTCAACATCGAAAAGCGCCTGACGGCTCTGGTGGGCGACGCCGGCAAGCGTCTGCACACCGGCCGCTCGCGCAATGACCAGGTCGCTACCGATATCCGGCTCTGGCTGCGCGACACCATCGACGACATCGACGGCCTGCTGCGCAATTTCCAGGCGGCGCTGCTCGATGCAGCGGAGGCGCATGTCGACACGCCCCTGCCAGGCTTCACTCATTTGCAGGTAGCGCAGCCGGTGACCTTTGGCCATCACCTGCTGGCCTATTTCGAAATGCTGCGTCGTGACCGCGAGCGCTTTGCCGACTGCCGCCGTCGCGTCAATCGCCTGCCGCTGGGTGCTGCTGCCCTGGCCGGCACCACCTTCCCCATCGACCGCGAAGCCGTTGCGCGCGAGCTCGGCTTCGAATCCGTCTGCGAGAATTCGCTGGACGCTGTTTCAGACCGCGATTTCGCCATCGAATTCTGCGCCGCTGCTGCGCTGGTGATGGTCCATGTGTCGCGCTTTTCCGAAGAACTGATTCTGTGGATGAATCCGCGCATCGGTTTCATCGATCTCGCCGACCGCTTCTGCACCGGGTCGTCGATCATGCCGCAGAAGAAGAACCCGGACGTACCCGAACTGGCGCGCGGCAAGAGCGGCCGGGTCTTCGGCCACCTGACGGGCCTGCTCGTGCTGATGAAGGGCCAGCCGCTGGCTTACAACAAAGACAACCAGGAAGACAAGGAACCCCTGTTCGACACGGCCGACACGCTGATCGATACCCTGCGCATCTTTGCCGATCTCGTGCCCGGCATCCGCGTCAAGCCGGAAGCCATGGCCGCTGCATTGCGTCAGGGCTATGCCACTGCGACGGACCTTGCCGACTATCTGGTTAAGAAGGGATTGCCTTTTCGCGATGCGCATGAAGCAGTCGCCCGCGCCGTACGTGCCTGCGAAGTGCGTGGTTGCGACCTGCCGGATCTGACCCTGGCCGAACTGCGCTCATTCTCGCCGCTGGTGGGCGAAGACGCATTCGCCGTGTTGACCGTGAGCGGATCACTCGCTGCCCGCGACCATCCTGGCGGCACCGCACCGGCCCAGGTTCGGGCCGCAATCACCCGGTCACGCACGCGGCTCTGACCCGATGGCAATCCCGGAACGCATCGGCAAGTACGAGATTCGCAGCAAGCTCGGCGAAGGCGCCACCTCCATCGTCTACCTCGGCTACGACCCCTTCGCCGAACGCGAAGTGGCGGTCAAGGCCATCTTCCCCGAGGTGCTGCGCGACAAGGAACGGGGCAAGCTCTACCGCAATCTGCTGATGACCGAGGCTTCGCTGGCCGGCAAAATGATGCATCCGCACATCGTGCAGATTTTTGATGCCGTGTTGGCCGAAGACCAAAGCTACATCGTCATGGAGTATGTCAAGGGCGGGACGCTGGAGCCTTTCTGCAGTCCGAGCACCCTGCTGCCGGTCGACCGCCTGGTGGAGATCATTTTCAAGTGCACCCGCGCGCTCGACTACGCCTTTCGCGCCGGCATTACCCACCGCGACATCAAGCCGGCCAACATCCTGCTGGTCAATTCAGGCGACAGCGACGAACGGATCAGCGGCGACATCAAGATATCCGATTTCGGCGCGGCGATGATGACCAGTGGCGAGCAAACTCGCACCCAGGTATCGGGTGTCGGCTCACCGGCCTACATGTCGCCGCAGCAGGTACGTGACGTAACGCTGAATCACCAGACCGACATCTATTCCCTCGGCGTGGTGATGTACCAGTTGCTTACCGGGCGGCTGCCATTCCAGTCGTCCTCCAACTACGGAATGATCTACCAGATCTGCAATACCGATCCGCCGCCGCCATCGACCTTTCGCGCCGACATGCCGGTCAGTCTCGACGCCGTGGTCGCCCGTGCCATGCAAAAGGAAGTCGAAGCGCGTTACCTGACGTGGGAAGAATTTTCCCACGACCTCGCCCAGTCGTTCCGCAACAAGCAGCTTTCGGCGCAGCGCCAGGCCTTTCCGGACAGCGAGAAATTCGAGGCGCTGCGGACGCTGGGTTTCTTCAACGAGTTCTCCGACGTCGATTTGTGGGAAGTGGTGCGCTTCTCGCGCTGGGACGAAGTGGCCGCCGGTACGGTGATCATGCGGGACGGCGAGCGCGGGGATTTCTTTGCGTTCCTGCTCGACGGCGAACTGACGGTATCGAAGAGCGGACACTCGCTGGGAGCGCTGGTGGCGGGCGAGTGCTTTGGCGAGATGGCCATCATCCGTCGCGGTGAGCACACGCGCGGTGCCGACGTGGTGGCGCAGACCGTCACCCGCGTCGTGACCATTTCCGCGCAGGCACTGCAGCACGCCTCGGACGCTTGCCGGATGCACTTCTATCAGGGCTTTCTCGACGTCATCGCCGGCCGTCTGGCCGATGCCAACGCCCGCCTGGCGTCACTTTGACCTCCCGGTTCGGCGCCGGGTTTGACTCCATTGCGGCGGCGATCAGCGAGCACACGGGAGTTCCGTTCGCGGCCTTGTCGGTCAAGCCCGTCAGTGGCGGCTCGATTCATCGCGCATGGCATCTCGATGACGGACTGCGCCACTATTTTGCAAAGACCGGCGGGATCGCTGCGGCGCCGATGTTCGCCGCGGAAGCACAAGGATTGCAGGCGCTGTCCGCCGCCGCCGTGGTGCCGACGCCGACTTTCATCACCCTGGGGCGGACCGGTAGCGAGGCCTTTCTGGTGCTCGAGCATCTTGAACTGACCCCACTGACTCCGTCCGCAGGAGCCCGGCTCGGCTCGGCAATGGCGCAACGGCATCGCATCAGTGGGGATTCTTTCGGCTGGACGGCAGACAATTTCATCGGCGCGACGCCACAGCGCAATGCGCCGCATCCCGGCTGGCCGTACTTCTTCGGAGAACGCAGGCTGCGGCCGCAACTGGAACTTGCGCTGCAAAACGGCATGAAGCGGACGCTGGTGGAAAAAGGTTACGGCGTCATCGAACGCATCGGCGGTCTCTTCATCGATTACCGGCCTCTGCCAAGCCTGCTGCATGGCGACCTGTGGTCGGGCAATGCCGCGCAGAGCAGCAGCGGCCTCCCGGTCATCTTCGACCCGGCCTGCTACTACGGCGACCGCGAGGCGGACATCGCCATGGCGGAACTGTTCGGCGGATTTCCCATCAGCTTTTATGCCGCCTATCGTGCCGCGTGGCCACTCGATCCGGGTTACGAGGCACGCAAGCCGCTCTACAACCTGTACCACATCCTCAATCACTTCAACCTGTTCGGAGCCGCCTACCTGGGGCAGGCGCAGCGCATGATCGAACGGCTGTTGACCGAGCTGAAGCGATGATTTACCCGGCGTTGACGATCGGTTCCAGCTGCTTTTGCAGTTCGCCCGACTGATACATCTCCGTCATGATGTCGCTGCCGCCGACGAACTCGCCGCCGATATAGAGCTGCGGCACGGTCGGCCAGTTGGCGTAGTCCTTGACGCCCTGACGCACGTCCGGATCGGCCAGCACATCCACGGTGACCAGGTTCTTGACGCCGCATGCCTGCAGGATCTGGATTGCACGTGCCGAAAAACCGCACTGCGGCGCCTGTAGCGTACCCTTCATATAGAGCACGACCGGATTACCGGTAACGGTAGCGTGAATCTTCTGCTTGATGTCCATGATAGATTCCAGAAAAATAGTTGAGTAAATAAGTCGGGATATTCTAGCGGTGTGAGTGCCGATCGGTCAAGCGGTCCTGACCCGCGGGGCTCCGCCCGTTAGCCGGGATCTGTTTGCCCGGGCTGCGCTGGTGCATTTTTTCGACTGCGGTCAGAAAGCAGGTTTCGTCAAGCGGATCAGGCGAAACCAGCCCGAGGCCAGTGCGGCCTCGTTCGACTTCACGTCAAGGCCGCCGACCGTATCCAGGACATCTTCGAAGACCACATCCAGCCGCGTCGCGACATGGCGCGTCAGCGGATTGAGCAGGCGTTTCCAGCCGGCTTCACCACGGCGCAGGAACTTGTCGAACACCAGCAAAGACCCGCCGGGCTTCAACACGCGCACCGCCTCGGCCAGGCAAAGAGTCGGCGCCGGCACCACGGCGAGAATCAGGTGCAGTACCGCCGCGTCGAAGCTGGCATCATGAAAAGGCAGGCGCTGGACGTCGCCGCGCAAAGGGACGAAGTGCAGCCCGGCGGTACGCGGACGGGCACGCTTGAGCATTGCAGCGGTCAGGTCGAGCCCGACATAGCGATGCTGCGCCGGCAGGTGGGGCAGATCGAGCCCCGTACCGACGCCCAGCAGCAGCACATCGCGCGGCGGCCCGTCAGCCAGGGCCGCCAGGCTGCGCTTGCGCGCGCCGCGCGTGGCGGCGGTCAGGAATGCGTCGTAGAAAGGTGCAACCAGCGTGTAGCTGTGTTTCAGACTCAATGCAGCACACGCGGCATGGAGAGCACGAATTCGGCAATCGGCGCCGCGAACTGCACGCCATCCTCGGCCGTCATCTGGTAACTGCCCTTCATCGTGCCCACCGGCGTGGCGAGCTGGCAGCCACTCGAGTACTCGAAACTCTGCCCGGGCGCCAGCAGGGGCTGGTGGCCGACCACCCCGAGGCCCCGCACTTCCTGCACATGACCCTCGGCATCGCTGATGATCCAGTGCCGCGAAATCAGCTGCGCAGGCACGTTGCCGGTGTTGCTGATGGTAACGGTGTAGCCGAAGACATGGCGATTGATCGCCGGATCGGACTGCTCCGCAATATAGTGGGTCGCCACCGCAACCGCTATTTCGTATTTCTTCGCCTCGGCCATGGGGCGGCATTCAACACCAATTTGCCCTGGCGAGCAAGAAACTGCTGCCGGCATCATTTCCCCGCAAGAGTAACGGCAGCAATCATTCTTGACCATTACTGTCGATTCCGCGACACTTCGGTTATGCGCACCAATTGGCCGCCGACCACCCGACCCGAAGTCGTTTAATGACATCTCCCGAATCAGTTAGCGCGCCATCCGGTTTTCTCGGAAGGCTAAAGAACGCCGGAATTGACCCCGGCGACAGCGAAGAGTTGCGCCTGAACAAGTCGCTGCTGATGCTGGCGACCGGGCTTGCAAGCGTCGGAATCATGCTTTGGGTGGCCATTTACTCGATACTCGGGCCCCAGTTCTCTACTACCGCACCCTTTGCTTTCCAGCTCCTGCTGGCCGGCAACATGCTTTTCTATATCAAGTCGCGGAATTTCGATTTTTTCCGCATCACGCAATTGAGTCTGTTCCTGTTCCTGCCCTTCATCGCACAATGGAGCGGCGGCACCATCATTTCCACCAGCGGCGTGGCGCTATGGGGCCTGCTCGCCCCCATCGGTGCCATCCTGTGCGTCGGCGTGCGCCAGTCGGTCGGCTGGTTCATTGCATGGGTCGTGCTTACCGCCGCCTCCGGTGCAGTCGATTTATACCTTGTCGACTACTCCATGGTTGCACAGAAGACCAGCGTGCCCGTGCGTACCACGCTGGTCTTTTTTACACTTAACTTCATTTCGGTGGCGACCATCATCTACATGCTGTTGCGTCTTTCGATAGCGGAAAGGCGCAAGGCACAGAAAGGCCTCGAGCAAGCCCACCTGCAGATTCAGATCGAGCAAGAGCGCTCGGAGAAACTGCTGCTCAACATTCTTCCCGGCGCCATCGCGGACCGGCTGAAGAATTCCGACAAGACGATCGCTGATGGCTTTGCCGATGTCACGGTAATGTTTGCCGACATCGTCAACTTCACCCAGGTGGCGGCCAACATGTCGCCGTCGCAGGTATTCGCGATGTTGAACCGGATTTTTTCGGCCTTCGACGAACTGGCAGAACAATACGGCCTGGAAAAAATCAAGACCATCGGCGATGCCTACATGGTTGCCGGCGGTTTGAACGAGGACATCGACGACTATGCGGGCGCGGTCGCCGACCTGGCGATTGCCATGCGCGATCTGCTGCGGCGCGACTTCTCGATCAATGCTTCCCACCTTGAAGTGCGCATCGGCATCGGCACCGGGCCGATTGTCGCCGGCGTGCTGGGCAAGAAGAAATTCATCTACGACCTCTGGGGCGACACCGTGAATATCGCCAGCCGCATCACGGCGGAAGGCGTCCCCGGCATGATCCAGTGCGACACCACGACCTACCACCGCCTGGCGCAGAACTTCGATTTTCACGAGCCGCAAACCATCTACCTCAAGGGCAAGGGCGACATGACGGTGTATCGGCTGGTTGGCCGCAAGAACGCTAGCGGCGACGCCACCGACAGCGAAGAAACCTAGGACTCCTGCGCCAACCGGAAGCAGACCCGACCGAGCCGATTCCCGGCCAGTTCCAGCCGGTAACCTGCCGCGTTGGCATAGCGCGCCGCGTGGTACAGCCCGATCCCGTAACCGCTCTCGGAAGACACCGGGCCCAAAAACAGGCTCGACGCAACCGAATCCGCCATGGCCGACCCGTCGTCACAGAAGATCAGTTCGAAGCCCGCGTCATTGCGGCCCAATTCCACCTGCACGCGGATCGCCGGTTCCCGCAAGTGCTTTTCGGCCGCATTGCGAATCAGGTTGTCGACGACACCCGAAAAGACTTCAGCCGGGAGTTCCCCGGCAATCAACGGCTCGGCCTTGAAACTTATCCAGTCCAGCGCCGCCATGCGCTGGCACAGGTCCTGCCACCACCCGCTTGCCGGCACCCACCGCGCCGCCGACAGGCTCTGTGGCGCATTGAGTTTGGCCAGAGTGTCGGCAAGCCGGTCGCTGATCGCCGGCAACTGGCGCCGCAACAGCGACTGGTAGTCCCGCGACGATTCGGCGCCCGGTTCGCTGCCCGCCGAACACAAGGCATTCAGCGACTGCAGCAGGTTCTTGACGTCATGTGTCAGCCGCGCGCCGGTCTCGTGAATGGCCTGCATATAGGACAACTGCTTCAGGGCCAGGGCGCGCAGCTTGTCGGCGTGGAACTGTGCCAGCAGTTGCGCCAGCAGGTTGTAGTGCCATATCAGCGTCGGTGACAAGGCATGGAGCGTGTAAAGCACAAGAACCATGCCGCCATGGCTGAACTCCCAGCGGCGGCCGTCGGTCACGCCAAAACTCCCCTTGTTGCCTCCGGCGATCCATTCCCCGCCCCTGACCCAGGGCAGCTGCTGGGCGATCTCGGCGCAGGCCTGTTCAAGGAAAGCCTGCGGATCCTCCTCGCGCAAGGCCAGATTGGCCAGCGCTTCCAGCCACTGCTCGATGGGCAAGCCGATCGACAACAAGTAGCGGGAGATCAGTCCGCCGATTCCAAAAACGCCCGAACGCGGATTCGCCACCAGGCCCAACAGCAACAGCATGGCCCCGGTCACCAGCAGGGTTTGCAGCAGGGCCTCGACATAACCGCTGCCCAGCAGCAGCATGGCCGCCAGGCTGCCCAGCAGCAACACGGCCAACAACAGAAAGACGAACAGGCTGTGAACAAAATCGACCACCTCGCGAGTGGTTTCTGCTTCCAGCGCCCGCGGCAACAAGGCCATCGTTACCAGGATCAGCGGCAACCCCACTTTGCCAAGCCAGAGTATTGCCTCCGGCGGCTTGGCCTGCACCACTAAAAGAGGAGCCGCCAGTAGCAGCAGCGCCGTGACCAGGAAAGCCAGCGCCATCAGGTAAAACAGTCGGGACGCACGAGCGCCGAACAGCAACACCTTGCCGCCGACGATACCGGCCAGGATCATGATCCACAGAACCATCATCCAGCCATGAAAAAATACGCCGGCAACCAGAACCACGCCGAACAATCCCAGCAGCGAAGCCCACGACAAGCGCTGCTCGCCATGCACAAAGGGTTGCCACAGAATGAAAACGCCGAGATGAACGACAAACAGCGTTCTGCCCAGGGTTGAATACGGCCCCTGCCAGAGAACCAGATAAAGAACCGCCAGCAGCGCCAGCAACAATCCCCGCCGCACGGCAATCAACCGTGCAGGGAGTGTTGAGGAAAGTGAGGAAATTGCCACGAAGGAGATGTTGGCCGATGCACTGCGCGTGAAGGATGTCCGGATTGTAGCCACGCCAGATGATCAGAAGGCTGCCAGATTGCGGACAGACCTGTCGATAGATCGACAGTTATTGTTCGGCTGTAAATTAATTTTTATACTACTGCGTTGAATAAATGGATGAAATTTAACTGGCACAGTTTGTGCTATAACTACCGCACCAAATAACCACCCGTAGAGGGAGACAATCATGAGAAGCAGACAATCCGGTTTTACCCTAGTCGAAATCGCCATCGTGCTGGTCATCATCGGCCTGCTGCTGGGCGGTGTGCTCAAGGGCCAGGAACTCATCAACAGCGCCAAGATCAAGAACCTTTTGAACGATATGAATGGCATCAGTACCGCGGTGTATGGGTATCAGGACCGCTACAAGGCTCTTCCCGGCGACGACTTAAATGCTAGTGCTGCTACTACGCCGCCAGGGAGATGGGCCGGCACTACCGCTGGTGACGGTGGCGCCACGCTGAGCGGCGCTTTCAATGCCGGCACGGCAACGCCCGAACCAGAGTCGCGGTTGTTCTGGCAACACTTGCGCCTGGCCGGCTTCATCGGTGGCGAAACAAGCAGCGCCGCCCAGCCAATCAACGCCGTTGGCGGCATCACCGGCGTACAGTATGGCGCCGGAAATCAGACGGTCGCCGCATTGACTCAAGGACTGGCCGGCCTGGTAGTTTGCCAAACCAATATATTGGGCAGGATTGCGGAATCTCTCGACAATCAACTGGATGACGGAAAACCCAATGGCGGATCCGTGAGGGCATGGACGCAGGGTGCCGGGCTGCTGGTGGCCGCCGATGGAGCGACGACTGCCGTTGATATTACGGTGGCGGCTACTGGAAAGACGAGCCCGGCAGCAAGCTATGTTGATGACGGCAATGCGATGTACACCGTTTGCAAGAAGGTTACCTAAAAAAGCATCGAAACAAAGCCAGATAAGCCCGCTTCGGCGGGCTTTTTTATTTCCCGCGCAGCAATATGTCCTCCCCCGCCGTCACCGCCGCCGCCGTCCCGATCAGCACGACCACATCGCCTTCGATCAACTGCAGTTCCGGCTCCAGTTTCAGCGCGCGCTGCGAACGGCGCCGGATCGCCGTGACGCCGGCGCCGACTTTTGCCAGATCGATTTCACCGACCCGGCGCCCGATCGCGCCGGCGCCGGGCGTCAGCGTCACCGCATGCAGGCGCGGCTGGTCGGCATCGGCCAAGTGCGCACCGGCATCGGTGGCACCGTGGAAGAAGCCGCGCAGCAGCGAGTAATGTTTTTCGCGCATTTCGCGCAGGCGCTTGATCACCTTGTGCATCGGTATGCCCGACAGCGCCAGCGCATGGGTGGCAAGCATCACGCTCGATTCGAGGGCTTCCGGCACCACTTCGGCGGCGCCCGCGGCGTAGAGTTTTTCCACGTCGTCCTGCTCCCTGGCGCGCGAGACGATGGCGACATCGGGACGCAGTTCCCTGACGCGGTGGATCACCCGCAACGCGGCGTCGATGTCGGCAAAAGTGATGATCACCACGCTGGCGCGCGACAGGCCCGCCGCCAGCAGGGTTTCCTTTTTCGACGAATCGCCGTAGGAGACCGCTTCGGCCGCCATGCTGGCCTCGCGCACGCGCTCCGGGTCAAGGTCGAGGGCCATGAAGGACACGCCCTCGGCTTCGAGGAAACGCGCCAGATGCTGGCCGGTACGGCCATAGCCACAGATGATCGCATGCTTGTCGGTAGTCAACGACTGTGCCGCAAGCTGGGTCAATTGCATCGAGCGCAGCAGCCATTCGGAGGCGACGAAGCGGAATACCAGGCGGTCGGAAAAATGCACTATCAGCGGCGCCAGTAGGAGCGACAGCACCATGGCCGCCAGCACCGGTTGCAGCACGTCGGCACCGAGCAGATGTACGTCGCGGCTGCGGGCGAGGATCACGAAACCGAATTCGCCGCCGGCACACAGCCATAGCCCGCTGCGCAGGGCGGTGCCCGGCGAACTGCCGAGGATCCTGGAAAAGGTGCCGACGATCACCAGCTTGAGCGTCACCAGCGCCATCAATATGCCGACCACCAGGGGCCACTGGCCGACGATCTGCGGCACATTCAGGCGCATGCCGATGGCGACGAAGAACAGCCCGAGCAGCACATCGCGGAAGGGCTTGATGTCTTCTTCCACCTGGTAGCGGTATTCGGTCTCGCCGATCAGCATGCCGGCAGTGAAGGCCCCCAGCGCCAGCGACAGGCCGGCGAGTTCGGTCAGCCAGGCCAGGCCGAGGGTAATCAGCAGCACATTGAGCATGAACAGCTCGGCGGATTTTCTGCGCGCCACCAGGTGGAACCAGGCCGACAGGGCGCGCTGGCCGACGAACAGCACCAGCGTCAGCAGCACGGCGGCCTTGATGCCCGCCAGCAGCAGGGCTTCGGCCATCACTTCGACGGGTTGCGAGAATGCCGGGATCATGACCAGCAGCGGCACCACCGCGATGTCCTGGAACAGCAGCACGCCGATCACTTCGCGCCCGTGCGGCGCATCGAGTTCGCCGCGCTCGGTCAGCAGCTTGGACAGCATCGCCGTCGATGACATCGTCAACGCGCCGCCCAGGGCAATGCCGGCCAGCCAGGGAATGCCGGCAAAACGCGCCAGCAGCGTGGCGATCAGGGTAGTCACCACCACCTGCGCCAGGCCGAGGCCGAAAACGATGCGCTTCATGCTG
>JBIJDJ010000049.1:0-16813 GCA_044344175.1 Sulfuritalea sp.
TTTCTCCTTCTTCCACTACCCAAAACATACACACGTGATAGCCGGAATCCTCATGTCTCTCAACGACCACGGCTGGGGCAATCAGCCCGGTGGCGGCAAGCGCGGCGGCGGTAATCAAGGCCCTCCCGATCTCGAAGAACTCTGGCGCGACTTCAATCGCCGTCTGTCCGGACTGTTCGGCAACAAGGGTGGTGGCAGTGAGGGCGGCGGCGGTGGTGGTGACGATACGGGCAGCCGCATGCCCTCGATCAGCCCCAGGCAGTTCGGCGGCGGCATCGGCATCATCCTGATGCTGGTGGCCGTGGTCTGGCTGGGCAGCAGCTTCTACATTGTCGACGCCTCGCAACGCGGCGTCGTGCTCCAGTTTGGCCGCTTCAAGGAAACCACCGAGCCGGGTCTGCGCTGGCGTCTGCCGTGGCCGATCCAGAGCAATGAAATTGTCAATGTCACCGGCGTACGCACGGTCGAAGTCGGCTATCGCGGCTCGGACAAGAACAAGGTCCTCAAGGAAGCGCTGATGCTGACCGACGACGAGAACATCGTCAACGTTCAGTTCGCCGTGCAGTACCTGCTCTCCGATCCGCAGGCCTACCTGTTCAACAATCGTCACCCCGACGATGCTGTGATGCAGGCGGCGGAAACTGCGATTCGCGAAGTGGTTGGCAAGAACAAGATGGACTTCGTGCTCTACGAGGGGCGCGACCAGATCGCTGCGAATACGCAGAAACTGATTCAGGAAATCCTCGATCGCTACAAGACGGGCATTCTTGTACGGTCGGTGAATATGCAAAGCACCCAGCCGCCGGAGCAGGTGCAGGCCGCCTTCGATGACGCCGTCAAGGCCGGACAGGACCGCGAGCGGCAGAAGAACGAGGGCCAGGCCTACGCCAATGACGTGATTCCGCGGGCGCGCGGCGCGGCGTCGCGGCTGATGGAGGAGGCCACCGGCTACCGGCAGCGCATCATCGTCACTGCCGAGGGCGATGCGTCGCGCTTCAAGCAGATCCTGACCGAGTACAGCAAGGCGCCGGAAGTCACGCGCAGCCGCATGTATCTCGAAACCGTGCAACAGGTTTACGCCAATACCAGCAAGGTGCTGCTCGACGCCAAGGGGCCGGGCAACCTGCTCTATCTGCCGCTGGACAAGCTGATGCAGGCGGCGGGTGCCGCAACTGTTGCACCGACGGTAGCCGACGCAGTCCAGGCCCCGCGCGCCAATCCGGCCCCCGCCGCCGCGACGCCGGACGCGCCGCCGCAGACAGAGCGTTCAGCACCGGGTGACACCCGGACACGGGGTAACCTTGGCTCGCGCGAACGGGGAGAACGCTGATGCAGCGCCATCTGTCTTTTGTAGCCTCGTTCACCTTCGGCCTGCTGGTGCTGTTCGCCATGACGATTTTTACCGTCGATCAGCGGCAGTTCGCGATCATTTTCCAGCTTGGCGAGATCAAGGAAGTCGTATCCGAGCCGGGTCTGGCCTTCAAGTGGCCGCTGATTCAGAACGTGCGGATCTTCGACAAGCGCATCCTGACGCTGGACTCGCCCGAGCCGGAACGTTTTCTCACCGCCGAGAAGAAGCCGGTGCTGGTGGATTCCTTCGTCAAGTGGCGCATTCACGATGTCAAGCAGTACTACAACTCGGTCGGTGGCGATGAGATGCTGGCCAAGACGCGCTTGTCGCAGACCGTCAATTCAGGCCTGCGTGAAGAGTTCGGCCGGCGCACGGTGCATGACGTGGTCTCGGGCGCCCGTGACGACATCATGGTTGCGGTGAAGAAGAAAGCCGATGCCGACATGCGCGCGATCGGCGTTGAAATTGTCGATGTGCGGCTCAAGCGTGTCGACCTGCCGCCGGAAGTATCGGAGTCGGTCTATCGACGCATGGAAACCGAGCGCAAGCGCGTCGCCAACGAATTGCGCGCCGAGGGTGCCGCTGAAGCCGAGAAAATCAAGGCCAACGCCGACCGCCAGCGCGAGGTGATCCTGGCCGAGGCCTATCGCGATGCGCAAAAGATCAAGGGCGAGGGCGATGCCAGGGGAGCGGCGATCTACGGTCGTGCCTTCGGCGAGAACCCGGAGTTCTATGCCTTCTATCGCAGCCTCGAAGCCTATCGCGGCAGCTTCAGGAACAAGAGCGACCTCATGGTAATCGAGCCCAATTCCGAATTCTTCAAGTACCTGAAGAACAGCGGCAAGGGAAAGTAATCAGGATCGGTACCGGTTTGCAATGCTCAATCTTCTGCTGCTGGCTTTCGCCCTGATGCTGGTGCTCGAAGGCCTCCTGCCCTTTCTTGCGCCACGCATATGGCGGGAGACCTTCCGTCGCGTGACGGAACTCAGCGACGGGCAGATCCGCTTCATCGGCCTGTCGTCGATGCTGATCGGCGTCGTACTGCTTACGATTTTCCGTTGACTGCCATGGCAAACCGGCGCTGGCTCCTGCCTGAAGCGATTGAAGACGTGCTGCCGCGCGATGCGGCTTGCATCGAGGTGCTGCGGCGCAGCCTGCTCGACGAGTTTGCCCGCAACGGCTACGAGTTTGTCATTCCTCCCCTGCTTGAATACGTCGAATCCCTGCTGACCGGCAGCGGCCACGATCTCGATTTGCGCACTTTCAAGCTGGTCGACCAACTCTCCGGCCGCAGCATGGGCCTGCGCGCCGACATCACGCCGCAGGTGGCGCGCATCGATGCCCATCTGCTGAACCGCAAGGGTGTTACCCGGCTGTGCTATTGCGGCAGTGCCTTGCACACTCTGCCCGCAGGTTTCAATGCGACACGCGAGCCCCTGCAGATAGGTGCCGAACTCTACGGCCATGCCGGGCTGGAGGCCGATATCGAGGTGATTCGCCTGTTGGCCGCCGCCCTGGCTCGATGCGACATCAAGGCATCCCGCTTCGACCTCGGACACGTCGCGGTTTTTCGCGCGCTCGCCAGGAAGGCTGGCTTGGCGCCCGAGGCTGAAGAGGAACTGTTCGGCGCCCTGCAAGGCAAGGACGTGCCGACCGTGCGCGAGCTGGTGAGCGGGGTCGCCGATCCCGTTCGCTCGGCACTGCTGGGTCTGCCCGAGCTTTACGGCGACCGGCGGGTGCTGGCGCGCGCAGCACAGGTCTTGCCGGCATTGCCCGAGATCGCGGCCGCGCTGTCCGACCTGCAGCGCCTTGCCGACGCCCTCACCGACTTGCCGCTCAGCTTCGACCTGGCAGACCTTCGCGGCTACCACTATCACAGCGGGGTAGCCTTTGCTGCCTATTGCGCCGGCAATCCCGGTGCTGTGGCCCTCGGTGGCCGCTATGATGATTTCGGCCGGACCTACGGTCGTGCTCGACCGGCCACCGGTTTTTCCATGGACTTGCGGGAGCTGGCGCGTTTGGCGCCGAATCGCGAGCCCCGGGGGGCGATTCTCGCTCCCTGGCCCGAGGATGATGCCCTGCACGCCGAGGCCTTGCGCCTGCGCGCGCAAGGCGAGCGCGTGGTGTTGGCCCTGCCGGGGCACAAGGGCACATGGCGCGAAGCCGGCTGCGACCGGATTCTGGTACACAGCGGCGACAACTGGATCATTGAATCCCTGAAGGAAGACTGAAATGGCAAAGAATGTGGTGGTCGTCGGCACCCAGTGGGGCGACGAAGGCAAGGGCAAGATCGTCGATTGGCTGACCGATCACTCGCAGGGTGTGGTGCGCTTTCAGGGCGGACACAACGCCGGCCATACGCTGGTTATCGCCGGCAAGAAGACCGTGCTGCACCTGGTACCTTCCGGCATTCTGCGTGCCGGCGTCACCTGCTACATCGGCAACGGCGTCGTGCTGTCGCCCGAAGCGCTGATAAAAGAGCTCGACGAACTGGCGGAAGCCGGCATCGATGCCGAGGCGCGGCTGAAGATATCCGAAGCCTGCCCGTTGATCCTGCCCTACCACCAGGCCATGGACGTTGCCCGTGAGGTCGCGCGCGGCAGCAACAAGATCGGCACCACCGGCCGCGGCATCGGGCCGGCTTACGAGGACAAGGTGGCGCGTCGCGCCATCCGTCTGCAGGATCTGACCAAGCCCAAGCGTTTTGCCGAGCGCTTGGGCGAGATTCTCGAATATCACAATTTCGTGCTGACGAATTACCATGGCGCCGCCCCGGTCGATTTTCAGCAGGTCTATGACAGCACGATGGCTATGGCGCCACGCCTGACCAGAATGATTGCCGACGTACCGCGCGCGCTCTACGATGCGCACAAGGGTGGGGCCAATCTGCTGTTCGAGGGCGCCCAGGGCACTCTGCTCGACATCGATCACGGTACCTATCCGTTTGTTACCTCATCCAACTGCGTTGCCGGTGCGGCGGCAGCGGGCGCCGGAGTGGGGCCGGGCATGCTGCATTACATCCTGGGCATCACCAAGGCCTACACCACGCGGGTGGGCGGCGGACCCTTCCCGACAGAACTCTACGACGCGGTAGACAAGCAGGATCCAGTCGGAAAACACATGGCCACCAAAGGCCATGAATTCGGCGCCACCACGGGACGCGCGCGGCGCTGCGGCTGGTTCGATGCGGCGGCATTGAAGCGTGCGATCCAGATCAATGGCGTCTCCGGCCTGTGCATCACCAAGCTCGATGTGCTGGACGGTGTCGAGGAACTCAAGATCTGCACCGGCTATCGCATCAACGGCGGTGTTTCGGACATCCTGCCGGTGGGCGCGGATGACCTCGCCTGCTGCGAACCGATCTATGAATCCTTGCCCGGCTGGAAGGGCAGTACGGTCGGCGTCAAGACGCTGGACGGTTTGCCGGCCGAGGCCCGCGCCTATATCAAGCGCATGGAACAACTATGCGATGTGCCGGTGGACATGATTTCCACCGGGCCGGATCGCGAAGAAACGATAGTATTGAGGCATCCCTTCGAATAAGGGGCGAAGCGGCCCTAGGATACCGTTCCGGCCCTGAAGGGACCGGGGCATGAAAAGAAAAGGCCGCTAGAAAAATCCTGGCGGCCTTTGCTCATTTCTTTTTTCGCGTACCATGCTTGGTGCCCAGGAAGGGACTCGAACCCCCACGACTCTCATCGCTAGTACCTGAAACTAGTGCGTCTACCAATTCCGCCACCTGGGCAGGCGCGAAACGAGGCGCGAATTTTAAAGGAAAAGAACAGATTGTCAAACAAGTCGCATAACACCCGCAAGCTTTCAAAAATTCGTCGCGCCGATCCGCAGTTCGAACGCGAAAAGGCCAAGTACGAGCAGCCTCTGCCAAGTCGCGAATACATCCTGCAAACGCTGGCGGCGCAGGGTGCGCCGCTGGAACTGGGGCGCCTCGTCGAGCTGCTCGATATCCAGCCGTTCGAACTGGAGCCGTTCCAGCGTCGGTTGGGGGCCATGGCACGCGAAGCGCAGCTCATGCAGAATCGACGCGGTGACTGGCTGATCCCGGACAAGGCGGATCTGGTGCGTGGACGCGTGGCCGGCCATCCGGACGGCTTCGGTTTTCTGGTTCCGGAAGAGGGAGGCGCCGACCTGTTCCTTTCCGCCAAGGAAATGGACAAGGTACTGCATGGCGACAAGGCCATCGCACGGGTTATCGGTGTCGATCGCAAGGGGCGTCCGGAAGGCAAGATCGTCGAAGTGACGGAGCGGGCCAATCGGTTCATCGTGGGGCGCGTGATCGAGGAGCACGGCGTGCGTTTTGTTGCCGCCGAGAACAAGCGCATCAGCCAGGACATCTTGCTGGCGCCCCCCGAGAAGGGCGCAAAGAAGGCGCTCAAGGCGCAGTCGGGGCAGGTGGTGATGATTGAACTCATCGAGCAGCCGAGCAAGCATTCGCAACCGATCGGCCGCCTGGTTGAAGTTCTGGGCAATTACGCCGACCCGGGCATGGAAATTGAAATTGCCTTGCGCAAACACGAACTCCCCTACGAGTTTTCGAGCGATGCGCTGGCAGAAGCCAAAAAATTGCCCGATGTGGTGCGCAAGTCGGACTGGAAGGGCCGCGAAGACGTGACAGGTCTGCCGCTGGTGACCATCGACAGCGAGACGGCCAGGGACTTCGATGATGCGGTGTTCTGCGAACGTCAGGGCAAGGGCTTCCGGCTGGTCGTGGCGATTGCCGATGTTTCGCACTATGTGACTGCGGGCGGCGCGCTGGACCACGATGCCTATGCCCGTGGCAATTCCGTGTACTTCCCGCGGCGCGTGATTCCGATGCTGCCGGAAAAGATCTCCAACGGATTGTGCTCGCTCAATCCACAGGTGGAACGGCTGTGCATGGTGTGCGACATGGCGATCAACGCCACGGGCGCGATCAGCCGCTATCGCTTTTATCCGGCGGTGATGTTTTCGCATGCGCGTTTGACCTACACGGAGGTTGCCGCCGCTCTGTATGACAAGGACGAACCAACCCGCAAGCGCCTGGGATCCTTGCTGCCGCACCTGGAAGCGCTGAACACGCTGTACCGGCAACTGGCGAAGGAGCGGGTCAAGCGTGGCGCGATCGATTTCGAGACTGTCGAAACGCGCATGATTTTCGATGACCATGGCAAGATCGAGCGCATCGAGCCTTACGAGCGCAACGAGGCGCATAAGCTGATCGAGGAATGCATGCTGGCGGCGAACGTCTGTGCCTCGGAGTTTCTGCGCGAACGCGAGCATCCGTCGCTGTATCGTGTGCACGAAGGGCCGACACCGGAACGGCTGGTCAAGCTGCGGGATTTTCTCGGCACGTTCGGCTTTCAACTCGGAGGCGGTGAGGCGCCCAAGGCGCAGGACTATGCCAAGCTGCTGGAAAAGATCGGCCAGCGGCCAGACCGGCAGCTCCTGCAAACCGTGATGCTGAGATCATTGCGCCAGGCCATCTACAGCCCGGACAATGTCGGCCATTTCGGCCTGGCCTACGAGAGCTACACGCACTTCACCTCGCCGATCCGCCGCTACCCCGATCTGCTGGTGCATCGCGCCATAAAGTCGGCGTTGGCGGCACGGCGCTACGAGCCTGCAGGGGGGGCAACTTCGTGGGAGGAAATCGGCCTGCACTGCTCGATGACCGAGCGGCGGGCCGACGATGCCACGCGCGATGTCGAGGCCTGGCTCAAGTGCTTCTACATGAAGGATCGCGTCGGCGAAATCTTCGAGGGCAGCATTTCCTCGGTGGTGCCGTTCGGCATCTTCGTCGCGCTGGACGGGGTTTTCGTCGAAGGTCTGGTGCATGTGTCAGAACTCGGTCAGGACTACTTCCATTTCGACGAAAAATCGCATGCCATGGTCGGCGAGCGCAGCGGTCGACGTTTTCGCCTGTCCGATCGGGTGCGCGTGCAGCTGACTCGCGTCGACATGGAGGCGAACAAGATCGATTTCCGTCTTGCAGATGCGGAGCCGGCGCGCGGCAAGGCAAAACATTGACAAAGGGTCTGCCTGCTGCGCAAACTCCACCTAATCTTGAAAGGCGATCTCCATGTACTCCGGAATTCTTGATCTCCCCTGGTGGGGCTACGTACTTGTTACCGCAGTATTGACCCACGTCACCATTGCCGGAGTCACCATTTTTCTGCACCGGCATCAGGCCCATCGCGCGCTGGAACTGGGCCCGATTCCCAGCCATATCTTCCGCTTGTGGTTATGGCTGACGACCGGCATGGTCACCAGGGAATGGGCGGCGATTCACCGCAAGCATCACGCCAAGTGCGAGACGGCAGCCGATCCGCACAGCCCGCGGGTGCTCGGTCTGAATCGGGTGTTGTGGACCGGCGTGTTTCTCTACGTCAAGGAATCGCGTAATGCCGAAACCATGGAGCGCTACGGCCACGGTACGCCCGATGACTGGCTGGAGCGAAAGGTCTATGGCCAGCCATACAAATTCGGGATCATGCTCATGCTGTGCATTGATGTTGCCTTGTTTGGCGTTTGGCCCGGCGTGTTGATCTGGGGCGTGCAAATGGTCTGGATTCCCTTTTGGGCGGCCGGCGTGGTGAATGGCATCGGCCACTTCTGGGGCTATCGGAATTTCGCTTGCGCCGATGCCTCCACCAACTTTTTCCCGCTCGGTATTCTGATTGGCGGCGAGGAACTGCACAACAACCATCACGCATTCGCTACCTCCGCCAAACTGTCGAACAAGTGGTATGAATTCGATATCGGCTGGATGTATATCCGTCTGATGGAGATGCTGGGTCTGGCGCGAGTGAAGAAGGTGGCGCCGACGCTGCGGTTCGGGGCGCTTCGTCCCGCCATTGATCTGGATATGCTGCAAGCGGTGGTGACACATCGCTATGACGTGCTGGCAAAATACCTGAAGGCCCTTCGTCTGTTGGCCGCCGAGGAATTTGACCAGTTAAGGATCGATGCGCGGGAAGGCCGCATGATGAAGCGTTTGTTGGGTCAGGATGGTGCAGCGTTGCCGGTTCACCAAAAAGAGCGCTTGACCGCCCTGCTTGCCAGGAGTGAAACCCTCACCACGGCGTATGCCATGCGCGCCGAACTGGAGGCGCTTTGGGCCCGGTCTTCGGCCTCGCATGACCAGTTGGTGCAGCAGTTGCAGGACTGGGTCGCCCGTGCGGAGCAAAGCGGAATCCGTCAGCTGGAGGAGTTTTCACGACGGCTGCGCTGCTACGCTGTCTGACGTATATTCTGACGGACAACAAAAAACCCGCCGATGGCGGGTTTTTTTGGGATTGGCTGAGAATTACTTCAGCTTCACTTCCTTGTAGGCGACGTGCTTGCGCGCCTTCGGGTCATACTTCAGGAATTCCAGCTTTCCCGGGGTGGTCTTCTTGTTCTTTGTCGTGGTGTAGAAGTGTCCCGTGCCGGCTGTGGATTCCAGCTTGATCTTTTCGCGTCCGCCCTTTGCCATGATGCTTCCTCCTGTTAGACGCGCTCGCCGCGCTCACGCAGCTCGGCGAGGACAACGTCGATGCCCTTCTTGTCGATGGTGCGCAGACCGGCGTTCGACACGCGCAGACTAACCCAACGGTTTTCGGTTTCGATCCAGAAGCGGCGGCTGTGCAGGTTAGGCAGAAAGCGACGCTTGGTCTTGTTGTTGGCGTGGGACACATTGTTCCCTACCATCGGGGCCTTGCCCGTCACTTGACATACGCGAGACATGTGGTGCTCCTGAGTGCTGATTTTGCGAAGCCGGCTAGTTTACCAAACAATCGGGCCAAAACTCAATTCTTTTTTAGATGCGGCCGCTGTTCTTAATGCCGATAAAGCCGGCATTAGCCTGCACTGAATCTCCGAATTTAAATCAATCCGCGTTCGGCGAAGGACAAGGGTTCTGCGCCTCCGGTTACGATGAAATGGTCAAGAAGCTTGACGTCTATCAGTGCCAAAGCCAGCTTCAACGACGAAGTGAGTACTTCGTCGGCGCGCGAGGGTTCAGCAAGCCCCGAGGGGTGATTGTGGGCGAGGATTACGGCGCCGGCGTTGTGTATCAGCGCCCGTTTGACGACTTCGCGCGGATAAACGCTGGTTTGCGTCAGCGTGCCGCGAAACAGTTCCTCGCTGACGATAAGCCGGTTCTGGGCATCCAGCCACAGGGCGACGAAGACCTCGTGCTGCAGGTTGCCCAGCGACAGGCGCAACCAGTCACGAACCGCCTGGGGTGAGGCCATCGCGTCCTTTGCCTTCAGCGATCCGGCGAGCGCACGGCGCGCCAGTTCCAGTGTCGCGGCGAGTTGGGCGGCTTTGGCCGGTCCGATGCCGGGAAGGCGGGCAAGATCCTTCGTACTGGCGGCAGCAAGACGCGCCAGGTCACCATCGAAGCTGGCCAGCAGTTCGCGAGCCAGATCGACCGCGCTTTTGCCGCGAACGCCGACGCGCAGAAAAATTGCCAGCAGTTCGGCGTCCGACAGCGCCGCTGCGCCTTGCTGGGCCAGCCTTTCGCGCGGTCGTTCCGCCGCGGGCCAATCGCGTATGGCCATGGTTTAGAATCCCCGCTTGGTTGCCGATTGGCGGGATTTTAATGTCATGACTGAATTTCAGGGCAAACGCATCGTGCTCGGGGTGACGGGCGGCGTGGCGGCCTACAAGGCGGCAGAACTGGTGCGCCTGCTGGTCAAGGCGGGTGCGACCGTTGATGTCGCCCTGACGGCGGCCGGTGCCCGGTTCGTCGGTGCTGCAACCTTCCAGGCGCTTACCGGGCGCCGGGTATGGCAGGCGCTGTGGGACGAGCGCATGGAGAACGGCATGGCCCACATCGACCTCACGCGCGGTGCGGCCGCCTTGCTGGTAGCCCCGGCCACAGCGGATTTCCTGGCCAAACTGGCACACGGCTTTGCCGATGACCTGCTTTCGACGCTTTGTCTGGCGCGTGATTGTCCTCTGCTGGTAGCCCCCGCCATGAACCGCCAGATGTGGGAAAACGCCGCGACGCAGCGCAATGTGGCGCAACTGAGAGCGGATGGTGTGAGTGTCCTCGGCCCGGCGCATGGCGAACAGGCCTGCGGTGAGGTGGGTGATGGCCGCATGCTGGAGGCAAGCGAACTGTTCGCTGATCTTTATGCCTCGCTAGAAGCCAAAACCCTTGCCGGCAAGCGTGTCTTGCTGACCGCCGGCCCGACTTTCGAAGCACTTGATCCGGTGCGCGGCCTCACCAATTCGAGTTCGGGCAAGATGGGCTTCGCTTTGGCGCGTGCCTGTGTGGAGGCGGGTGCAGAGGTGACCTTGATTGCCGGTCCGGTTGCGCTCGCCACACCGCGCGGCGTGCGTCGGGTGGATGTGCAAAGTGCCCTGCAAATGCGCGACGCGGTGATGCAGGCATTGCCCGGGCAGGACGTATTTATCGGCGTCGCGGCGGTAGCCGACTATCGGCCGCGGCAGACCGCCCTGCAGAAGATCAAGAAAAGCGCAAGCAGCCTGACGGTCGAACTCGACGTCAACCCCGACATCCTCGCCGAAGTTGCCGCACGGCCCGATGCACCGTTTTGCGTCGGCTTCGCGGCGGAGAGCCGGAACTTGGCGAAGTACGCCGAAGGCAAGCGCGTGGCCAAGAAGCTTGCGCTGGTGGTCGGCAACCTGGTACAGGACGGACTGGGCGGCGACAGCAATGCGGTGACCCTGTTCGATGCGGCCGGCGCGCATGCCTTGCCGCCAGCGGACAAGTCCGAAGTGGCACGCGGCATCGTTGCGCATGTCGCCACGCTGATGGAGACGCCGCGTGGCCAGCATTGACCTCAAGATTCTCGATGCGCGTCTGAAGGACGAGCGCTACGCGCCGCAATACGCCACATCGGGAGCGGCTGGTGTTGACCTGCGTGCCTGTATCGAAATGGCGATAAAAATTCAACCGGGTGAAACCGTCCTGATCCCGACAGGCATCGCGATTCATCTGTCCGATCCGGCGTTGGCGGCGATGATCCTGCCACGCTCGGGTCTGGGTCACAAGCACGGCATCGTGCTGGGCAATCTGGTGGGGTTGATCGATTCCGACTACCAGGGCGAGATTTTCGTGTCCACCTGGAACCGCGGCCACGATGCCTTCACCTTGAATCCGCTGGATCGCCTGGCGCAACTGGTGGTGGTGCCGGTGGTGCAGGTGGCATTCAATGTTGTGGACGAATTTCCCGCCAGCGAGCGCGGCGCCGGCGGCTTTGGCAGCACGGGTGTTGCCGGATAGCTGTTTAGTCACGCAAGGAGAAAAGCTTATGAAAGCATTTGCCGGACTACTGATGGCGGTCGCCGCCGGAATTCTGCCGCTGCAGGCGGCCGCGGCGCCGCCTGCGCCGATTGTTTCCCCGCGTGTTGCCGAGATCATCGCCTCGCGGTGTGCCCTGTGTCATGGGCCGGAAGGCGAAAGCGCCAGCGCGATTTACCCGCGGCTTGCCGCGCAGCATCCGGATTACATGGTCAAGCAGCTGAAAGATTTTCGTGATGGCCGGCGCAAGGGTGAGACCATGACCGATATGGCGAAGGACTTGCCGGATGAGGATATCGTTGGCCTGGCGGCATTTTTCTCCAGCAGGAAGGCGGGCGGACGTCAGCCGGGCGATGTCGATCTGGCGGGGGTGGGCAAGTACATTTTTCAGCGCGGCAACAACTATTCCGGGGTGGCGGCCTGCGCCTCGTGCCATGGTCCGAAGGGTTTTGGCACCGAACAACTGCCACGCCTGGCCGGACAGCACCCGGCTTACATCGAGGTGCAGTTGAAGGAGTTCAACAAGCGCGCGCGCACCAATGACAACTCGATCATGCACTCGATTGCGGCGAAGCTCACCGAACTGGAAACCAAGGCCGTGTCGGTATATATCGGCGGACTGCAATAGCGTTTGCCGCCGTGTCGCCAGCGCCGACTTTTGTGGCGTGAAAAACAACAAACCCCGCCGTAGCGGGGTTTGTTGTTTGGAGCGAGAAACAACGATCAGGTCGACATTTCGGTCAGGATGTTCTTCAACCAGCTTTCGGCATACACGGCCTCGATCTTGGCGGCCGAGAAGTCTGCCGGCGAAACGCCGCCGGAATTCGGCACGGCAATGATCTTGCCTTCCTTGACGACGTACACCGCAGCGACGCTTACAGCCTCCTTGTCGGTGATGTAGCTGTAGCAGGTGTTGATACCCGACAGTTCGGTGGTCTCCTTGCCATTCATCAGCGCGACGATATTCATGGCGCAGACCTTGGCTTCGGAGTTGGCCGAGTAGCCCGATTTCGGCATCGCTCCGGCGATGCAGGCGTCACCGATGACATGGATGCCGGCCTGCTTGGTCGATTCGAAGGTATTCGCATTGACCGGGCACCAGTTCTTGTCATCACCGACCAATCCGGCAGCGACGGCGATTTGTCCTGCACGTTGCGGCGGAATGACGTTGATGACGTCACCCTTGACCTCTTCGAGACCTTCGACCATGACGGCCATGGCCTTGGCATCCACCTCGGTGACCTTTTTGGCCGGACGGTAGTCGATGATGCCTTCGTAATTGTCCTTCCAGCCCTTCTTGAACAGGCCGCCCTTCGACGTGATGTCGGGATTGGCGTCGAGCACGACAACCTTCGACTTCGGCTTGTTCTTCTTCAGGTAGTGCGCAATCAGGCTGGCGCGCTCGTAAGGTCCGGGCGGGCAGCGGTAGGGCGCGAGAGGTACGGTCATTACCACGGTGCCGCCATCCTTCATGTCCACCAGTTGCTTGCGCAGCAGGACGGTCTGCGGACCGGCCTTCCAGGCGTGAGGCATCTTTTCCATTGCGGCCGCATCGTAGCCCTTCATTTCATCCAGGCGAAAATCGATGCCAGGGGACACGACGAGACGATCATAGGCGATCGTTCCCTTGGAGGTCGTGACTGTCTTGGCTGCCGCATCGATGGCGGTGACTTCGGCCTGCACGACCTTGACGCCGTGATTCGCGGCGAGCTTGTCGTACTTGATGGTCAGCGGGTTGAGGTCGGTGAGGATGCCGCCGATGTAGAGGTTGCTGAACGGGCAGGAGACGAAATGGTCGTTGCGTTCGATCATCACCACTTCGATGCTCTTGTCCATCATGCGAATGTACTTGGCGGCGATGGTGCCGCCGTAGCCGCCGCCGATCACGACGACACGTTTGGCCGATTTGGGCATCAGTTCGGCGGCCTGTCCGATCAGCGGCAGGCTCACTGCGCCCGCCGCACCGGCACTGGCGCCAACCAACTTGAGGAAACTTCTGCGATCCAGAGTCATGTTGTGTTCTCCCTTATTTAACGCTGGCGTAGAAGTGCAAGAGGGCGTCGATGTCTTCCTTGGACATCGGATCGACCTTCTCTTTCATTTTTTCCGGCATCTTGCGCTTGCCCGACAGGTAGTCGGCCATCTGCATCTGCATGTAGGGCAGCCATTGGCTGGCCATGACCGGTGTGTCGTCCTTGCCTTCCTTGCCATCCTCGATATGGCAGCGGCCACAGCTGGATTCCTGCAGGCTGGCGCCTTTCTTGACCTTGGCCGAATCGACGGTCTGCGACGTGACATGGAGCTTCTGCTTGGAGAAGAATTCCGCCATGGCGGTGATTTCTGCGTCACTGTAACCCTTCGCCAGACGACCCATGATCGATCCGGGGCGTTCGCCGCTCTTGAACTTCTTCATGGCGGCTTCAATGGCTTCCTTGGACTGACTGGCCAGACTCGGCATGGTCGGACCGGCGCTACCGCCGTTGGTACCGTGACAGCCGGCGCAGGCATAGGACAACATCGCCGCAGTGGGCGGTGCCGCCTGGGCCAGCGCGGATACAGCCAGAACGCCGGTGGCCAGCGCCCATCGTCTCCACTTCATCATCATCTTGTCTCCTCTTTGGTATTGATGAATGTACTGCTGAAAAATCGGTTGTCGCGTCACTGCTTTTGCACGTCGATATAGTTTTTCACGCCCGGACTGGGTTTGTCCAGGCCGAACTGATAGCCCAGCGAAACATAGTGAAAACGGGCGTTGGTGTAATCCTCGTGAAGCGCGAAGCCGAAGTTATACACCTTGTCGGCAGTAATGGCATGGTCTCCCTTGCCGCCACCCGCCAAAGCACGCTCGAAAGTCACGATCCACTTGTTGCCTTCTTTCTTGCCCTCGGCCTTGAGCTGGCTCTTGCCGCCGTCCATGTGACGTTCGCTGTCCACCCAGCCGTCGACCGGATTCTGGCCCTTGCCGCTACGGTACTGGATCAGGTCCATGAACTTGCCGCTGGCGAGATCGGCGTCCTTGATGTACTTGGTCTTCTTGTCATCCTTGGCGTCTTTCATGGTGCGCAAGTCGACATGGCAGGTACTCCAGCAGCCATTCAGTTCACTGCCTTCGACGGTGCCGCCGCCGTCGAACATCATGGTCAGCTTGACTTCGTTTTTCGGGTCCAGCTTCTTGTCGCCGTTCTTCGGCGGCACCCATTCGAAGCGGAAATAGATCTTGCTGCCGTCATGGGTGGTCTGGAACGTGACCGGGATGAATCCGACCTTGCTTGCGGGCGGATTCGGCTCCATCACGGTCTTGGAAACGCCTACCGGCTTGCCGGCCACGATCGCGGCGCCGACTTCGTTGGCATCGCCTTCGTGGCACTTGGCGCAGGCGCGTTTCTTTTCGATGATGTCGGCGGCGGAGGAATGGTCGGCCTTGTTCATCACCCACTCGAGGCCGGCCTGGCCCGGATAGAACACCTTGATCTGGCGTGACGGCACCTTGCTCCAATCCAGCGCAGTAATTGTGCTGGCGGCAGCGGGCGCTTCCGCCTTAGGTGTTGCCTTGGCGGGCTGAGCTGGTGCCGCGGCGACTGCCACGGCAGGGGCAGGGGCGGCAGCCGGCGTGGCGGCCGTGCTGGCGGGTGCAGATGTTTGAGCGGGCGCGGCCTCAAGCTTTGGTGCAACCGGGGCTTGCGCCGGCGGCGGAGAAGTGCTTGCGGCCGCTGCGCCGGCCGGGGCCTGTCCGCCTTCCAGCAAATGGTGCACCGGTTTGTGCGCGATACCCTTGTGGCAGTCGATGCAGGTCTTGCCGTCCTGAACTGCGCCTTCATGCTTTACGACGGAACGATCCTTCTGCTTTTCCGGGTCCATCGTCTTGAAGTCGTGGCAGTTGCGGCACTCCTTGGAATCCCTCTCCTTCATGCGTTCCCAGACGCGCTGGGCCATTATCAGGCGGTGCTCCTCATATTTCTCAGGCGTCTCGAGGGTGCCCTTGATGTGGCCGATGACGTCGCGCGCCGCCACGATCTTCTGGAAGGACTTGAAAATGTAATCGGTGGGTGTCTTGCTGCTGGCGACGTGGCAGTCGGCGCATTGCACCGTGGTGCCGCTGCGGTTCTTGTAGTGGACGGTCTTTTTCAGTTCCTCGAACGGGATCGTCATTTCATGGCAGGACATGCAGAAGTCGGAGCGGTTGGTGTACTCCATGCCCATGTTGAGGCCGCCCCAGATGATGATGCCGCCCAGGACACCGACGACGATCATGCGCAACATCGAGCACTTGGGCGGGTTAAACAGGCAGTGGAAGAAACCTTCCCTGCATTCGGTTTTTTTCGCTTCGTCAGCCATCTTACGAATCCAAATGATCCGCTTGCCATAAAAGGCAAAGCGTTTGTTTTCGAGTCAATGGAAATGGCAAGGAATACTCAGTGGCACTCCAGTGCCAACTGATACCTTACCTGTCCCCCTTCAATGCAACGTCATACCAGCGTCACTATTGCCTGCAGGGGGATTATTGCAGGCCGCGCCTGACATTTCGAGTAAAAAAAATGATTGCCCCATTGGAGCAGGCTATTTTTGGACTCAAGCATTCAAGGTGCAATGTTCTTGGCAGTGGCGATGAAATTCCGCAATGAAATCGGCGCACGGGTTGCCCCGCGCGCCGTTGTTGTCGCCGTGCAGCCGGCGCCGACTTTTTGCCGACGCTTAGATGATCCCTAGTCCATCGCCTCGTAAAGCGGCAGCGTGAGGAATTCCGGGTAATCGTCGGCCAGCGACATCTCCTCGAAGATCTTCGCCGCCTGGTCGTAGGTTTCGGTCTTTTCGCCCTGGGCAGTCACGACCGCCTTCACCTTGGCCAGTTCCTCGGGAATGATCCCGCGCACCATGTCGGCGGTGACCTTGCGGCCGTCATCCAGCTTGCCCTTGGGTGACACCACCCATTGCCAGATCTGCGAGCGGCTGATTTCCGCCGTGGCGGCATCTTCCATCAGGTTGTGGATGGGTACGCAGCCGTTGCCGGCGAGCCAGCTGCCGAGGTAATGAATGCCGACGTTGATGTTGTTGCGCACACCGGTCTCGGTGATGGGCTGTTCGGGCTGGAAGTTGAGCCAGTCCTTGGGCCCGAAGTTTTCGTCGCGCTGCTTTTCCCACTGGTTGGGGCGTTCGCCCAGCACCTTCCTGAATTCCTCGGCGGCGATCGACACCAGTCCCGGATGCGCCAC